>NZ_JBJHAT010000010.1:0-114701 GCF_054051175.1 Blastococcus sp. SYSU DS0753 | reverse complement strand
CGCGCCGCCCCCCCCCCCCCCCCCCCCCCCCCCCCCCCCCCCCCCCCCCCCCCCCCCCCCCCCCCCCCCCCCCCCCCCCCCCCCCGGCGGGCGTGTCGGCTACCGTGCCCGGGCACCCACGACGAGAACAGGCACCTCTGTGCAGCAGCTCCTGAACGGCATCTTCATCGGCTCCATCTACGCGTTGTTCGCCATCGGGTTCACGCTGGTCTTCGGCATCCTCGACCGGCTGAACCTCGCGCACCCCGCGGTCTTCGCGGCCTCCGCCTTCGTCGGCATCGAGCTGGTCGAGCGGGGCGGGCTGTCCCTCTGGGCCGCGCTGCCGATCGTCTTCGTCTTCGGCGCCGTCCTGGGGCTGGTGATCGAGCGGGTGGCGTTCCGGCCGCTCAAGGGCCGCGCCGACGCCCACTTCGCCGGGCTGATCTCCTCGATCGCGCTCGCCGGCATGCTGATCGCGCTGCTGCAGTGGCGCTACGGCCCGGACACCCGCCGATTCCCCCCGGGCTCGTTCCCCGACACCCGGTTCGAGGTGTTCGGCGCCCAGGTGACCCTCGTGCAGGTGGTCATCCTCGCGGTCTCCCTCGCCCTGATGGTGGCGCTGACCTACATGGTCACCCGCACCCGGCTGGGCCGGGGGATGCGCGCGGTCGCCGAGAACCCGACGGCGGCGCGGGTGCTCGGCGTGAACGTCGACCGGGTCACCGCGGTCACCTTCGCGATCTCCTCGGCGCTCGGCGCGGTCGCCGGCGTGCTGTTCGCGATCAACGTGAACACCGCCCAGCTGGGCATGGGCGCGGCCATCGAGCTCAAGGGGCTGGCAGTCATCATCGTCGGCGGCATGGGCTCGCTGCCCGGCGCCCTCATCGGCGGGCTGCTGCTGGGCCTGGCCGAGGTGTTCGCCGTCCAGTACATCGGCTCGTCGTGGGTGAACGTCATCGCCTTCGGCCTGCTGTTCGTGATCCTGCTGCTGCGCCCGCAGGGGCTGCTCGGCGCGCGGAAGGTCCGGGAGGTCTGATGCTGGGCCAGTACGCCACCACGCTCACCTTCATCGCCCTCGGGGCGATCTTCGCCTACTCCTTCTACGCCGTCCTGATCGCCGGGCAGCTGAGCCTCGGCCAGGCGGGCTTCGCCTCCCTCGCAGCGTTCTCCGGTGCCTACCTGTCACCCGCCGGCGCCGACGTCGGCGAGATCCCCGCGCTGCTGATCGCCGTGGCGATCGGCATGTCCGTCGGCGCGCTCGGCGCCGTCGTCCTGGGCCTGCCGACCATGCACCTGCGCGGGGTCTTCCTGGCGATCGCCACCCTCGGGTTCGCCGAGGCCGTCCGCGTGGTCCTGCTCAACCAGGAGTGGACCGGCGGCGCGCAGGGCCTGGGGGTCCCCCGGGTCCTGACCGTCGGCATGGCCTGGATCGCGCTCGCGCTGGTCGCGTACTGGTTCTGGCGGATGGGGCGCTCGCGCTACGGCCGCGCGCTGGAGGCCATCCGGGAGGACGAGCTGGCCGCCCGCTCCATGGGCATCGACGTGGGGCGCCACCGGCTCGCCGCGTTCGTCACCGCGGGCGCGGTCGCCGGGTTGTACGGCGTCCTCTACGCCTACTACGTCCGGCTCATCGCCCCCAACGACTTCGACTTCACGGCGGCCGTGGAGGGACTGGTCACCGCGGTGGTCGGGGGATCCACGATGTTCCTCGGGCCGCTGCTGGGCAGCGGGTTCCAGACGATCGTCCCCGAGCTCCAGCGGGCGGTCGGCGTGGAGGCCGGCTGGATCCGGCCGTTCCTCGCCAGCCTGCTCCTGCTGGTCGTCATCCTCTTCCTGCCCGGTGGCCTGGCCAGCCTGATCCCGCGCCGGACCCGGATGCCCTCCGGCGGGGACGACGACGACGCCACCGGCCTCGCTGCTCGCCGCCACCCGGCGGCCGGGGAGCCGGTGGTCACCCTCGCCGGCCTGGGCAAGGAGTACGGCGGGGTGCACGCCGTCCGGGGCGTGGACCTGGAGATCCGCGCCGGCGAGGTCGTCGGCCTGATCGGCCCCAACGGAGCCGGCAAGACGACGCTGGTGAACATGATCAGCGGGCTGGTCCCACCCAGCTCCGGCAGTGCGACGGTGCTCGGGACGACGATCGGCGCCACGCCGGTGCACCGGATCGCGGCAGCGGGCGTGAGCCGCACCTTCCAGCACTCGAAGCTGTTCAACCGGCTGTCGGCGCTGGAGAACGTGCTGGTCGGGGCGCACCTGGTCAGCCGGCCGACCTTCCTGCGGCGGCTGCTCTGGCTGCCGTCGGCGCGGCGGGACGAGCGGGCCGCGCTGCGCCAGGCGGCCCGCTGCCTGGAGCGCGTCGGGCTCACCGAGCTCGCCGCCAGCCGGGCGGAGGCGCTCTCCTACGGCGACCAGCGCAGGCTCGAGATCGCCCGTGCGCTCGCCTCCGATCCCTCCCTGCTGATCCTCGACGAGCCGGCCGCGGGGATGAACCGCGTCGAGGCGGAGCGGCTGTCCGAGCTGATCCGGTCGCTGGCGCGGGACGGGCTGACCATCCTGTTCATCGAGCACAACGTCGGCATGGTCCTGAAGACCTGCACCCGGGTCGTGGTCCTCAACTTCGGCGAGGTGATCGCCAGCGGCGCGCCGGACCAGGTCGCGGCCGACCCGGTGGTCATCGAGGCATACCTGGGCTCGGCCGGGGACGACGACGGTGGTGGCTCGATCGCCGATGGCACCCAGGTGGACCCGACCGCGGCAGGCGACGACGCCGTGCCACCGGACGCCGTCGCCAACGTGCGACCAGGCGCCGCCGGCACCCTGGACACGCCCGACACCACCCCGGGGGATGCGAGATGAGCGATCCGATCCTCGCCGTCGAGGACCTGCGGGTGACCTACGGACGGGTCGAGGCCGTCCGGGGCGTCAGCTTCCGAGCCGAGCGGGGCTCGCTGGTGACCCTCGTCGGGGCGAACGGGGCGGGCAAGTCCTCGGTCATCAACGCCGTCTCCGGCATGCTGCGGCCGGCAGGTGGGCGGATCACGTTCGAGGGCCAGGACATCACCCGCACCCCGGCGCACAAGCTGGTGGGGCGGGGCCTCGTGCAGGTGCCCGAGGGCCGGCAGATCCTCGCCACGCTCACCATCGAGGAGAACCTCCAGATGGGCACGTGGCACTCCGGGGCCAGCGGCGCGCGCTCCGTCGACGCGATGTACGACCGGTTCCCGGTGCTGGCCGAGCGCCGGGCGCTGCCGGCCGGAGCGCTCTCCGGCGGCGAGCAGCAGATGCTCGCCATCGCCCGTGCCCTGGTGGCCGGGCCGACGGTCATGCTCATGGACGAGCCGTCGATGGGGCTGGCGCCCAAGATCGTCGACGAGGTCTTCCGCGTCATCGAGGAGATCCGCGCCTCGGGCACCACGGTGGTGCTGGTGGAGCAGAACGCCCGCCGGGCGCTGCGCGCCGCCGACCACGGGTACGTGCTCCAGAGCGGGGAGGTGGTGCACTCGGGGCCGGCCGACGAGCTGCTCGCCGACGAGCGGATCGTGCAGGCGTACCTCGGGGTCGAGAGCGGCGGCTGACGGCCGACGCGCTGGAACGGCCCCCGTGCCGGGTCCCGCCGCGAGCGCAGCGAGTGGTGGGGAGCAGGTGACGTCCTGGAACGGCCCCCGTGCCGGGTCCCGCCGTGAGCGCAGCGAGTGGTGGGGAGCAGGTGACGTCCTGGAACGGCCCCCGTGCCGGGTCCCGCCGCGAGCGCAGCGAGTGGTGGGGAGCACGGGGGTCCTCCTAGGGTCGGGGCGTGACCGACTGCCTGTTCTGCCGCATGGTCGCCGGCGAGATCCCCGCCGACGTCGTCCACGAGACCGACCGGGTGCTCGCCTTCCGCGACATCAACCCGCAGGCCCCGACCCACGTGCTCGTCATCCCCAAGGAGCACCACGCGACTGTCGGTGCTCTGGTGACGGCCGACCCGGCCCTGCTCGGCGAGGTGGTCGCCGGGGCGCACGCGGTGGCCACCCGGGAGGGCCTGGTGACCGACGGCGGTGCCGCACCCGGCTACCGCCTCGTCACCAACACCGGTCCGCAGGCCGGGCAGAGCGTCCACCACGTCCACCTGCACGTCCTGGGTGGCCGCGACCTCGGCTGGCCGCCCGGCTGAGCAGCCGCCCTCCCGGACGGCCGTCGCTGCGGCCCGCGGGGTGGGCTGAGAGGGTGAGGGCATGGCCGATCCCACCGCACCCCTCCGCGTCGAGCGCGACGGTGACGTCGCCGTCGTCGTCCTGGACAACCCGCCGCTGAACCTGTTCGACGCCGCGACCTTCGACGCGATGGAGACGGTGGCGGGCGAGCTGGTCGCGCTGACCGATCCGTCCCGGGCCGACCGGGCCCGTGCGGTGCTGGTCGAGGCGCGCGGCAAGGTCGTCTCGGGCGGGGTGGACGTCACCTATTTCCGCGACATCGCCGAGGGGCCGGAGCCGGCGGAGCGCGGCGGTGAGCTGTGGGCCCGGCTGTTGCGCGTGGCCAACGCCTTCGAGGACCTGCCGGTGCCCACCGTCTTCGCCGCCCACGGGCTCTGCCTGACCGCGGCCTTCGAGCTGGCGCTCTCCTGCGACATCCTGCTGGCGGCGGAGAAGGCGTCGTTCGGGCTCGTGGAGATCGTCGTCGGGCTCACCCCGTCGATGGGCGGCCCGCAGCGGCTGGCCGAGCGGGCGGGGCCGGCCCGGGCCAAGGAGCTGATCTACACGGGGGAGCGCTACCCGGCCGCCGTCCTGGAGCGCTGGAACGTCGTCAACCGGGTGCTGCCCGACGAGGGCTTCGCCGAGGCGGCGCGGGAGTACGCCCGCCGCGTCGCGGCCGGCCCCACCGTGGCGCACGCGGCGACCAAGCGACTGGCCACCGTCGCCGTCCGCGAGGGCGCCCGCGCCGCCGACGCCCTGGTGCCGGAGATCTCCGGTCCGCTCTTCGCCACCGAGGACCTCCGCGGCGCCGTCGCCTCGTTCCTCACCGAGGGCCCGGGCAAGGCGACCTACCGGGGGCGCTGACCCCTTCGGGCGAGCCGGGGTTCGGGGGTCCGGGCGCGGGTAGAGTCGAACGGTCACCAGTGCGGGTCCCCCCGCACTTCGCCGTCGCAGGAAGGCAGGGTCGAGGGTTCTTGCCCGACACCTCCCCGAACGTCCCCGTGCCAGGTGCTCCCACGTCGCGTGAGGCCTCGGCGCAGGCCGCCACGGCGGACGGCACGCTCGTCGCTCCGTCCGCCGCGCCCGCCGGTACGCCGGCAGGCGCCGTCCCCCCGCCCGTGCGGGCCACCATCGCCGTGCCCGACGGCGTGTCCATGGTCTCCCTGCTCGGCTCGGGCGACGAGCTGCTCCGGCTCGTGGAGGCAGAGCTCGCCGCCGACGTGCACGTGCGCGGCAACGAGATCGCCGTCACCGGGCAGCCGGCCGACAACGCCTTCGCCGTCCGGGTCTTCGACGAGCTGATCGCCCTGCTCGGCACGGGCCAGGTGCTCCGGCCCGACTCGGTGCGCCGGGTCATCGGCATGCTCAAGGCCGGCGGCGCCGAGCGCCCCGCCGACGTGCTGAGCCTGGACATCATCAGCCGGCGCGGCCGCACCATCCGGCCGAAGACGCTGAACCAGAAGCGCTACGTCGACGCGATCGACGAGCACACGATCGTCTTCGGCATCGGCCCGGCGGGTACCGGCAAGACCTACCTGGCGATGGCCAAGGCGGTGCAGGCCCTCACGACCAAGCAGGTCAACCGGATCATCCTGACCCGCCCCGCCGTCGAAGCGGGTGAGCGGCTGGGCTACCTGCCCGGCACGCTCTCGGAGAAGATCGACCCCTACCTGCGGCCGCTGTACGACGCGCTGCACGACATGGTCGACCCGGAGTCGATCCCGCGGCTGATGCAGGCGGGCACGATCGAGGTCGCCCCGCTGGCCTACATGCGTGGCCGGACGCTGAACGACGCGTTCGTCATCCTCGACGAGGCCCAGAACACCACCGCCGAGCAGATGAAGATGTTCCTCACCCGGCTCGGCTTCGGTTCCAAGATCGTCGTCACCGGTGACGTCACGCAGGTCGACCTGCCCGGTGGTGCGCAGAGCGGGCTGAAGATCGTCCGCGAGATCCTCGACGGCATCGAGGACGTGCACTTCGCCAACCTGAGCAGCTCCGACGTCGTCCGCCACCGGCTGGTCGGCAACATCGTCGACGCGTACGAGCGCTGGGACGCGACCCGTCAGTCACCCACCAGCCGATCGGCCGCCGGCGCGCCACCGGTCCGCACCTCCCGACCGCGCCGGCAGGGGAGCTGACCGCCGTGCCCGTCGAGGTGTCCAACGAGTCCGAGATCGCCGTGGACGAGGCCGAGCTGGCCGGTGTCTGCCGCTTCGTGCTCGGCGAGATGAAGATCAACCAGATGGCCGAGCTCTCGGTGCTCTGCGTCGACCCCGACTACATGAGCAGCCTGCACGAGCGGTGGATGGGCGAGAAGGGCCCCACCGACGTGCTGGCCTTCCCGATGGACGAGTTCGACGGCGGCCGGCCCGACGACCCCGAGCCGGGGCCCGCGCTGCTCGGCGACATCGTGCTGTGCCCCGCGGTCGCCGTCCGTCAGGCCCGGGCCGCCGGGCACTCGATGGACGACGAGCTGGTGCTGCTGGCCACCCACGGCGTTCTCCACCTGTTGGGCTACGACCACATGGAGCCCGACGAGGAGAAGGAGATGTTCGGCCTCCAGACGAAGCTCATCGACGCCTGGCGGGCGGCCCCCCGTGAGCCGGTGACGGGCGCGCCGACGGGTCAGGAGACCGGTTCCCGATGAGTACCGGCGCGATCACCACCCTGGTGATCGCCATCTGCCTGGTTCCGCTCGCCGGCCTGTTCGGCGCGATGGAGGCGGCTCTCCAGCGGGTCTCCAAGGCCCGCGTCGAGGAGCTGCGCCGGGACGGGGTGAAGCGCGCGGCGGCGCTGGAGGAGATCGTCGCCGAGCGGGCGCGGCACGTCTCGCTGCTCCTGCTGCTGCGGATCGTCTGCGAGATGGTCTCCGCGGTCATCGTGGCGCTGCTCTTCTTCGACCTGTGGGACAGCACGCTGCAGGCGGTCCTGGCCGCCGCAGGGGTCATGACGGTGGTCAGCTACGTGCTCGTCGGCGTCGGGCCGCGCACCCTCGGCCGCCAGCACGCCTACGGGACGGCGCTGGCCTCCGCCGGGGTCGTCCGGCTGCTGGGCCGGGTGCTCGGGCCCGTGGCGAGCCTGCTGATCCTGGTCGGCAACGCGATCACCCCCGGGCGCGGCTTCCGGGACGGCCCGTTCTCCTCGGAGGTCGAGCTGCGCGAGCTGGTCGACATGGCCGAGGAGCGCGGTGTCGTCGAGTCCGGCGAGCGCAACATGATCCACTCGGTGTTCGAGCTGGGCGACACGATCGCCCGCGAGGTCATGGTCCCGCGCACCGACGTCGTCTGGATAGAGCGCACCAAGACGGTGCGCCAGGCGCTGGCGCTGGCGCTGCGCAGCGGCTTCAGCCGGATCCCGGTGATCGGCGAGAACGTCGACGACGTGGTCGGCGTGGTCTACCTCAAGGACCTGGTCCGCCGGTCGCAGAACCTGCCGGACCGCAGCGGGCCCAAGGTCGAGGAGCTCATGCGCCCGCCGACGTTCGTGCCGGAGTCCAAGCCGGTCGACGAGCTGCTGCGGGACATGCAGGCGCAGCGCATCCACATCGCGATCGTGGTCGACGAGTACGGCGGGTTCGCCGGCCTGGTCACCATCGAGGACATCCTGGAGGAGATCGTCGGGGAGATCGCCGACGAGCACGACGCCTTCCAGCGGCCGGAGATCGAGCAGCTGGAGGACGGCTCGGCGCGGGTCACCGCCCGGCTGCCGGTGCAGGACCTCGCCCAGGTGTTCCCCGGGGTGGAGCTGCCCGAGGACGACGACGTGGAGACCGTCGGCGGGCTGCTCGCCCGCGAGCTGGGGCGGGTGCCGATCGAGGGGGCGGCGGCCGAGGTCGGGGGACTGCGGCTGGTCGCCGAGAGCACCGGTGGGCGGCGCAACCGCATCGACACCCTGCTGGTCTGCCGGCTGCCCGAGCCGTCGGAGGACGGCGAGGAGGCCGCCGACGAGCAGCAGCCCTCGGGGGCCACCCGGGCGGAACAGCCGGCGGGCGTGGTGGAAGGCTGAGGAAGGACCCTCCCACCCCCCACTGCTCGCAGGCTCGCACCGGGCGCCTGTGAGAGGGCCGGACCGACCGGTAGGAGACTGATTCGGTGGCTGATCTGCACCCCGAGGACGCGAAGCTCGTCACGCTCGCCCGGTCGGCGCGGGCGCGCGCCGGTGCGACCGAGGGCGCCGCGGTGCGCGACACCGACGGCCGAACCTACGTCGCGGCGAGCGTGGCGCTGCCCTCCCTGACCCTCACCGCGCTCCAGGCCGCCGTCGCGGCCGCCGTCTCCAGCGGGGTCGAGGGGCTGGAGGCCGCCGTCGTCGTCTCCGCGGCCGAGGCCGTGGAGCCGGCCGGGCTGGCCGCCGTCCGCGACCTCGCCGCCGGCGCCCCCGTGCACCTGGCCGGCCCCGACGGCATCCTGCGCAGCTCGGTCTAGCGGGTCAGCGGGATCCCGAGCGCGTCGGCGAACGCCGCCGGGTCGCGCACCCACAGGGTGAGCGCCTGCTCGCCGTCGTCGCCCAGGTACCGGACGGCGATCCGGTTGCGCCCCGGCCACCACCCGCCGCGCTTCTCCGGCCGGGGCCAGTCCGCCGGAGCGGGGCCGACGCGTACCTCCTGCACCAGCGCGGACGGGACGACGGCTTCCGGATCGGTGCGGCTCCCGGCCACGTCGAACGACAGCCCGTGGTCGGAGACGGTCACCCGGCGGGTGTTCAGCAGGTACACCGCCAGGCCGGCGAGGAGCGCCAGCGGCAGCTCCTCGCGGACGGCCGGCCAGCCGCCGACCCAGCCGAACAGGCCGAGCCACAGGACGACGACGAGCACGGCGGCGCCGGCCGCGAACGGACCTCCGGGCCGGTACTGCCAGTAGCGCAGCGGCGCGGGGACGACGGTCGCCGAGCGCTTCGGGCCCCAGCCGGCCACGAACCGGTGGCCGCGCACCTGCTCGACGTGCAGCCGCCGGACGCGGTCCGCCGCCGCCCGGGGTGGGCGCGACCGGTTCCGCTGACGTCCTGGCACGCCCCCGATCATCCCAGCCGGCCGATCGTGCGCGTCCGCGGTGTGCCGGCCGGACGCTGGCAGGTTTCTTGCGCACGCAGTCGTTCCCGCCGCTTCCGCCGCGGGCGGGGAGCGCCGAGGGTCGACGGTGTGGCGACGCTGCTCTTCCTGCTCCTGCTGGTGCTCGTCCTGCGGTCGCTGGGGCAGCCGGCGGGCGGGGACCGCCGGGAGCCGGCGGACTCCTGGTCCGCGGCGGGCCGGCGGCTGGCCGGGGACGTCCTGGCGGGCGTGCGCGTCCTCGGCCGGCTCGACGCCGCCCGCCGTGACCGGATCGGCCGCCCCTGGTCCTGACGGGGCATCCCGGGGATCGCGGCGCCGCGCGTCGGACTCCGCCGCGCGGCGTTGTCGGTCGCCGGTGGGAGACTTGCCCGCGTGACCGACCCTGACCAGCCGTACCGCAGTGGCTTCGTCGCGCTGGTCGGGCGTCCCAACGCCGGCAAGACCACGCTGACCAACGCGATGGTCGGCGAGAAGGTCGGCATCGTCAGCAACCGCCCGCAGACCACCCGGCACGCCATCCGCGGCGTCGTCCACCGGCCCGGCGGCCAGGTCGTGCTGGTCGACACCCCGGGCCTGCACAAGCCCAAGAGCCTGCTCGGCCGCCGGCTCAACGACGTCGTCCGCGACACCCTCTCCGACGTCGACGTGGTCGTCTTCTGCGTCCCGGCCGACCAGCCCGTCGGCACCGGGGACCGGTTCATCGCCCGCCAGCTGCAGGAGGTGAAGGCCCCGATCGTGCTCGTGGTGACGAAGACCGACGCCACGGGCAAGAAGCAGGTCGCCGAGCAGCTCATGGCGGCCAGCCAGCTGGTCGAGGCCGCTGAGGTGGTGCCCGTGAGCGCGGTGAAGGGCGAACAGGTCGAGCTCCTGGAGGACCTGCTGATCGGCCTGCTGCCCGAGGGGCCGCCGCTGTACCCGGAGGAGCAGACCACCGACGAGGACACCGAGCGCCAGCTGGCCGAGCTGGTCCGGGAAGCCGCTCTGGAGAAGGTGTTCCAAGAGGTGCCGCACTCCCTGGCGGTGACGATCGAGGAGCTGCACCGCCGCCCCGACCCGAAGTCCCCCGGGCGCGAGCTGGTCGAGGTGCACGCTCTGCTGCACTGCGAGCGGCCCAGCCAGAAGCCCATGCTGCTGGGCAAGGGTGGCTCGATCATCAAGGCGATCGGCACCGAGGCCCGCCAGGGCATGGAGACGCTGCTGGACGCCCGCGTGCACCTGGAGCTGCACGTCACCGTCCTCGGGGAGTGGCAGGACGACCCGAAGAAGCTCAACCGGCTGGGGTACTGAGCATGAGCGCGCACACCCCGAAGGCGCTCTACCGGGACGAGGGCATCGTCCTGCGCACCCAGAAGCTGGGTGAGGCCGACCGGATCGTCACCGTGCTCACCCGCCGGCACGGCAAGGTGCGGGCGGTGGCCAAGGGCGTGCGCCGCACCAAGAGCAAGTTCGGTGCCCGCCTCGAGCCGTTCACCCACGTCGACCTGCAGCTCTACACCGGCCGCAACCTCGACATCGTCAGCCAGGCCGAGTCGATCCGGTCCTACGGCCAGGAGGTCGTGGCCGACTACCCGGCCTATACCGCCGGCACCGCCGTCCTGGAGACGGCCGACCGGCTCACCGCGGAGGAGAAGGAGCCCTCGCTGCGGCTGTTCCTGCTGGTGGTGGGCGCGCTGCGGGCGCTGGGGGAGCGGGCGCACCCCGCGCCGCTGGTGCTCGACGCGTTCCTGCTGCGGGCGATGTCGGTGGCCGGGTGGGAGCCCGCGCTCGCGGAGTGCGCCCGCTGCGGCGAGGCCGGACCGCACCGGCACTTCTCGGTGCCCGCCGGCGGCACCGTCTGCCCGGCCTGCCGGCCCACCGGCTCGGCGATGCCCAGCCCGGTCACCATCGAGCTGCTCGACGCGCTGCTCACCGGCGACTGGACCCGGGCCGAGGCCAGCCAGGGCATCAACCGGCGGGAGGGCAGCGGGCTGGTCGCCGCGCTGCTGCAGTGGCACCTGGAGCGCGGGCTGCGCTCGCTGCCGTTGGTGGACCGGACCGAGTCGGCGCCCCGCCGGGAGATGAGCCTGCTGCATGAGGCGTGAGGTGAAGGCGCCGAATCCGCACCCGTCCGGCGCGCGCCCGCCGCAGCTGCCGAAGGACAAGGTCCCGCGGCACATCGCACTCGTCATGGACGGCAACGGCCGGTGGGCCAAGCAGCGCGGGCTGCCCCGCACCGCCGGGCACGAGGCGGGGGAGTCCTCGCTCTTCGACTGCGTGGAGGGCGCGATCGAGCTGGGGGTGAAGGCGATCAGCGCCTACGCCTTCTCCACCGAGAACTGGCGGCGCAGCCCCGAGGAGGTCCGCTTCCTCATGGGCTTCAACCGCGACGTGATCCGCCGGCGCCGCGACGAGATGCACGAGCTCGGGGTGCGGGTGCGCTGGGCGGGGCGGCGTCCGCGGCTGTGGCGCAGCGTCATCAAGGAGCTCGAGATCGCCGAGGAGCTCACGCAGGACAACGACGTCCTGACCCTGACCATGTGCGTCAACTACGGCGGCCGCGCCGAGATCGCCGACGCCGCCGCGGCGATCGGCCGCGAGGTCGCGGCCGGGCGGCTCAACCCCGACAAGATCGACGAGTCCACCGTCGCCCGGTTCCTCGACGAGCCGGACATGGAGGACGTCGACCTGTTCGTGCGCAGCTCGGGGGAGAACCGCACCAGCAACTTCCTGCTGTGGCAGTCGGCCTACGCCGAGTTCGTCTTCCTCGACACGCTGTGGCCCGACTTCGACCGCCGGCACCTGTGGGCCGCGTGCGAGGAGTTCGCCTCCCGGCAGCGCCGATTCGGTTCCGCCTGACGCCATGCGGCCGTACCGTTTCCGCTCAGCCGGGCAGCCCGCCGGCCGCGGCGCCGAGCGGAAGCGGAGACGATGACCCACCCCTCGACCGGTGACCAGCCCGCCGGCCCACCCGACCCGGCCGGCCGGCCGGGACCCGGTCCGGCCGACGGCTCCGGGGCGACGGCCTGGACGCCGCCGACCGGGCCCTTCCCGGCCGCCCCGGTGCCGGGCGAGAGCGGCGGGTGGCCGCCGCCCTACGGGCACCAGCCCCCGGGCCAGCATCCGCCCCCGGGCCAGCAGCACTGGCACGGCGGGCCACCACCGTCCGGACCACCGCCCTACGGCCCGCCCCCGTACGGCGGGCCCGGCGTGCCGCCGGCCGACCGCCCGCGGAAGCGCACGCTGCTCCCGTGGCTGATCGGTGCCGCGGTGCTGCTGATCGCCGGTCTCGGCTTCCTGCTGGTCGTCCTGCTGCGCGGGGACGACGCCGAACGGCGCAGCGCCGAGCAGCCGGCGGGCGGGACCAGCGGGCCTGCCACGCAGCCGAGCCGGTCCCCGTCGGCGCCCCTCGGCGGAACGGGTCAGCTGCCCGGGGGCGCGCGGGGAGCCGAGCCCGTTCCCGGGCAGGAGGGCCGGTACGCCGGCTCGGGCGACGTCGCCCTCGCCTGGGTGGAGGCGATGGGCCAGGGCGACTTCCAGAACGCGTTCGACCTCTCCTGCGTGGAGGTCCAGGAGGGGGCGGTCGACGCCGCGGCCGGTGGTGACCCGGCGCAGGTGCTGGGTGACTACTTCTACCGCGTCACCCTCGGCGGCCAGGGCTTCACCAGCGGGACCTTCGACGGGGTCGAGCACCAGGCGGGGTCCGCCACCGACATGGCCTCGTTCACCCTGGAGCTCGACGACGGCGAACCCTTCCTCCTGCTGGTCCACGTCGGCGCCGACGGGACGGCCTGCGACTTCCGCTGACCGGCGGGGTGCCGACCCGGCGGGACGATGACGGAGGATGCCGGGCGTGGACCGGACGGGGGAGCGCGCATGTTCGCGGTGACACGGCTGCGGGTGGCCGCGGACGAGGCGGGCGCGCTCGCCGACGCGGTGGCCGGGCTGCTGGCGGCGCTCGCGGCCCGGCCCGGCTTCCGCGGCGGCGAGCTGGGCCGGGCCGCCGACGACCCGACCCTCTGGGCGCTGGTGACCCGCTGGGACGGGGTCGGCGCCTACCGGCGGGGTCTCTCCGCGGCCGAGGTCAAGGTCGCCGGAGCGCCGGTCTGGGTGCACGCTCTCGACGAGCCGGGCGCCTACCTCACCGACTGACGGGCAGCGCCTACGGTTCGGCCGTGGTCAGCCGCACCCGCACCGCCCGGTACGCCCGTCGGCGCAAGCGCCGCATGGACGCCGTCGAGCACGACCTCACCGATGCCCAGTGGGCTGCGCTGTCGCACGCCTGGGGCGGGTGCGCGTACTGCGGAGCCGCCGGGCCCCTGCAGCGCGACTGCGTGCTCCCGATCTCTCGGGGCGGGCGGTACACGTTCGGCAACGTCGTCCCGGCCTGCGGCCCCTGCAACGCCAGCAAGTGCAACGACGAGGTCACCGGCTGGCTGCGGCGCAAGCGGCTGGACGAGCGGGCCTTCCTCGTGCGGCACGCCGAGATCCGGGCCTCGCTCACGCTGCTGTTCTGCCCGGAGACGCCCGGGCGACCGGATGCGGCCACCGACTGAGAGCGCCGCACGACCGGCCAACTACCGTGGGCAGGTCAACCGCCGACCGCCAGCCGGATGGAGCCTCTCCGCGTGAGCACCGCCAAGCACGACGCCGCCCGCCTCGACAAGGTCGTCAACCTCTGCAAGCGACGGGGCTTCGTGTTCCCGTCCGGGGAGATCTACGGCGGCACGCGCTCCGCCTGGGACTACGGCCCGCTGGGCGTCGAGCTCAAGGAGAACATCAAGCGCCAGTGGTGGCGCACCGTCGTGCAGAGCCGCGACGACATCGTCGGCCTGGACTCCTCGGTGATCCTGCCGCGCCAGACGTGGGTCGCCTCCGGCCACGTCGGGGTCTTCACCGACCCGCTGACCGAGTGCCAGAGCTGCCACAAGCGGTTCCGCGCCGACCACCTCGAGGAGGAGTTCGAGGCGAAGAAGGGCCGGCTCCCGGAGAACGGGCTGGCCGACATCGCCTGCCCGAACTGCGGCACCAAGGGCGCGTGGACCGAGCCGCGCGACTTCAACATGATGCTCAAGACCTACCTCGGCCCGGTCGAGGACGAGTCGGGGCTGCACTACCTGCGCCCGGAGACCGCGCAGGGCATCTTCGTGAACTTCGCCAACGTCATGGGCGCCGCGCGCAAGAAGCCCCCGTTCGGCATCGGCCAGATCGGCAAGTCGTTCCGCAACGAGATCACCCCGGGCAACTTCATCTTCCGCACCCGCGAGTTCGAGCAGATGGAGATGGAGTTCTTCGTCGAGCCGGGCACCGACGAGGAGTGGCACCAGTACTGGATCGACGAGCGCACCCGCTGGTACACCGACCTGGGCATCTCCCCGGACAACCTGCGGCACTACGAGCACGCGAAGGAGAAGCTGTCGCACTACTCGAAGCGCACCGTCGACATCGAGTACCGCTTCGGCTTCCAGGGCTCGGAGTGGGGTGAGCTGGAGGGGATCGCGAACCGCACCGACTTCGACCTGTCCACGCACACCCAGCACTCGGGCACCGACCTGTCCTACTTCGACCAGGCCAGCAACACCCGCTGGACGCCGTACGTCATCGAGCCGGCGGCCGGGCTCACCCGCTCGCTCATGGCGTTCCTCGTCGAGGCCTACACCGAGGACGAGGCGCCGAACGCCAAGGGCGGCGTCGACACCCGCACGGTGCTCAAGCTCGACCCGCGCCTGGCGCCGGTGAAGGCCGCCGTCCTGCCGCTGTCGCGCAACGCCGACCTCTCGCCCAAGGCCCGCGACCTGGCCGCTGCGCTGCGGCGGAACTGGAACGTGGACTTCGACGACGCCGGCGCCATCGGCCGTCGGTACCGGCGCCAGGACGAGGTCGGGACGCCGTTCTGCCTCACCGTCGACTTCGACACCCTCGAGGACCAGGCCGTGACCATCCGGGAGCGCGACTCGATGAGCCAGGAGCGCGTCGCGCTGGACCAGGTCGAGTCCTACCTCGCGGCCCGGCTCCCCGGCTGCTGACCGACGCCGGAGGCCCCCTCACCCCGCGACCCAGTAGGAGGAGTTCCCCGTGTTCGAGACCAGCCTGCTCATCGGTGACGAGAAGCGGACGGCCACCAGCGGCCGGACCTTCGACCGCGCCAACCCCGTGAGCGGCGAGGCCGTGACGCGCTCGCCGGCCGCCGGGGTGGAGGACGCCGTCCGGGCCGTCGACGCCGCGGCATCGGCGTTCCAGAAGTGGGCGGCGACGACGCCGGGCGAGCGCCGGCGGCTGCTGCTGAAGGCTGCCGACCTCCTCGAGGCGAACACCGACCGCTTCGTCGAGCGGATGGCCGCCGAGTGCGGCGCGACCGCGGGCTGGGGGCACTTCAACGTCCACCTCGCCGCGGGCATGCTGCGGGAGGCCGCGGGTCTCACCACGCACGTGGGCGGGCAGGTGATCCCCTCGGACGTCCCCGGCAGCCTGAGCATGGGCATCCGCCAGCCGGCGGGCGTGGTGATCGGCATCGCGCCGTGGAACGCGCCGGTCATCCTGTCGACCCGCGCGGTGGCCTTCCCGCTCGCCGCCGGCAACACCGTCGTCCTCAAGTGCTCGGAGCTCTCGCCGGCCACGCACATGCTGCTCGGGGAGATCCTGATCGAGGCCGGCCTCGGCGACGGCGTCGTCAACGTCATCACCGTGGCCCCGGAGGACGCCGCCGAGGTGACCGAGGCGATGGTGGCCCACCCGGCGGTCCGCCGGCTCAACTTCACCGGCTCCACCCGGGTCGGCCGCATCATCGGCGAGGTCTGCGCGCGCCACCTCGTGCCGGCGCTGCTCGAGCTGGGGGGCAAGAACCCGCTCCTGGTCCTCGACGACGCCGACATCGACGCCGCCGTCCAGGGGGCGACCTTCGGCGGCTTCGTCAACCAGGGCCACGTCTGCATGTCGACCGACAAGATCATCGTCGACGAGTCGATCGCCGAGGAGTTCGTCGCGAAGCTGGTCGCCCGGGTGGAGTCGCTGCCGATCGGCGACCCGCGCACGGGCGACGTCGTCCTCGGCTCGGTCATCGGCACGAGCACCGTCGAGCACATCCAGCGACTGGTGGACGACGCCGTCGCCAAGGGCGCGAAGGTGCTGACCAAGGGCGAGCCGCAGGGCACGATCATGCCCGGCGTGGTGCTCGACCACGTCACGCCGGACATGGAGATCTTCCACGAGGAGATCTTCGGCCCGGCCGTCACGATCACCCGGGTCGCGAGCGAGGAGGAGGCGGTCGCCGCGGCCAACGACAGCGCCTACGGGCTGTCGGCCGCCGTCTTCACACGCGACGCCGCACGCGGGTTCCAGGTCGCCCGGCGGATCGAGTCCGGCATCTGCCACATCAACGCGCCCACCGTGCA
Organism: Blastococcus sp. SYSU DS0753; assembly: GCF_054051175.1. Taxonomy (NCBI): domain Bacteria; kingdom Bacillati; phylum Actinomycetota; class Actinomycetes; order Geodermatophilales; family Geodermatophilaceae; genus Blastococcus; species Blastococcus sp. SYSU DS0753. Next base: position 98,133 of record NZ_JBJHAT010000010.1, on the reverse strand, counting down.
CGACGAGGCGCAGATGCCCTTCGGTGGTGTGAAGGACAGTGGGTACGGGCGGTTCGGTGGGCTCGCCGGCATCGAGGCATTCACCGAGCTGCGCTGGATCAGCATGCAGGTGGAGCCGCGCGTCTACCCGTTCTGAGCTCGTGTCGTCCCACCGGTGAAGCCGGTCGGCCGTGCGGCGGGTCAACCCGCACGGCCGACCGGTGCGCCGCGCCACGGCGCGGCTTCCGGGGCGCCGGTGCGGCTCAACCCGGTCGGCCGACGCCGTCCTCGACCCGGGCGAGCCATCCGTCGTCCCCAGCGTCGTGACCGCGCGCGCGGCCCGCGGGCCGCGGCACCGCCAGGAACTCCCGCACCTCGGGGCCGGGGACGGCGAGCAGCCGCCGTGCCGACCGGTCCAGTCGTCGACGCCCCCCGTTGAGGTCCTCGTACAAGACTCGGAGGAACCGCACCCCGACCGAGCGGAGCAGATCCTCCCGGCGCTTCTCCTCCCACAGCTCCTGCTCCGCGGTGCGGCCGAACTGCGGTCGGCGGTACTTGATCCGGCCGTCGAACTCCACCGCCACCGCGGCCCCGGGGTACCAGCCGTCGACCACCTTCACCAGCTGACCGTCGACACGCAGCTCCACCTGCGGTACGAACGGCGGCAGCCCGAGCGCGGCGAACGTCAGCCGGCCGCAGGTCTCCAGCCACGACTCGGCCCGGCCGTCGGCGAGGCCCAGCGCGCGGCCGGCACGCGGGATCCCGGGCACGTTCACCTGCCGGTCGATGACGCGGCGCACGTCGTCGTGGGTCGTCAGGCCGCGCAGCAGGGCGGCGTCGACGGCGGCGACGGCGTGGATCTCCGGCCAGGCCCTGGCGACGTCGACCAGCGTGCGTGCCACCGTCGTCACCCGGTAGGCGCCGCGGACGGTGACGTCGTCGTCGGGCAGCGCAGCCCGGGTCATCAGCCAGCCGCGTCCCCGGCGCCAGTGGTGCGGATCGGTCAGGTGCACGGCGACCGGAGCCGGGAACGGGCGGGGCAGCCCCCACACCCAGGCCGCGCTGTCCCGGCTGAGGACGGCGGACGGTCGGGCCAGGGCGGTCGTGACGGCCAGCGCCTCCAGGCCCGGTCGACGATCGGTGCGCTCCACCTCGGCGAGGTCCGCGGCGCTGACGAAGACACCGGTGCGCAGTCGCACCCACGCGCCCGTGCGGGTCGCCGTCCGGACTTCGCGCTCGGTCACGCCCCGAGCGGCGAGGTCGGCGGTGGTGAAGATGCCCAGGCGCCGCCGTGCGGGTTCGTCGACGGCGAGCGGGACGTGCAGGTGCGTGGTCACGGGACGACCGTCGGGCAGCCAGCCATGTCCGGGACGCGCCCTGCCCGATCTGTGGACCGGCGCCGGCCTGGGGACGGCGTGCGGCTCGAGTCGCGCCGCCGACCGTCGACCCGGGTCGTGGCGCGGCTGGACGGGCGACCAGGCGGCTCGAGCCTGCTGGCGGCTCACCCGGCCGGGCGGCGGAGGTCCGAGTGACGGCGGTCGCCGCCTACTCTGGGTACCGTGACCGCCACGCTCGAGCCGACGACGACGGCGCCCCTGCCGCCGCTGCGGCTGGGTGCGCTGACCGTCGACCCCGCCGTCGTCCTCGCGCCCATGGCCGGCATCACCAACCCGGCCTTCCGCACGCTGTGCCGTGAGTTCGGGGCCGGCCTCTACGTCTGCGAGATGATCACCACGCGGGCGCTGGTCGAGCGGAACGACAAGACGCTGCGGATGATCCGCGCGACCGCCGACGAGAAGGACGCCTTCTCCGTCCAGCTGTACGGCGTCGACCCGGCGACCGTCGGCCGCGCCGTGGAGATGCTCGTCGACGAGGGCGTCGCCGGCACCCGGCCGGCGCACATCGACCTGAACTTCGGCTGCCCGGTGCCGAAGGTGACCCGCAAGGGCGGCGGCTCGGCGCTGCCGTGGCACCGCGTGCTGCTGCGGGACATCGTCCGGGAGGCCGTGCGCGCCGCGAAGGACGTGCCGGTCACCATCAAGACCCGCATCGGCATCGACGCGGACCACGTCACCTACCTCGACGCCGGCCGCATCGCCCAGGACGAGGGCGCCGCGGCGATCACGCTGCACGGCCGGACCGCCGACCAGCTCTACAGCGGCACCGCCGACTGGGCACCGATCGCGCGGCTCGTAGAGGCCGTCGACATCCCGGTGCTCGGCAACGGCGACATCTGGGAGGCCGACGACGCGCTGCGCATGGTCGCCGAGACCGGCTGCGCCGGCGTCGTGATCGGCCGCGGCTGCCTGGGGCGGCCCTGGCTGTTCGGCGACCTCGCCGCCGCCTTCGCGGGGCAGGCGCGGCGAGCGCTGCCGACGTTCCGCGAGGTCGCGGCGATCATGCACCGGCACGCCACGCTGCTGGCCGAGGAGCACGGCGAGCGCCACGGCTGCAGCGACTTCCGCAAGCACGTCGCCTGGTACCTCAAGGGCTTCTCCGTGGGCGGGGACGTGCGCCGGGCGCTGGCGATGGTCAGCAGCCTCGACGAGCTGGCCGGGCTGCTCTCGGGCATCCCCGACCAGCCGTACCCGACCGCCGTCCTCGGTGCGCCGCGCGGCCGGACGAGCACCCCCCGCCCCGTCGCCCTTCCCGAGGGCTGGCTCGCCGACCGGGACGACCCCCGCCCACCCGTGGGCGCAGAACTGGAGACGAGCGGCGGATGACGCAGGGCCCCTTCCTCTACGACGACGACCCCGCGCCGCTGCACACCGGCACGCCGCGCGCCCGGCAGGGCTGGCTGATCGGCGGCCTGGTGGGCACCGTGGTGGTGGCCGTCGGCATGGTCGGCGTCCTGTACCTGGTCCGGGGCGGGCCCGCCGACCAGGCCACCGAGGTCACCGGGGTGTTCCTGGCGGCGCTCGCGAACGGGGACACCGAGACGGCGTACGGGCTGCTGTGCGAGGACGAGCGCGGTCGGCTGGACGGCACCGGCATGGAGGCCGAGTACTCGCGCCCGGGGGACGCCGAGATCGTCGAGGTCGAGGACGACCCGGGCGAGGGCGCCCGGGTGCAGCAGGTGACCGTCCGCTGGGACGACGGCGGATCGGCACAGCTCGCCGTGGTCAACGAGGACGGCCCGCGCATCTGCGGGATCGACTGACCCCGACCGGCGCCACCGCGGCCAGGGCTCGCGCCGGCTGCTCTTGTACGCCAGGATCGACGGACGTCGGCGGGGTGGACGTTTAGGACGTCTGCTCCGCGCGGCATTGTCTCCTCTGGCGGATCGGCCCCGGAGGGCTGACGGATGCGGAGGTACGGGTGGCTGACGGGAAGTGGGTCTACGACTTCAGCGAGGGCAGCAGGGACCAGAAGGACCTGCTCGGCGGCAAGGGCGCCAACCTGGCCGAGATGACCAACCTGGGCCTGCCCGTGCCGCCCGGCTTCACCATCACCACGGACGCCTGCCGGTACTACCTGGAGCACGGGAGCACCCCGCCGGAGCTGGACGAGCAGGTCAGCGGGCACCTGGCGGCGCTGGAGAAGTCGATGGGGAAGACCCTCGGCGATCCGGTCGACCCGCTGCTGGTGTCGGTCCGGTCCGGTGCCGCGGCGAGCATGCCGGGGATGATGGAGACGGTCCTGAACGTCGGCCTCAACGACGACTCCGTCCAGGGTCTGGCGGCGCAGTCGGGGAGCGAGCGCTTCGCCTGGGACTCCTACCGCCGGCTGATCCAGATGTTCGGCAAGACCGTGCTGGGCATCGACGGCGCACTCTTCGACGACGCCCTCGACGCGGCCAAGGAGGAGCAGGGCACCGATCTGGACCTGGATCTCGACGCCGAGCACCTGCGCGACGTCGTCGTCCGGTTCAAGGCCATCGTGCGCGAGCACACCGGCCAGGACTTCCCGCAGGACCCGCGGGAGCAGATGGATCTCGCGATCAACGCCGTCTTCGACTCCTGGAACTCCGACCGGGCGATCATCTACCGCCGTCGCGAGCGCATCCCCAGCGACGCCGGCACCGCCGTGAACGTCTGCGCCATGGTGTTCGGCAACCTGGGCATGGACTCCGGCACCGGCGTGGCGTTCACCCGCGACCCGGGCAGCGGCGAGCAGGGCGTGTACGGGGACTACCTGCAGAACGCGCAGGGGGAGGACGTCGTCGCCGGCATCCGCAACACCGTGCCGCTGGCGGACCTGGAGACCATAGACAAGGGCGCCTACGACGAGCTGATGGCAACGATGTCGCGGTTGGAGTCGCACTACCGCGACCTCTGCGACATCGAGTTCACCATCGAGCGCAACAAGCTCTGGATGCTGCAGACCCGTGTCGGCAAGCGGACGGCGGGGGCGGCGTTCCGCATCGCGACCCAGCTGGTCGACGAGGGGCTCATCGACATGGACGAGGCGGTCCGCCGGGTCACCGGTGACCAGCTCGCCCAGCTGATGTTCCCGCGGTTCGTCTCCGGGGGCGACGCCCAGCAGCTGACGCAGGGCATGAACGCCTCGCCCGGTGCGGCCGTCGGCCGGGCCGTGTTCAGCTCCGAGGCAGCGGCGCAGTGGGCCGACCGTGGTGAGAAGGTCGTCCTGGTCCGCCGGGAGACCAACCCCGACGACCTCTCCGGCATGATCGCCGCCGAGGGGGTGCTGACCAGCCGCGGTGGCAAGACCTCGCACGCCGCCGTCGTCGCCCGGGGCATGGGCAAGACCTGCGTCTGCGGCGCCGAGGAGCTGCGGGTCGACACCAGGGCGAAGGAGTTCACCGCGCCCGACGGCACCGTCGTCCGCGAGGGCGACGTCATCTCCATCGACGGCTCCACCGGCAAGGTGTGGCTCGGCGAGGTGCCGGTGGAGCCCTCGTCGGTGGTCCGCTACTTCGAGGGCGAGCTCGACCCGGAGCACGACGACGCCGACGACCTGGTGAGGAGCGTCCACCGGATCCTGACCCACGCCGACGAGAAGCGGCGGCTCGACGTCCGCACCAACGCCGACACCCCCGAGGACTCCGCCCGTGCCCGGCGGTTCGGCGCCCAGGGGATCGGCCTGTGCCGGACCGAGCACATGTTCCTCGGCAGCGACCGCCGGAAGCTGGTCGAGAAGCTGATCCTGGCCGACGGCGACGAGGAACGGCAGGCCGCCCTGGACGCCCTGGAGCCGCTGCAGAAGCAGGACTTCCTGGAGATCTTCGAGGCGATGGACGGGCTGCCGGTCACCGTTCGGCTGCTGGACCCTCCGCTGCACGAGTTCCTCCCCGACCTCACCGAGCTGTCGGTACGGGTCGCGCTGGCCGAGGAGCGCGGCGAACCCGACGAGGGCAATCTGCGGCTGCTGACCGCGGTCCGCCGCCTGCACGAGTCCAACCCGATGCTGGGCCTGCGGGGGGTGCGGCTCGGTCTGGTGGTGCCCGGGCTGTTCGCCATGCAGGTGCGGGCCATCGCCGAGGCCGCCTGCGAGCGGAAGCAGGCCGGGGGCGATCCGCGGCCGGAGATCATGATCCCGCTGGTGGGGGCGGTGCAGGAGCTGGAGGCCATCCGCGAGGAGTCCGAGCGGGTGCTCGCCGAGGTCTGCGAGGAGTGCGGCATCGACCTGCGGCCGCTGATCGGCACCATGATCGAGGTGCCCCGCGCGGCGCTGACCGCCGCCGAGATCGCCGAGCACGCCGAGTTCTTCTCGTTCGGCACCAACGACCTCACCCAGATGACGTGGGGCTTCTCCCGCGACGACGTCGAGGCCGCGTTCTTCCACCAGTACCTGGACAAGGGGATCTTCGGCATCTCGCCGTTCGAGTCGCTGGACCGGGACGGCGTCGGCCGGCTGGTGCGGATCGGCGCCGAGAGCGGCCGGGCGGCCCGGCCCGACCTCAAGCTCGGCATCTGCGGCGAGCACGGCGGCGACCCCGACTCGGTGCACTTCTTCCACGAGGTCGGCCTGGACTACGTCTCCTGCTCGCCGTTCCGGGTGCCGGTGGCGCGGCTGGAGGCCGGGCGCGCCGCGCTCGGCGGAGGACGCGCGGGCGCCTGAGAGAGGAACCCGGAGCCCCTACGCCTCGCGAGCTCGGCCCGGGGGGCCCCTGCACGGCGGCTGCGGTGCAGGGGCCCGGGCCCGCCGTCAGCCGTCGCAGGCGAGCCCGCGACGCAGCGCCGCCAGGTTGGCCGCCATGAGCTCGGGATAGGTCTCCTCCGCCTGCACCCGCTCGACCGGGTGCAGCACGTCGGTGGCCAGCCCCAGGTCGCCCGCGAGGGTCCGGGCGACGCGGTCCCCGGCGGTGGCCTCGAAGAAGATCGTCCGGGCGCCGGTGCCGGTGACCTCCTCCGCGACCTGCCGCAACCGGCTGGGCGAGGGCTCGACGTGCGGGTCCAGCCCCGCCACCCCGACCTGCCGCAGGCCGTACCGGTCGGCGAGGTAGCCGAACGCCTCGTGCGAGGCGAGCAGGGTGGCCCCGCGACAGGGCGCGAGGGTGTCGGCGTACTCCCGGTCGATCTCCTGGAGCGCGGCCGCCAGCCGTTCGGCGCCTTCTCGGTAGGCGTCGGCGTGACCGGGGTCCGCCTCGGCGAACTCGCCCGCGAGGCGGTGACCGAGGTCGGCGAGGCGGGTGGGGTCGAGCCAGAAGTGCGGATCGGCACCCCGGTCCGCCAGGGCGGCGGCGTCGACGACGTCCTCGGGGCGCTCCTGCTCGAGGACGGCGTCGACCGCCGGCTGCAGGCCGCCCGACTGGTGGACCACGACGTCGGCCTCGCCGAGGACCGCGACGTCCCGGGGCGCCGGTTCCAGCCGGTGGCTGTCCCCGCCGGGTGGGACCAGGTTGGTGACCTCCACGTGCGGTCCGCCTACCTCCTCGCTCACGTACGCGAGGGGGTAGGAGGTGACCACGACGTCCAGCCGTGCGTCGTCGGCGCCGTTCGCCGCGTCCCCGCAGCCGGCCAGGGCGGTGAGCAGGCCGGCCGCGACGAGGCCGGCCGGCAGGGCCGCCGGCCGGATCACTCGCCCTGCTCGTCGTGCTCGTGGTCCTCCTCGTGCGCGCCGTGCGCCTCGACGTCCCCGGAGACGCCGGCGAGCTCGTTGGGCGTGACCTCCAGCTGCGCCGACTTCCACACCTCGCCGCCCTCGACGTCGACGGCGTGGATCTCCCGGGTGGCGGGCTCGGTCACGTAGGCGATGCCGTCGACCACGAAGACCTGCGGGTGCGGGTCCTGCCAGTTCTCCGACTCCTCCCACGGCCCGGTGACCGGGATGGAGTCCGTGACGGTGCCGGACACCGGGTCGATGACCTGCAGCGCGCCGTCGTAGGTCAGGACCAGCCCCTCGCCGTTCGGCCCGCGGCCGAAGGAGCGGTACCAGTACGGCGCCGGCAGGTCGACCAGGCGCAGCTGCGCGGTGGTGGTGTCGATCAGCGCCACGGTGCTGGAGCGGTCCTCCGCGCTGCGCTCGTAGTCACCGAGCACGATCGGCGAGTTCTCGGTGCCGAACTGGTTGCCGATGCGGCCGTACTCGTCCGGGCTCTCGATCTTCACCAGCTCGCCGCCGGCGTACAGGACGGCGCCGTCCTGGCAGCCGATGACGACCGCCTCGTCGGCGGCCACCGTCTCGCCGTGCACGGCGGGGCAGTCGTCCCGGGCGGCGATCTCGTCCCCGTCCGCGTCGAGGATGCGCACCCCGGAGCGCTCCTCCTCCGTGCCGTCGGAGACGAGCATCGTGCCGTCCTCGAGCTCCACCGCGACGCCGTGGTGGGCCGCCGGCGTGGCGAACTCGCGCACCTCGCGGTCCGGGTCGGCGAGGTCGGCGCTGTCGAACGCGGTGACCTCCCCGGTGCCGTCGTCGAACAGCACGGTCCGCCCGGCGTGGGCGACGACGTGCCCGGGCTTCTCGGCGGGGAGGACGACGTCGGTCAGCTCCGGGTCGGCGGCGTAGTAGTGCTCGTGGTCGCCGTGCGGCTCGGCCCAGGCGCCGCCGTCGAGCAGGCGGAAGCCCTGCTGGGTCGACACGAGGAAGTGTCGGCCGTCGCCGGCGGCGTTGAGCCGGTTGAAGCCCTCGAGCGGCTCGTCGGCGAGCACCTCGAGCGTCTCGCCGTGCAGGACCAGGAGGCCGCCGTCGTAGGTCAGGGCCAGGCGCGGCGAGCTGGCGCCCAGCTCCGCCGGTCCGGATGCGGTCGGCGCGCTGCTGGCCGACGCCGGCCCACCGCCGTCGGTCGACGCGCAGCCGGTGGCCAGGGCGAGGGGTACGGCGGCCGCCAGGGCGGCGGCGCGGAGGGAGGGGAGGGGAGGCACGGGTGCTCCTGTCGTTCGGGGATCGGACGACGTGACCGTACCCATAACGAGAATCATTCTCATATAGGGGGGGTGTGTGGACGCGCCTCCCCGTGGTGCGGTCGCGGGGCGCCGGCAGCGCGGCGAGCCGCCGGCGCGACGCGAGGCGGCGCGCCGGTGCCCCGTCCCGGGCCGCCGCGCGCCGTCGTCCCCGCGTGGTACCCATGACGGGTGGGTGTGCGGAGTCTGCTGTCGCGGGTGGTCGGGGCCGGGGTCCTGGCCGCCGTGCTGCTGGTGGCCTCCACGGCGCTCGCCATCTGGTGGACGGCGCGGCAGGACGCCCGGCCGCAGTCCGACGCGATCGTGGTGCTGGGCTCGGCCCAGTACAACGGCGTCCCGTCGTCGATCTTCGCGGCCCGGCTGGAGCACGCGCGGGCCCTGTACGAGCAGGGCGTCGCACCGGTGATCGTGACCGTCGGCGGGAAGGCGGCCGGCGACCAGTTCACCGAGGCGGAGGCCGGGCGCGACTACCTCGCGGCGGCCGGGGTGCCCACCGAGTCGCTGCTCGCGGTGCCCGAGGGTGTGGACACCCTGGAGAGCATGCGCGTGGTCGGCGCGGCGTTCGACGAGCGCGACTGGGAGCGTGCCGTGCTGGTCACCGACCCCTGGCACGCGATGCGCGCCGAGCGGATGGCCGAGGACGCGGGGATCGAGGCGGAGAGCTCACCGACCCGCCAGGGCCCGGCGGTGCAGACCCGCGCCACCCAGTTCCGCTACATCCTGCGGGAGACTGCTGCCTACCTGCTCTACCGCGTGACCGGTGAGAGCATCGCCGGCGCGCCCGGCATCGGCTGAGGGAGGAACGGTGCTCGAACTGGGCAGGGCCGGTACGCAGGGCGCGCCGAAGGGCGTCCTGCCGGTGCTGCGCGACGGCCGGGTCGTGGCGACGCTGCGCCCCGCGACGTGGACGGAGGCCGCCACGGTGGCGGTCGACGGCGACACCTGGGAGTACGCCCGGCGCAAGCGCGAGCTCACCGGTCACCGGTCGGGTGACCCGGAGGGCACCGCCCGGCTGCGTGCCCGGCAGACGTCGAGCTGGAGGGGCACCTGGGCGATCGACCTGGAGGGGGCGACGGTCGAGGTGCGGCCCGCCTCCCGCTGGAAGGGGACCCACCGGTTCCTGCTGCACGGGCGTCAGGTGGCGGAGAGCGGCACCACGCCGGGCTGGACCCCGCGGCCCGCGATCACCCTCGACGGCGCCCTGCCGCTGGACCAGCAGCTGTTCCTGCTGTGGTGGGAGCACGTGATCCGCCGGCGGGTCACGGCAGCGGCGGCGGTCGCCTGATGGCCGGCCGGGGGCGCATTCGCGCCGCGGACATCGCGCTGGTGCGCGACCGCAGCAAGATCGACGAGATCGTCGGCGAGCACCTGCAGCTCAAGCGCGCCGGTGGCGGGAGCCTCAAGGGGCTGTGCCCGTTCCACGACGAGAAGTCGCCGTCGTTCCAGGTGACGCCGAGCCGCGGGCTCTACCACTGCTTCGGTTGCGGGGTCGGTGGCGACGTCATCCGCTTCGTCCAGGAGATCGACCACCTGTCGTTCACCGAGGCCGTCGAGCTGCTGGCCAACCGCGCCAACATCGAGCTGAAGTACGAGGACGACGGCGGCCGCCCCACCGCGGGCCCCGACCGGGCCTCGGTCGGGCAGCGGGCGCGGCTGGTCGCGGCCAACACCGCGGCGGCCGCCTTCTACGCCGAGCAGCTCGGCACGCCGGAGGCCGCGCCCGCCCGGCAGTTCCTCGCCGACCGCGCCTTCGACCGGCAGGCGGCGCTGGACTTCGGCTGCGGCTACGCACCCGGCGGCTGGGACGGGCTCACCCGCCACCTGCGAGCCAAGGGCTTCAGCCAGCAGGAGCTGGTCATGGCCGGGCTGGCGAAGGAGTCCTCCCGGGGCACCCTGATCGACCGCTTCCACCGCCGGCTGGTGTGGCCGATCCGCGACATCACCGGCGACGTCATCGGCTTCGGTGCCCGCAAGCTGATGGACGACGACCCCGGCCCCAAGTACCTCAACACCCCGGAGACACCGCTCTACAAGAAGAGCTCGGTGCTCTACGGCATCGACCGCGCCAAGCGTGACATCGCCAAGCGGCACCAGGCGGTCGTCGTCGAGGGCTACACCGACGTCATGGCCTGCCACCTGGCCGGGGTGACGACGGCGGTGGCCTCGTGCGGTACCGCCTTCGGCGCCGAGCACATCGGGGTGCTGCGGCGGCTGCTGATGGACCAGGACGAGTTCCGCGGGGAGGTGGTCTACACCTTCGACGGCGACGCGGCCGGCCAGGCGGCGGCGATGAAGACCTTCGCCGAGGACCAGCGCTTCGTCGGTCAGACGTTCGTCGCGGTCGAGTCGGAGGGGCGTGACCCGTGCGAGCTGCGGCAGGAGCACGGCGACGCCGCCGTCCGCGACCTGGTTGCCCGCCGCACCCCGCTGATCGCCTTCGTGCTCAAGACCACGCTGGCCGGCTACGACCTGGACACCGTGGAGGGCCGGGTCGCCGCCCTGGAGAAGACCGTGCCGCTGGTGGCCCAGATCAAGGACCACGCGCTGCGCCCCGCCTACGCCCGCGAACTCGCCGGGATGATCGGCAACACCGACGAGGCAGAGGTGCTCGAGCGCGTGCGCCGGGCGACCGGTGACGGGGGAGGAGCGCCCTCCCGGGGCCGCCCCCGCGCGCCCCAGCGCACCCCCGACGACGCCGCGGTCGCCGTGGAGCGGGAGGCGGTGAAGGCCGCGTTGCAGGCGCCCGAGCTCGCCGGCCCCGAGTTCGACGCCATCCCCCCGAACGCCTACACCGACCCCGACTACGCCGCCGTGGTGGCCGCCATCGCCGCGGCTGGGGGTGTGGCTGCCGTGACCGTCACCGGGCCGGCCTGGCTGGACGAGGTCGCCGCGCACTGCGAGCGGGAGAGCGCCCGCGCCCTGCTCACGGCGCTGGCGGTGGAGCCGATGCGCTCGGTGAGCGGCGAGTGCGACGCCGGCTACGTCAACGCGCTCCTCGCGCGGGTGCAGGAGATGGCGACCGTCCGCGAGATCACCGCCCTGAAGGGCCGGCTGCAACGGACGAACCCGGTCGACTCCGGCGACGAGTACATGAAGGCCTTCAAGCAGCTGATGGATCTCGAGCAGCTGGCGATCTCGCTGCGCAAGCGTGCGATGGGCGGCCTGGCATGAGCCTGCTGGCCGAGCTGCGGCGCCGGTTCGCCCGCCCGCCGGAGGAGGTGCGGGCCGCGGTGGCCGACCCCGACGAGCGGGTGCTCGCCTGGGGCGTGCTCGCCCGCGGGGCCGGCTGGCTGGTGGCCACCTCCCGCGGTCTGCGGGTGATCGGCCCGGCCGCCGGGGACACGGTGCTGCCGTGGCACGAGGTGGGGCACGCCCGCTGGGCCGCGACCGCCGACGGCGGCGGTTCCTTCACGGTCACGCCGCTCGCCGAGGTGGAGCCGGGTGTGCAGTCGCGGCTGCCGGTGGTGCGGCACGTGCTCGCGGACGCCGGCGACCTCCCCGCGGTCGTGCGGCGCCGGGTGGACCAGACCATCGTCACCAGCCGGCGCGTACCGCTGCCGGACCGGGGAGGGCTGCTGCTGGTCGCCCGCCGGGTGCCCGGTCAGGCCGTCCGGGAGTGGACCGTGGTGTTCGACGACGACGCCGACCGCGACGACCCGGGTGCCAGGGAGACCGCACGGCAGAAGCTCGCCGAGGTGCTGGCCGCCGAGCTGCCGGACTGAGCCGGCGCGCGGATCAGCGAGGGGCCTCGCTGCCCAGCTGGGCCTTCAGCGTGGAGACGGCGTCGTCGGCCTTGGCCTGCGCCATGCCCGCGAGGCTCTGCAGGCGCGGGTCGTCCTTGGCCTGCTCCCAGGCGCGCCGGAGCTGCTCGTAGCGCTCGCGGCCGGCCCGCGACCCGAGGACGTAGCCAGCCCCGAATCCGGCGAGGAACGACAGCTTGGCCACGGAAACCTCCAGAGTGAACATGCGGTGAACGACGGCCACCGTACCTGTGGTGCACAACGCTTCGCCCCTCGTGAGCCGCGTGCGGGGGGCGTCGGCGCGTGGGGTACTCTCGTCGGGCCAGCGGTTCGCACCGCTGATCCCCCGTAGCTCAATTGGCAGAGCATGCGACTGTTAATCGCAGGGTTATTGGTTCGAGTCCAATCGGGGGAGCAGACACGAGCCCGTGACCGGCCCGCCCGCCGGTCGCGGGCTTCGATCGTTCCCGGTCCGTCGGCTTCCCCGAGGCTGCACCGTCGGGCAGAGCCGGTCAGGCCGATGTCGGACGGAGCGACGCGTCCGCGTCACGCACCGAGCTCGTCGCCCGCCGCAAGGCCGCTACGAGCGGTGAGGGGTCGGTGGCTCGGGTGCAGAGGGCCAGCATGGCTGACTCCGCATCGAGGACCGGGAGGAACGCCACCTCGGGATGGCGGTAGCTTGCGGCCACGAACTCCCCGGTGATCGCGATGGCCTGCCTGGATGCGACCACCTCGAGCAGTGCATCCATGGTGCGGACGGAGGGGCCGTAGCGGACGGCGACTCCGCTGGGGCGTGGATCGCAGGCCCACCAACGCACCCACGCGGGGTCGGCGTCCTCGTCGGTCACATGGGGTTCGCCGTCGAGGTCCCGGAGTTCCACGGCCGGGCGCACTGCGAGCGGGTGCAGGGCCGGGAGGGCCACGACCCGCTTCTCCAGGTGTACCGGGTCGAAGCGCAGGCCTCGGGTATCCGAGAACGGCAGTCGCACCAGCGAGGCGTCGACGACGCCCTCTCGTACGGAGCTGACTTGCTGGGCCCATGGAAGTTCCACGAGGTCGACGGACACCTCCGGCACTTCGCGGGCCAGCTGGTCGAGCAGTTGACGGATCCGCCAACCCGCCGGCGCGGTCATGAAGCCCAGCCGTAGCGTGCTTGCCTGTCGGCGGCGGTGGGCCATCACGGCGGCGACGGCCCGGTCGGCGGCGGCGAGTGCCTCCCGCGCCTCGGCCAGGAAGCCCTCCCCGGCCGGCGTCGGGCGCACCGGGTGGGCGGAGCGGTCCAGCAACGGGACGCCGAGCGCCCGCTCGAGCTTGCGCACCGATTGGCTGAGCGCGGGCGCGCTGAGGTAGAGCCGCTCGGCCGCACGACCGAAGTGCCCGTCGTCGACGACGGCGACGAGGTGGCGCACGAGGTGCAGGTTGAGGTCCACGGTGACTCCTCCTGCCGACACAGTAGTGGCCCAGCTCACGTCGAGGCCGGTTCTGACCTGCGCTGTTAACCGATCGCTTTCGATGGCGGCCCATCTGCGTCATGGACCGATGCGAGCGGCGCGGCCCAGGATCCCCCCCACCTAGACCGCTGCACCCGAGGAGATCCAGTGAGCCGCTACGAGGACGCGCTGTCCGCCCATGCACGCGAGTTGGAGAAGCTCGTCTCCACCATCGACAACCCCCACCACCGGGCGATCCTGAAGAACTACCGGATGCACGGGTTGCTGGAGGTCTCCGGCCGGTACAAGGAGCTGCTGGCGCCGGACATGACCGTCGAGCACCCCCACTACCGCCTCCACGAGGGCGGGCAGTCGATCATCCTCGACGGAATGCCCGAGGTCACCGCCTTCTACGAGTCGCTCGCGGCGGCGAACGCCCTGGTGATGTGGGTGGGCGAGAACGACCTCGCGGTCAACGACCACGGGTTCTCCGGTGAGGTCGAGTTCTACGGGTTCGTGCCCGCCCCCATGCTCGGGGAGAGCGCGTTCTCGAACGTGCGGCCCGGGGACGACCCCGGTGAGATGTACCTGCTCAAGCGCACCCTTGCCTTCGTCTGGCCCTACGATGCGCGCGCCCGGATGATCGGCGAGCACGTGTACGAGGACGGCGCCTCCCGAGAGGTCATCGAGCCGGACCCGGCCGACGTCATCACCGCCGAGCGGGCTCGCGAGCTGCTTGCCCCGGAGATCGACAAGGTGCTGCCGTAGACCTCGCGCCGGTGCCCGGCACCGCTCCGGGCGGTCGCCGGACGTCCTCGTCGGGGGCCGCCACCGCGGTGTGGTGGTCCCCGACGAGGCGCTGGTGGGAGGGTGCCTGCGGTGGTGCGGGTCCGCACCGCGACGATGGACTGAGAGGGATGACCGTGCCGACCGACCCCTTCGCCGCCTTCCGGGCGGCCGTCGAGAACCGCGACGTCGATGCCGCGGTGCGGCTGTTCACCGACGACTGCGTCTTCCTGTCGCCGATCGTCCACGAGCCCTACCGCGGCACCGGACCGCTGCGCGCGATCCTCACCGGCGTCATGTCGGTCTTCGAGGACTTCCGCTACACCGCCTCCTACGCGGGCGACGACGGGCACGTCCTCGCCTTCGACACCAGGGTCGGCGGCCGCGTCCTCCAGGGCGTGGACGTCCTGCGCGGCCGCGACGGCGTGCTCACCGAGCTGACCGTGATGGTCCGGCCCTACTCGGCCGCGACCGCGCTCCGCGAGCGGATGGCCGCCCTGCTCGCCTGAGCGTGGCGGGCCGCACCGGGCGCCCCCGTAGGGTGCGACACCGCGCGCCTGGACACCAGCCGCGAGCAGCCGGTGCAGGTGAGGAGGAGGACGCCGTGACGATCGGGCCGGACCGTGAGGCCGCTCGCGACGAGGACCGGCCGCCGGTCACGATCTTCGGCCCGGACTTCCCGTTCGCGTTCGACGACTGGATCACGCACCCGGTCGGCATCGGCGAGATCCCACCCGAGCGGCACGGCGAGGAGGTCGCCATCGTCGGTGCGGGGATCTCCGGTCTGGTCGCCGCCTACGAGCTCATGAAGCTCGGGCTCAAGCCGGTCCTCTACGAGTCGTCGCAGATGGGCGGCCGGCTGCGGTCGGCGCGGTTCGAGGGCGCCCCCGCGGAGATCGTCGCCGAGCTGGGCGGCATGCGGTTCCCCGTGTCGTCGACCGCCTTCTACCGCTACGTCGACCTGCTCGGCCTGGAGACCAGGCCGTTCCCCAACCCGCTGACGTCGGCGTCGGGCAGCACGGTCATCGACATCGAGGGCGAGACGCACTACGCCGAGTCGTCCGAGGCGCTGCCGCCGCTGTTCCGGGAGGTCGCGGCGGCGTGGGCCGACGCTCTCGGGACCGTGGGGTTCGACGAGATCCAGGACGCGATCCGGGCGCGCGACGTCACGAAGCTGAAGTCGCTCTGGGACGAGCTCGTGCCGCAGTGGGACGACCGCACCTTCTACGACTTCATCGCGAGCTCCGAGGCGTTCTCCCGGCTGTCTTTCCACCACCGGGAGGTCTTCGGGCAGGTGGGGTTCGGCACCGGCGGGTGGGACTCCGACTTCCCGAACTCGATGCTCGAGATCTTCCGCGTCGTGATGACGAACTGCGACGAGGACCAGCGCTTCGTCGTGGGTGGCGTGGAGCAGGTGCCGTGGGGGCTGTGGAACCACGCGCCGTCCCAGCTCGCCCACTGGCCGGCCGGGACGACGCTGGCGGAGCTGCACTCCGGCGGGCCGCGCGCCGGCGTCGCCGCGATCGCCCGGGACGCGGACGGGCGCTTCGCCGTCACGGACGCCTGGGGCCACGTCCGCCGCTACCCCGCGGTGCTCGTCACCTGCCAGAGCTGGCTGCTGACGACGCAGATCGACTGCGACGAGAGCCTCTTCTCCCAGAAGATGTGGACGGCGCTGGACCGCACCCGGTACATGCAGTCGTCGAAGACCTTCGTGATGGTCGACCGGCCCTTCTGGAAGGACAAGGATCCGAGGACCGGCCGCGACGTCATGAGCATGACGCTCACCGACCGGCTGACCCGCGGCACGTACCTGTTCGACCACGGCGACGACCAGCCCGGCGTCATCTGCCTGACGTACTCGTGGATGAGCGACGCGCTGAAGATGCTGCCCTACCCGGTGGACCAGCGGGTGCGCCTCGCGCTCGGCGCGCTGAGGAAGATCTACCCCGACGTCGACATCGCCCAGCACATCATCGGTGACCCCATCACCGTCTCGTGGGAGGCGGACGCGAACTTCCTCGGCGCCTTCAAGGGCGCCCTGCCCGGGCACTACCGGTACAACCAGCGGATGTACGCGCACTTCGTGCAGGACGACCTCCCGCCCGAGCAGCGAGGGATCTTCCTGGCGGGTGACGACGTGTCGTGGACGCCGGCCTGGGTCGAGGGCGCGGTGCAGACCTCCCTCAACGCGGTCTGGGGCATCATGCGGCACTTCGGCGGCGGCACCCACGAGCAGAACCCGGGCCCCGGCGACGTGTTCGCCGAGATCGGCCCCATCGCCCTGCCGGACTAGGTGTGCTGCCCGGGGACGTCAGTCCCGGTCAGGCGGTGCCACCGTCGTCCAGGCAGCTGGGCCAGCCGGAAGCCCCGCATGTCAGGGGGCTCTCCTCCGGAGACCCGTCTCCAGGCTGATCTCCGCGAGACGCTCGTGCACGACGGCGAGTCCGTACGCCACGCTTCCCGTGAGCGTCACGAGCGCCATCAGGATCATCGCTGGGCCCGGATCACCCTGGTGGGCGAGCAGCACCTGGGTCGGAGCCTGCAGCGCGGCGGTCGTGCATCCCACCCACGTGAGCACCCAGGCGGTGCGGGGTCGGAGAGCTCCTCGCCTCACGAGCGGAACCACCCACCCGACCAGCGCGAGCAGTCCGGTCACGGCGAGGACGGTCCGCTGGGACAGGGCATCCATGCCTCGGGGACCGCTCGCCCCGGGGCCGAACAGACCCCAGCAGGTCATGGCCATACCGAAGGGCACCATGCTCAGGGCACCGACGGCGATGGCCCAGCCTCGCGGACGAGGCGGGGGGTAGCTGAGAACGCGCCCCCACCGACCGAGGGTGTAACACCAGGCGAGGACTGCGATGCCGATGGCGAGCAGGCCGAATCCGCCGTACGTCAGCGCGAACACCCACGGGCTCAGATGGTCCATCCCGTCGGTGTGCAGCTCGCCTGTCCCCACCACCTGCAGCGCACCGCCCAGGGGGAGCCCGACGAGGATCGGAGCCAGCAGGCCGGTCGCTCCGCCCGCGAGCGCCACCACGATCCACCCGGGGACGCGCCGCCCCCACGGACGGACCAGCGCGATCGCCAAACCGACGGCCATCATCTCGAGCAGGATGGTGACGACGTTGCCGACGACCACGCGGGTGCTGTGGAGCTCTGCTGCCCCGGCGGAGCTCTCCACTCCGACCGTGCTGCCGGTGAGCCACAGGATCTTCAGCGCCGTGTACGGCGCGACCGCGGCCACGACCAGGCACAGAGCGATGCGCTGAGCACGGGGATGCATGTCCGGCCTCCGGCTACCTGCCGCGGCGCTCGACCACGGCGTGGACGTGATCGGACGACCAGGCAGGCGCGGTCGTCCGGTCTGACCGGCTGGATCACCGCTGCGCGGCGAGCCAGTCGTCGAAGGTCGTGGGTGCGATGCGCGCGCCGTCCGCGGGGAGGAGCACCTCGCCGGCCATCTCGGGGCCGAACACCGTCGACCAGCTGGGGCGGAGCTTCACCTGACGGCCCAGCGCGTCGTTAGTGCGGCGGACCATGTCGACCAGGTCCTGTGGTTCCGGTCCGGCGACGTCGACGTAACGTCCCTTCGGCTCACCGACCGCCAGCTCCACGAGGATGCTCGCCACGTCGTCGGGTGCCACGGGCTGCAGCAGGAGCGGTGCCACGGTGGCGTCCCCGTCCTTCTCCGTCCAGCCGGCGACCATGGCCGGGAAGTCGTGGAACTGGGTCGCCGGCACGATCGTCCACGGCACGGGACCTTCCTCCACGAGGCGCTCCTGGAGTCGCTTGCCTGCGTAGTGGGCGTTCCCCTGGACGCGGTGCAGGCCGGCGATCGAGAGCAGCACGTGGTGTCGCACACCGGCGCGATCCTCGGCCGCCAGGAGATTGCGGGTGGCCGAGCCGAAGTAGGTGAGCGCTTCGTCCACCTCGGTGGCTGCCGAGTTGGTGACGTCCACGACGGCCTGCACCCCGGTCAGGGCCTCGTCGAGGCCCTCGCCGGTGAGCAGGTCGACCCCGGACGACCGACTGACGCGGACGGCCTCGTGGCCGGCGTCCTCCAGCACCCTCACGACCCTGGCGCCGATGTTGCCCGTGGCGCCGGCAACCGCGACCCGCATGATTCCTCCCTCGTTCTCCGGGCTCGGCGGGACCCTATCTCGGAGGAAACATCTCCGCAATGTCCTGTTACGCTCCCCCCGTGAGGCTGCCGGCGAGCACGGAATGGCTCCTGCACTGCGCGACGACGCTCGCGCAGCTCGAGCGGGGCGCCTCCGCGACGGCCGCGCAACTGGCCGAGTACTACGACCTCCCGCCGGCCTCGCTGGCCAAGCAGCTCCAGTCGCTGGTCAAGGCGGGCGTCCTGCGCGCGAGCACCGGCCCCCGGGGTGGGTTCGAGCTGGCGAGACCGGCGGAGCAGATCACCTTGCTCGACGTCGTCGAGGCCGTCGACGGAGCGGTCTCCCCGTACGTCTGCCGGGAGATCCGACGGCGCGGGACCGGGGCTCTGCCCCCCGAGGAGTGTGCCCGCGCCTGCGTCCTCGCGGTGAAGATGGCCGAGGCCCACTCCGCGTGGCGGGAGAGCCTCGCGTCCTGCAGCCTCGCCGACATCATCGCCTCGCTGCCGGCCTCCGCGCCGGCGCGGACCCGACACCGCATGCGGCGCGGTTCCTGACCCGGCCCGTGGTCGGTTGTGGCGGCGGCCGACGCTGCCGACCCGGACATCGTGCGCGTGCGCGCGGACGGGTGGGTGACCGCTGCCCCCTGGGGCGCAGGAGGTCGTCGCCGACGTCGGGAGCGCTCAGCCCGGATCGACGGGCCCCCGGGTTCGGGTGGCGAGCCGGTGGGCCACCGATTCGATCCGTTCCCGGCCCTCCAGCCGGGCGAGCAGGTGCTCCGGCATCGCCCGGGCGCCGGCGAAGGCGCCGGCGATCGATCCGGCCATCGCCGCGATGGTGTCGGTGTCCCCACCCATCCGCACGGCGAAGGTGACGGCAGCCACCGGGTCCTCGAGCCGGGGGAGTGCGGCGCACAGAGCGGCCCCCACCGCCTCGTGGGCCGTGATGCCGTTCCCGGTCGTCGCCGCCGCCTGCTCGGGCCCGGTCGCCCGGGCAGCCGATGCGGCCGCGGCCACGGCGCCTTCCAGCTCAGCGGTCGCGAGGTGCCGGCGGCACGCCGCCAGCACCTCGTCGACCGGCGGTGGCGCTCCCCGGGGAGCGGCGAGCAGGTGGTGGACCGTCACCGCGATCGCGACGGCACCGTCCCGCCCGACGGGATGGGCGTGGGTGATCTCCGCGCTCCGCCTCGCCACCTCCGCCACCCGCGCCGGTCCGCCGCTCAGCGTGCCCACCGGCGCGGCCCGCATCGCGCCGCCGTTGCCCAGCGAGCCGGAGCCGTCGAACGACTCCCGGGCCACCGGGCGCCAGTCCCGACCGGCCAGCGCGGCGGCGAAGATCCGCGGGGGGTTGCCCCCGTATCCGCGCCACGGTTCCCGATCCCAGGTCCGGGCGAAGGCCAGCGCCAGGGCGTCCTGGTCGAGGTCGTCCGGACCGAGATCCGCGAGGTGATCGGCGAGCGCCACCTGCAGGGCCGTGTCGTCGGTCCAGCGCAGCACCCCGTCGGAGGTGAGCGACCGGTGGAGTTCGTCGGCCGGCACCCGGGCTGAGCCTTCGAACCGGGCACCGACGGCGTCCCCGACGGCGCCCCCGAGCAGCAGGCCGAGGACCCGGTCCTCCCAGGGCGCCGGCGCGGCGCCCGGCTGCGGGCGTGACCGAGCTGCCATTCCTCGGCCTCCGTGTGCTGACGCCGGGGCTGACCTCCTGCTCAGGCGTCGA
The DNA here is from genome assembly GCF_054051175.1 of Blastococcus sp. SYSU DS0753. Classification (NCBI taxonomy): domain Bacteria; kingdom Bacillati; phylum Actinomycetota; class Actinomycetes; order Geodermatophilales; family Geodermatophilaceae; genus Blastococcus; species Blastococcus sp. SYSU DS0753. The sequence continues at coordinate 78,055 of NZ_JBJHAT010000010.1, read as the reverse complement.
TGACGATCGGGATGATCAGCGGGCTGCGCCGGTAGCTCCGGTCCGCCCACCGGCCGACGGCCCGCGCGATCAGCTGTTCCAGCTGCACGGCTCCGCCGACCCCCTCCTCGGCCGCCTTGGCCAGCGCCTTCTCGATCAGGGGCACGACCTCGTCGAACGTCGTCTCGTCGTGCACGAAGCCTCGGGCCAGGAAGTCCGGCTCCTCGGCCAGCGCGCCGGTGTCGGCGTCCACGATGGCCACGACGGTGATGACGCCCTCCTGGGCCAGCGTGCGCCGGTCGCGCAGGTGGGCCTCCGTGGCGCCTCCGACGGTGGCGCCGTCGACGTAGACGTTGCCGGCGGGCACCTTCCCGGTGATGCGCACCTTGCCGTCGAGCAGGTCGACGGCGACGCCGTCCTCGGCGATGACCACGCCCCGCGGGTGGACCCCGGTCCGCACCGCGATGTCGCCGTTGGCCTTGAGGTGCCGCCACTCGCCGTGCACCGGCATGACGTTGCGCGGCCGCACGAGGTTGTAGACGTAGGAGAGCTCGCCCGCGCTGGCGTGCCCGGAGACGTGCACCTTGGCGTTGCCCTTGTGCACGACGTTGGCGCCCCACCGGGTGAGCTCGTTGATGACGCGGTAGACGGCGTTCTCGTTGCCGGGGATGAGCGAGCTGGCCAGCAGCACCGTGTCGCCCTCGGTGATCCGGATGACGTGGTCGCGGTTGGCCATGCGGGACAGCGCCGCCATCGGCTCGCCCTGCGACCCGGTGCAGACCAGGCACACCTTCTCCGGGGGGAGCTTCTCGAGCTCCTTCATGTCGACCAGCAGGCCGGGCGGCACGGTGAGGTAGCCGAGGTCCTTGGCGATGCCCATGTTGCGGACCATGGAGCGGCCGACGAAGGCGACCTTGCGGCCGTGGGCGTGGGCGGCGTCCAGGACCTGCTGGATGCGGTGCACGTGGCTGGCGAAGCTGGAGACGATCACCCGCCGGGGCGCGGTCCGGAACACCGTCTCCATCGCCGGGGTGAGCTCGGCCTCGGACGTCGTGAAGCCCGGCACGTCGGCGTTGGTGGAGTCGGTGAGGAAGAGGTCCACGCCCTCCTCGCCGAGCCGGGCGAACGCGCGCAGGTCGGTGATCCGCCGGTCGAGCGGGAACTGGTCCATCTTGAAGTCACCGGTGTGCAGGACCAGGCCGGCGCCGGTGCGGACCGCCACGGCGAGGCTGTCCGGGATGGAGTGGTTGACGGCGACGAACTCGCAGTCGAAGGGCCCGAACGAGGCCCGGTCCCCCTCGCGCACCTGGCGGGTGACCGGCCGGACCCGGTGCTCCTTCAGCTTGGCCTCGATGAACGCCAGGGTGAGGCGGGAGCCGACCAGGGGGATGTCGGGACGCTCGCGCAGCAGGTAGGGGACACCGCCGATGTGGTCCTCGTGACCGTGGGTCAGCACGATCGCCTCCACCTCGTCGAGGCGGTCCCGGATGGCGGTGAAGTCGGGGAGGATCACGTCGACCCCGGGCTGGTGCTCCTCGGGGAACAGCACTCCGCAGTCGACGATCAGCAGCCGGCCGGCGTGCTCCAGCACGGTCATGTTGCGACCGATCTCCCCGAGACCACCCAGGGCCACGACCCGCAGGCCGCCTTCGGGCAGCGGAGGGGGGAGGCGGAGCTCAGGGTGCGCGCGACTCATGCCCTCACGCTACGGGCGACCCCGGTCGTCGTGCGTGCCGCGTCCCCGTCGACCGGTCCGGGGTCGTCTCCCCGCACGCGCGGGCAGGGCCGGAGGGGTGGTCGGCGCGACGGTTCCCGGTCACGAGCCCGCGTCGTTCCCGGCGGGTGGCACCGTGGCCCCGGCCCAGTCCGGGCGGCGCAGCGGGAGCCGGTTCTCCCCGCCCGGTTTCACCGCCAGCACCTGGTTCACCCCGACGCGGTGCCGTTCGAAGGCCAGGGCCGAGCCCGCGAGGTACAGCCGCCACACCCGGGCCCGGCCGGGGGAGGCGAGCCGGACGGCCTCGTCCCAGTGGTCCTCGAGGTTGCGCACCCAGGCCCGGCAGGTGAGCGCGTAGTGCCGGCGCAGCGCCTCGACGTCGCACACCTCGAAGCCGGCCTCCTCCAGCACCTGGACGTGCGTGGCCAGCGGCTGGAGCTCCCCGTCGGGAAAGACGTACCGCGTGAGGAACGAGCCCGGGTCGGGGCGGTCGGGGCCGGCCGCGGGGCCGCGCGCGATCGCGTGGTTGAGCAGCCGGCCGCCGGGGCGCAGCAGCTCGTGCAGCCCGGACGCGTACGCCGGCAGCTGGGCGCGGCCCACGTGCTCGGCCATCCCGACCGAGGCGATCGCGTCGAACGGCCCGTCGGCGACCTCGCGGTAGTCCTGCAGCCGGACCTCGACGCGGTCGGCGAGCCCGGCGTCGGCGATCCGCCGGCGGGCCAGGTCGGCCTGGGCCTCGGAGATCGTCACGGCGACCACCGAGACGCCGTAGCGGGACGCCGCGTGCAGGGCGAGCGAGCCCCAGCCGCAGCCGACGTCGAGCAGCCGCATGCCCGGCTCGAGCCCGAGCTTGCGGCAGACCAGGTCGAGCTTCGCCTCCTGCGCCTCCTCCAGCGTCGCACCGGGGTCGGGGAAGTAGGCGCAGCTGTAGACCAGCGAAGGCCCCAGCAGCAGGCGGTAGAAGTCGTTGCCGACGTCGTAGTGGTGGCTGATCGCCTTCCGGTCCCGCGACAGCGAGTGACGGATGCCGCGCACGCGGGACTCTTCTGCCGGCGGCGCGGGCGGCGGTCCCAGCACCCCGAGCCGGAGCAGCGGGCCGGCCAGCCGGGCCAGCGCCCGCCGGTCCAGGCGCAGCTCCGGCCGGGCGGGCAGGTCGTCGGGAAAGCTCAGCACGGCGTAGAGGTCGCCCTCGACGTCGAGGTCGCCGCTGACGTAGGCCCGGGCGAGCCCGAGCTCGCCCGGCGCGTGGACGAGGCGGCGCAGGGCACGTCGGTGGCGCACGACCAGCGTGGGTGCTCCGTCGACGACGGTCTCGGAGCCGTCCCAGCAGCGCACCGACAGGGGCAGCGGGGCCCCCAGGAGGAGGGTTCCCAGCTCCTCGACCAGCTGACTCGCGCCTCGTCGTGCCATGCCCCGACCCTGGCAGAAGGACCACCGGCACCGCGAGCGTTCTCACCCGCCCGCGCCACCGGTTCTCCGGGCGTCGTGTCGAACGGGTAACGGAGGCTGGGCCCGGTCCGCTCCAGGGGTGCAGGCTGGTGGGTGGCCGGCAGCCGGTCCGAGCGGCGTCGGCACACCGGCCGAGGGGAAGGAGGAGGCATGCGCAGCCACCAGGGAACGCGGCCCGGGAGGAGAGCGGTCGTCCCCGGGACCGTGCTGACCCTCGCCCTGGCGGTGGGGGGCTTGACCGGCTGCGGGAACGAGGCGCCGGAGCCGTCGACCGACCCGGGAGCCGCGGAGGAGCTGGAGGAGCTGCGGGACGACATCACCGCCCTCCGCGAGCGCGTCAGGGCGCTGGAGGAGCGGTCGCGCCCGTCGTCGGAGCCGACTCCGCCACCGTCCGACGACGGCGGCGCGGACTCCGGCGACGGCGCGACGCCCGGAACGGAGGCGCCACCGCGGCCGGTCGAGGACCCCGCCGGCGTGTTCCAGGATCCGGCAGCCCTGATCGGTCGGGACGTCACCGTGGTGGCCGAGGTCTCCGACATCGTCGCCGTCAGCGAGGTGGGGGCGGCCTTCCGGCTCGCCGACGGGGCGGGCAACACCGTCGGCGTGATCACGGCCACCCCGCCGGGCGACCTGGAGGTGGGAGACGTCCAGCGGGTGACCGGCACGGTCGGCCGGGTCTCCCGAGACCGCTTCGAGGCCGTCTTCGGCATCGCCGCCGACGTGCTGATCGACGACCCCGAGGCCTTCTTCACCGACCTCGGGGGCGAGATCGCCATCGCGGCGCGGGACGTCGAGGCCGTGCCGCAGCCCGCCGGCTGAAGCGCCCGGCGCCCGCCGGCGAGATCAGCGAGCGCCCGACGCCGGCTGCCGGGGGAGGGCGGCCGGTGGGGGAGCCGGGGGTGCGACCGGGTGCTCGCGCAGGTAACCGAGGACCCGGTAGGCGACGGCCACCAGCGGAACGGCCAGCAGCGCACCGGGCAGCCCCCACAGCATCGTGCCCGCGGTCACCGCGACGAGGATGACGGCGGGGTGCAGCCGGAGCGTCCGCCCGACGATGATCGGTTGCAGGATGTTCCCCTCGACCTGCTGCACCACCAGGACGGCGATCAGCACGATCACGGCGTCGGCGAAGCCGTTGGTCACGAGGGTGACGAGCACCGCCACGGCCCCGCTCACCGTCGCCCCGAACAGCGGGACGAAGGCGCCGATGAAGGTCAGCAGGGTCAGGGACGCCCACAGCGGGACGCCCAGGACCAGCAGCGCGGCACCGATGCCCACCGCGTCGATGAGCGCCACGATGATGATCCCGCGCACGTACTGCGACAGCACCGTCCACGCCGAACGCCCCGCGCCGTCGATCTGGGCGCGCCGCCGGTCGGGGGCGAGCCGCAGCGCCCAGGCCCACATCGATGCGCCGTCCTTGAGCAGGAAGAACGTCAGGAAGAGCACCAGGAGGACGGCGGCCAGGCCGTAGAGCGCCATGCTGGCCGCGGCCGTCGGTTCGGGCGCGAACTGGTAGATGCGGTCCACCACGGCGTTGCGGGCCTCGGTGACCTGCTGGGGATCCAGGCCCAGCGGCCCTTCGATCAGCCAGACCCGGATGCGGTCGATCCCCGCGGCCAGCGGCCGGGTGAGGTTCCGCAGCTGGTCGGCGGCACGGAACCCGATGAGGAAGCCGACGCCGACCAGGACGCCCAGCAGGAACAGGACCGACAGCAGCGCGGCGAGCGCACGGGGGAGTCCCCGGCAGAGCCACCGGGCGATCGGTTCCACGATGGCGGTCAGCAGCAGTGCGACGGCGATGGCCACCGTCAGGAGCGGCAGCCGCAGCAGGAACCAGAACAGCAGCCAGCCGATCCCGGCCAGCGCGAGCAGGGCAGCGCTGATGACGAGGGTCCGCACCGCCCACGCCGGTGCGGTGGGCAGCGCGGCGGGGACGTGACCGCTGCCCGCCCGCGCGTCGGCCGGGACCGCGGGCGCGTCGGGAGGGTTCCTCGGCATCTCGCCCGACCCTCGTCTCGACCACCGTCTCACCGAAGCCATCCCGTCCGCACCGTGCGTCCTCCGATCCATGGGTGCCCGTCCCGCGGTTCTCGCCCCGGCACCGGGCGCCGGGCACGTGCGCATCTTCGGCCACCAGGGCGCTGGCGGCCGGTCGAGCGGGCTGATCAGCCGTCCTGGCTGCTGGTGCCGCACGTCGACGCGGCCCGCGGGGACGGCCGCCGAGCCCTCCTCCTCGGACCACCCCCGCCGGCTCTGTTGCGATCGCCTTGCAGCTCTGTGTCAGACGGGGCGACGCCCGTGCCGGCCGGCACCCGGGAGGGCAATCCGACGACGCGCCACCCGATGCAGTCGCCGCCCGTACCGCCGGAGGAAGCCATGTCCCAGCCCGTCCTGTCGCGCCCCGTCGGGTCCCCACCCTCCACCAGGAGCATCGCCGCCATCGACGGGGACCTGCACTGCTGCCGCGGCATCCGGCGGGACGCGGAACGCGAACTCGCCGAGGTGCGGCGGCGTCAGGAGGAGCTCGCCGATCTGGAGGCCACGTTGCTGGTCACGATCGACAGCCGGTCACGGATGGTCGACCACCTCCTCGACGAGCGTCTGCGGGCGGTCGCCGTCGCGGCGGGGCGCGGGTAGCTCCCGCGCCTGACGGTGTCGATCCGTTGACGGTCCCCGGGGGCGCGGTTCAGCCGCAGCGTTCCCGGACACCCCGTCGGCGACCGACGTGCGGATCGAGAGGAGCGTTGCGTGCCTGCCGGACGTGCGGTGGACGGGGTGGCCCCGGCCGGGGTGCGATCGGGGGAGCGCGGCCGTCGGGCCGCGAGCGCCGCCACGGAGGCGAGCCCCCGGCGGGTGCTCGAGGCGCTGGTCGGCGTTCCGTTCACCGAGGGGAACCGGGTCGACATCCTGAAGGACGGCGACGAGACGTTCCCGGCGCTGCTGGCGGCCATCGCCGCGGCGCGGCGGACCGTCGACCTCCTGTGGTTCTCCTGGCGCGGCGGTGAGATCTCCCACCAGATGGCCGGGGCGCTCGCCGACCGGGCCCGGGACGGCGTCCGGGTGCGGATCATGCTCGACGGTTACGGGGCCAAGCACATCGACCGGGCCGACCTCCGGGTGCTGCGGGAGGCCGGGTGCACCGTCTTCTTCTACCGGCCGCTCCACACCGCACGCGTCAGCGTCTTCAACCTGCGCACGCACCGGCGGGTGCTGCTCTGCGACGAGACGGTGGCGTTCACCGGCGGCACCGGGGTGGACACGACGTGGACCGGGGACGGGCGGCACCCGGGGAGCTGGCGGGACACCGCCGTCCGCGTCGAGGGCCCCGCGGTCGCGGGTCTGCGGTCGGCGTTCCTCCAGACGTGGATGCAGGCCCAGGTCCGGCTCCCCGGGGGGCTGGTGTCCGACGACGACCGGTTCCCCGAGCTCGCCCCGGCAGGCGGCACGGCGGTCCAGGTCATCCGGCCGCCGTCCCAGCCGGGCTGGAGCGAGGCCGCCGTGGCCGTCGCCGCGCTGCTGCGGTCGGCGCGCCGGCGCGTCCGTGTCACCACCCCCTACATCCGGCTGCCGCGCTGGCTCCGCGGGCTGGTGGTCGCCACCGCCGAGCGGGGCGTCCACGTGCAGGTGCTGGTCGCCGGACCCCGCGTCGAGCGGCCGTCGGTACACCTGCAGGGGGAGCTGGACTTCCAGCCGCTGCTCGACGCCGGGGTCGAGATCTGGCGGTACCAGCCGTCGCTGCTGCACGCGAAGGTCGTCACGGTCGACGGCGCGGTCGCGATGCTGGGCACGGCGAACCTCGACACCCGGTCCCTCGCGCTGAACGAGCAGGTGTGCCTGGTGGCCGACGATCCGTCGGTGGCCGCCCTGCTGGATGTGCACTTCGACGAGGACGTGGGCCGCAGCGAGCGCGTCGACCCGGTGCAGTGGCGCGCGCGGAGCCTGCGGAGGCGGGCCCTGGAGGTGGCGTCCGACGTCGTCGGCCGGCCGCTGCGCGGCTGGGGAGCGATCGGGCTCGCCGGCCGCCGTCCCTGATCCGCTGCGGGACGTGCCGATGGCGCGGGGCAGTGCGGACTCAGCCCTCCTCCCGCCGGAGGTCGAAGAAGACCACCTGCGGGGGCGCGTTGATCCGCACCGGTACGACGCTGAAGCCGAGCCCGCACGTGACGAAGAGGCGGTTGCCCTCCGCCCCGTAGCCCTGCCTTCCCCACGCGTCGGCCACGATCTTCTCCTCCGCGGTCACCTCCAACCAGGACCAGTGGTCGGAGAAGGGCGGGGCGATCTGGCCGCAGTGGGTGTGCCCGGCCACGGCCAGCGGAGCGGAGCCCGCCGGCAGCTCGGGAAAGCTCAGCGGGTTGTGCATCAGCACCAGCCGCGCCGCATCCTCCGGAACCCCGGCCAGGGCCGCCTCGGCATCGGCGAGACCGGGTCGCACCGGGCCGATGCCCACCAGGTACAGCGGCTGGGCGCCGTCGGGCCCGGGGATCGTCAGCGCCTCGTTCTTCAGCACCGGGATGCCGGCGTCCTCCAGGGCGCGGGTCATCTCGTCGGCTCCGCCGGCGTGGTAGTCGTGGTTGCCGAGGACCGCGTAGGTCGGGATCCCGGCGTCCACGAGCGGGGCGAGGATCTCCATGACCGCGTCCACCTCGGCCCCGGAGGGCTGTCCTCGCCGTAGATGAAGTCTCCGCCGAGCAGGACGACGTCCGGCTGCTCCTCGACGATCCGGTCGACGGCGCGCTCCACCATGCCGACGTTGGCCAGCCACATGCCGATCTGCAGGTCGGCGACGAGCGCCACCTCGGTGCCGGTCCACTCGTGGCCGAGCCGCGGGAGCGCCACGTCCTCGCGTTCGGTGTCGAGGATCAGCCGCGGCTCGACGAACGTGCCGTACGCGAGGAGGGTGAGGAGCAGACCGGTCACCGCGAGCGCCGTCCAGGTCAGCCACCGTTTCACCTGGCGTCCCCTCCTCGTTCTCGCGGCCTCCCGGCTCCGTGGACCGTGCCGGCCGATGGGGGCGGGACGCGCCGGCGCCGGGACTACCCGCCCCTGTCCCGGCGATACCGGGCGTCACGGGACCGCAACGACCCCGGGCTGAGGGTTCGTGACGGTTCGGCGTCGATCTCGGCCACGGCGGTGTCCGGTGACGGCAACCGGGACATCGGGCGGGGGTGGTGGACGACGCGGCGCGCGCAGCAGGAGCCCCGGGTGGCACCCGGCCGTCGAGCCGCGGCGGCGCCGCAGCGGCCGGCCTGGCCGCGGTCGCCGTCGCGCTCGGCGTGGAGGAACTGGCCGCGGGGGCGATCCCCCGGGCGCCCTCGCTGATCATCGCGGTGGGCGACACGGTCATCGACAGCGTGCCCGGGTGGCTGGAGCAGTGGGCCATCGCCACCCTCGGCACGGCGGACAAGCCGGTGCTGATCGGGGGCATCCTGGTCGTGTCCGCACTCCTCGGGGCCGGCCTGGGGCTGCTCGCCCGGCGGCGGTTCGCCCTGGCCGCCGGCGGCATCGCCCTGTTCGCGGCCCTGGGCGTCGTGGTCGCACTGACCGACGACCGCACCCCGGGGCTCCTCAGCGCGCTCGTCGGCGCGATCGGCGCCGCCGCCGGCGTCGCCGTGCTCTACGTGCTGCTGCGGGCGCTGCCCAGCCGGGCACTGCTCGCGGAGCCGAGAGCCGGCGCAGACGGCGCACCGGTCCTCAGCTCGCTCGACCGCCGTCGCTTCCTGGCCGTCACCGGCGGCGCCACCCTGCTCGGCGTCCTCGCCGGCGTCGGCGGCTACCTGCTGTCCGGGCGCGAGCGCCTCGACAGCCTGCGCGCCGCCATCCGGCTCCCCGTGCCGGCGCGGCCGGCCGGGCCGGTTCCCGCCGAGGCGGACCTGGAGATCCCGGGGCTCACCCCGCTCTTCACCCCGAACGCGGAGTTCTACCGGATCGACACGGCGCTGCGCGTGCCCACCGTCGACCCCGACGACTGGCGGCTGGAGATCCGCGGGATGGTCGACCGGCCGTTCAGCCTGACCTACGCCGAGCTGATGGCGCTCCCGCAGATCGAGGCCGACGTGACGCTGGTCTGCGTCTCCAACGAGGTGGGCGGGGACCTCGTCGGCAACGCCCGCTGGCAGGGCGTTCCGCTCCGGGCGCTGCTGGACCGGGCCGGTCTGCAGCAGGGGGCCACCCAGCTCGTCGGCCGCTCCGTCGACGGCTTCACCGCGGGCTTCCCGGTGCTCACCGCCCTCGACGTCGAGGAGGCCATGGTCGCCGTCGCCATGAACGGCGAGCCGCTGCCCGCCGAGCACGGCTTCCCCGCCCGGCTCGTGGTGCCCGGCCTCTACGGCTACGTGTCGGCGACCAAGTGGCTCTCGGCCATCGAGCTCACCGACTGGGGCGTCGACGGCTACTGGATCCCCCGCGGCTGGGCCAAGGAGGGGCCGGTCAAGACGCAGGCGCGCATCGACGTGCCACGCTCCGGTGCCGCGGTGGAGCCCGGGCGGCGGCCGATCGCCGGTGTCGCCTGGGCACCGACCCGTGGGATCGAGCGGGTCGAGGTCCGGATCGACGACGGGCCCTGGCAGCAGGCCGAGCTCGCCGAGTCGCTCGACGTCGACTGCTGGCGGCAGTGGTACCTGCCGTGGGACGCGACGCCCGGCCGGCACCGCATCGCCGCCCGGGCGACCGACGGAGGCGGTGAGGTGCAGACCGACCAGCGGGCCCCGGTCGCGCCGGACGGTGCCGCCGGCTACCCGGTGATCGAGGTGGCCGTCGACGGCTGAGCCGCCGCGTCCTGGCGACCGGCGACCCGCTGGGCCCACCGGGACACCTGGTCGACCACGACGTCGGGGTTGGTCAGGGGGAGCATGTGGCCGGCGCCGGGGACCGTGACGAGCTCGCCGTCGGGCAGCTCGGACAGCAGTTCGTCGATCTCATCCTGGGGGACCTCGGGGTCCCGGCTGCCGTGCACCAGGAGCGTGGGCACCCGCAGGGACGGCGCCAGCTCCACGCCGTTGTGCGAGAGGCTGGCCAGGGTGGTGCCGGCCAGCGCGAGCGGCCGGGTGCTCAGGAAGTCGTCACGGACCCGCTCGACGAGCTCGACCGGCTCGCCCGGGGCGAAGGCGAAGCGCCGGATGGCCCGGTCGGACACGGTGCGCACCGGCCGGATCCGCCGGCCCAGCCGCGCGCCGGTGCGCAGCAGCGAGAACCAGGTCGACCGCAGCTGTGCCTGTGCCCGCCGGGGGAGGCGCCGCGCCGGGAACCCGGGAGCGGTCACGCCCGAGCCACCCGAGCCGACGAACACCACCCCGCCGATGCGTTCGTCACCGGAGCGGTCCACGTGGGAAAGCAGGATGCCGCCACCGAGGCTGTGCGCCACGACCACCGCGGCGCCCCCCTCGGGCACGACGGCGCCGAGCACCGCGGAGAGGTCCTGGGCGTGCGCGGCGAGGCCGTAGCTTCCCGAGCGCGCGTCCCCGCTCTGCGCGTGCCCGCGCAGGTCGTACCCGACGACGCGGTAGCGCGCGGCGAGCCGCTCGGGCACCTCCCCCCAGGAGTCGGTCGACATCCCCAACCCGTGCACGAGGACCAGGAGGGGGGCGTCCTCGGCTCCCCAGGAGTGGAGGGCCAGGCGGGTGCCGTCGAAGGAGGTCACGTCGGTCATGCGGCAGGAGTACCCCGGGACCGCCAGGGGAGGTGTGTCGATGTGATGACGATCCGGTCGTGCACAACCGGCTTTGGCGTCGCCGGACGCCTGCGGGGCCGAGCCACGTCGGCGGATGCGGGGAGGGCCCGCGGTGGATGCCCGGCGTGGTGGACGGCTCTACCCCGGACCGGAGCGCGACAGGGTCAAGCCGCCTCGCGGTTCCGTGACGGCGACCGAGCGGCCCGCCGGCTCACCGGCCATCCGGGACCGGGGGTAGCGCACCTCGTCCGCCACCCCGCGCAGGAGCAGGCGGCAGCACACCAGCACCCACACGGTGCCGAGGACCAGCCCGGCGAGCACGTCGGTCGGGTAGTGCGCCGCGGTGTAGATGCGGGCCAGCGCGACCGCCGGGGCCACCAGGACGGGCACGGCGAGCGCCGCCCACCGCCACCGGCCGCGGCCGAGGGTGATGACGAGCGCGGCAAGTGCCCCGTAGAGCGCCACCGCGGCGGCCACGTGGCCCGACGGCCAGCTCGCCTGGGTCACCAGACCCGACGTCAGGTCGGCCACCGGCGGCCGGGCGCGTTCCACGGTGCGCGAGACGACGAAGTAGATGCCGAGCTCCCCGAGCACGGTGACGAGGACGAAGAGCACCGGCCGCCGGCTGCCGGTGATCGCGAGCGACACGACGGCGAGGGTGAGGGACACCGCGATGAACGCGGGTGTCCCCGCCAGCCGCTCGACCGTGGTGGCGACGTCGGTCCAGGTGGGGGTGCGCAGCTCGACGACGGTGCGGACGACCTCCCGGTCGAACCGGCCGAGGGGGCTGTCGCCGAGCACCGCGGTGACCAGCAGCCCCAGCGCGATCAGCACCAGGGAGAGCGCGGTGGCAGCGCCCATCAGCCGGAGCGCCGTGCGACGACCGTCCGGTAGCGCGGACTGGCCGGAGGTGGCCAGGTGCGGCACCTCGTGGGGGTCGACGTCCAGGGGGTCCGGCGCCGCCGCCGTCCGCCGGCGGTGGTCGTGCTGCCAGCCGCGGAAGGCCGCCGTCGTGACCGCCAGCAGCCCCGCCCCCAGGAACCACCCGGCGAGGACGTCGGTGACGAAGTGGACACCGAGGGCCAGCCGGGTGAAGCCCACGGCGAGGGTCAGCAGCAACGCCGCGGCCACGACCCACGGCCGCGCGCGGCGGCGCACCGCGGGCAGGACGAGCAGCGCCAGCATCCCGAAGGTCACCAGCGAGAGCGTCGCGTGGCCGCTGGGGTAGCTGGCGTTGGAGGGCAGCTCGTTGACCGGGCTCGCCACGACCGGCCGCGCGCGGCCGATGAGCGCCTTGGTCAGCGGTACCAGGATCGCCATGCCGACGCCGGTGGTCACGACGAAAGCGGCCAGCCGGCGCTGACCCCGGATCAGCAGGAAGGCGGTGGTCAGCGTGAACAGCAGGATCACCGCCGCGTTGCTGCCGAGGTCGGTGACCGCCTGGAGCACCCGGACCAGCGCGGGGGAGTCGCTCACCACCGCGTTGAGGTCGGCGGCCACCTCGCCGTCCAGCGAGGCCAGCGGCGACCACTCCTGCTGCACCAGCAGCAGGAGCAGCAGGAACGGCACGGCGCCGACCAGCAGCGCGGCCCACCCCAGCAGGGCGCGGACGCCGAACCGGCCGACCCCGTCGGCGGCCTCGGCGCGCGGGCGGGAGGGGCGGTGCTGCTCGGCGTCCCGGTCCATGGCAGGGATCGCTACCCGGCGTTCCCCACGGGGCAACGGGGGTCGACCCGACGATCCTGTGACGGCCCGGTCGGCTGCCACCGGTCGGCGCTCCCGCGCCGCCGCCGGTCGTCCCCAGCCGGAGGGCGTCGAGCAGGAGGTGCTGCTGCTCGCCGCAACGCCCCCTCACGCCTACCGGGGCTTTCGTCCGGAAACCGTCATGAGGTCGACGGGCGGGACCGGGGGTAGGGGACGGCCGTGGAGCTCCTCCTCGCCTTCGCGCTGCTGCTGTTCGCCGCTGTGCTCTTCTCCGGGCTGGCGAACCGGACCGTGCTCTCCACCGCCGTCCTCCTCCTGCTCCCCGGGTTCGTCCTCGACGCCGGGGTGCCCGGGGCAGACGCGATGTTCCACCTCGTGGCGCTGGTCGTCCTCGCCTCGATCCTGGCGCACTCGTCGACCGACGTCCCCATCGCGCACGCCTTCGCCCGCGCCCAGGGGCGACCGGAGCCACCTCCCCCGCAGCCGGTCGTGGGGGAGGCGACGAGCCCGGTTGCCGGCCCCGGTGCGGGCGGAGCGGGGGCGGGGTGACCGCCACCCGCGACCACGAGCTGGCGAGGGGGGTCGGCCGGGCGTTCGGTGGGGCGCTGCTGTTCGCCCTGCCGTTGATGATGACGATGGAGCTGTGGCGGCTGGCACACACCGTCGAGCGGTACCGGCTGGCGCTGCTGGTGGCCGCGACCGTCGCCCTGGTGATCGCCCTCTCCCGGTACTTCGGCACCGGGCCCGGCGGCGTCGGCGTGGGGGGTTACCTGGCCGACGCCGGCGTCGCCCTCCTGGTCGCCGCGGGAGCGACGGCGCTGGTGCTCGGGGTGCTGGGCGTCATCGACCCGATCCAGAACTGGGAGGACGCGTTCTCCGTGGTCGCGATCGAGGCCCTGCCGGCTGCCGTCGGCGCGTCGTACGCCCGGAGCCAGCTGGGGCTCGGCAGCCGGCGGCGGGAGCCGGGCCACTACGGGCACGAGGTCTTCCTCATGCTCGCCGGTGCGGTGGTCTTCGCCGCGAACATCGCGCCGACCGAGGAGGTCGTCCTCATGGCCGCGAGGACCAGCACCCTCGGCACCCTGGCCCTGGTCGTCCTGAGCCTGGCCGTGATGCACGGCTTCGTCTATGCCGTCGGCTTCAGCGGGCAGGAACGGTCCACCGGCGGGTTCGTTCGGTCGTTCCTCACCCTGACGGTGGTCGGGTACGCCGTGGCGCTGCTGGTCGCCGGCTACGTGCTCTGGACGTTCGGCCGGTTCGACGGCGCGGGGCCCGCCGTCGTCGTCGGCCAGTGCGTCGTGCTGGCCTTCCCGGCCAGCATCGGAGCCGCGGCAGCGCGGCTCATCCTGTGAGTGGGAGGGGATCGAATGGCGGAGTCCGGGGACCGGAGCGCCCGGCAGGAGCGGACGACGGCGGGGGAGTACGTCCTGGGTGCCCTGGGCGGTCTGCTGGTCGTGGCCCTGCTGGGGTTCCTGGCTCAGCAGGCGGTGACCGGACGGGGTGCGGACCCCGCCCTCTCGGTCACCGTGACGGCGGTCGAGCCACGGGGGGACGGCTACGCCGTCCACTTCCGGGTCGAGAACAGCGGTGGCCGGACCGCCGCGCAGGTGCAGGTGTCGGGTGCCCTCTCCCGGGACGGCCGGGAGGCGGAGCAGGCCTCCGCCGTCGTCGACTACGTGCCGCCGGACAGCCGGCGCGACGGCGCGCTGCTGTTTTCCGAGGATCCTCGCGACGGCCGGCTCGAGCTCCGGCCGTCGGGCTACGCCGCCCCCTGACGCCGCCCCTCAGCGCTGGGCGAGATAGGCCGACGCGGTCTGCCGCAGCCGGTCGTGCACGCCGTCGGCGACGGTGACGCCGTCGCGGCCCAGGTACCGCTTGGCCAGCTTGGCGACCATCGTGTAGTTGGTGTCCACGACGTTGCCGGTCGGCGCGAGGCCGGCCTGGCTTACCAGCTGGTAGGCGTCGAGGGTGTCCCAGCCGGTCAGCTCGGCGGCCCAGGTCACCAGGTCGTGCTGGCTCACCCGGTAGGCGTCCTCCAGCGGGCGGGCGGAGCCGGTGGACATGAGGAAGTCGTCGGTCTCCAGCCGCGGCCACGGCGTGGCCGCGCCCTTGACCAGGTCGACGACGACGACGGTGCGCATCGCCGCCTCCACCGCGGTGCCGCAGACCTCGCCCTCGCCCTGGCGGCAGTGGCCGTCCCCGATCGCCAGCTGCGCGCCGGGCACGTTGACGCCGAAGTACGCCGTCGTCCCCGCGCGCAGCTCGGGGGTGTCCATGTTCCCGCCGTGTGCGCCCGGCGTGATGCTGGCGAACACCTCGCCGCCGGCCGGTGCGACGCCGACCGTCCCGTGCATCGGGTCGAGCGGCAGCTCCACCTCCGGGCCGCCGCGGCGCGGGCGGAACAGGCAGATGCCCCGCTCCCGGTCGACCTCGTAGACCCACACGACCTCCTCGAGGGGGTCGTGCAGCATCGCCGTGCTGTGCGTCGCGGTCAGCGCGCCGAAGTGCGGGAACGTCGTGGACACGGCCCGGTCGCGGGCCGGCGCGATCTCCACGAAGTGGACGGCGACGGTGTCACCGGGCTCGGCGCCCTCCACGTGGATCGGGCCGGTGACCGGGTTCAGCTGCGAGAAGTCGCAGACCCGGCTGGGCAGGTCGTCGGGGCCGGTCACCCGGCCGCCGAAGCAGTCCTCTGTGGTCAGCTCGACGACGGTGCCCGGCCGCACCCGCAGCAGTGGCTCGACGGGGCCGCCGAAGCTGTAGCGGTACTGGTCGCGGGTGGGGTCGAGTCGGACGACCTCGAGGCTCACGGGTTCCTCCTCCGTGGGAGTCCGGCCGGGGCCGGTGCAGCGGGACGGGCGGCGGGTGGGGTGGGCACCGGGAGCGCCGGCCCCGCCCGGGGGAATCATCCGGCCCGGTGCCCGGATCGGCGCGCCACCGTGCGAGGGTTGTGCCGGCGGGAGGCGGAGCACCTGAGGGAGGTCGCAGGCATGACCTGGCCCCGGCCGGTCCCCGTGATCGGCGATCGCACCCATGCCGCCGAGCGGGCCGCGGACCCGGCGGGCTGGGCCCTCGACCCCGGCACGGTCGAGGCGCTGCACACGGTCATCGGGGCGCGGCGGGACATCCGCCGCTACCGCCCCGACCCGGTGCCCCCGGAGCTGCTGCGGTCGGTCCTGGAGGCCGGTCACCGGGCGCCGTCGGTGGGGCACTCGCAGCCCTGGCGCTTCGTCGTCGTCACCGAGCAGACCACCCGCGACCGCGCGGCGGTGCTCGCCGACCGCGAGCGGCTGCGCCAGGCCGAGCTGCTCACCCCCGACCGCCGGGCCCGGCTGCTCGACCTGCAGCTGGAGGGCGTCCGCGAGGCGCCGCTGGGCGTCGTCGTCGCCTGCGACCGCCGCACCCACGCCACCGGCGTGCTGGGCCGTGCGACCTTCCCGGACGCCGACCTGTGGAGCTGCGCCTGCGCCATCCAGAACATGTGGCTGGCCGCCCGCGCCGCCGGCCTCGGCATGGGCTGGGTGACGCTCTTCCAGCCGGCCGACCTGGCCGAGCTGCTGCACCTGCCCGACGGCGTGCAGACCCTCGGCTGGCTGTGCCTGGGCTGGCCCGACGAGCGGCCGCCCGAGCCCGGCCTCGTGCGGCACGGCTGGTCCACCCGCGCCGCGCTGGACGACGTCGTCCTGTACGAGCGGTGGCCGGCCGACGACAGCCCGGCCGCTCCGGTCAGCCACCTCGCCGGGCCGCGGCCGGAGGCCGTGGTGGCCGCGCGCGACACCGGAGACGACCTGCTCGCCGTGCCCGGGTCGCTCGGGGTGCTCGACCGCGCGGCCGACCGCGTGCTGGCCCTGCCCGGACCCGTGCCCGCCACCGGCACGCTCGTGGTCGTGGCCGGTGACCACCCCGTCGCCGGCGCGCACGCCGTCTCCGCCTACCCGCTCACCGTGACCGCCGACGTGCTGGCCGCGACCCGCAGCGGTGAGTCGCTCGGTGCGACGACCGCCCGGCAGGCGGGGTTGCGGGTCCGCGCCCACCACGCGGTCTCGCCGGAGGCCCAGGGCGACCTGCTGACCGCGGACGCCCTCACCCCGGCCGTCGCCGAGGCGCTGGTCGAGGAGGGGCGGGCGCTGGGGCACGAGCTCGCCGCCGACGGCCTGGTCTGCCTCGGTGAGGTCGGCATCGGCAACACCACGGTGGCGGCCGCGCTCGCCTGCGGCCTGCTCGGCCTGGACCCCGACGACGCCGTCGGCCTGGGGGCGGGCGCCGACGCGGCCATGCTCGACCGCAAGCGGGCCGTCGTCCGCGGCGCCCTGGACCGCGCGCGGACCGAGCACGGCCCGGCGCTCGACGAGCCGCTGACGGCCCTGGCGGCGCTCGGTGGGCCGGAGCTGGCCGTCCTCACCGGGATCACGCTCGGCGCGGCGGCGGCCGGGGTGCCGGTGGTCCTCGACGGGCTGGTCACCTCGGTCGCGGCCGTCGTCGCGGTGCGCCTGGAGCCGGCCGCGCAGCCGGCGCTGGTCGCCGGCCAGCGCAGCCGCGAGCGCGGGCACGCCGCGGTGCTCACCGAGCTGGGGCTCGAGCCGCTGCTCGACCTGCGCCTGCGCGCGGGGGAGGGCATCGGCGCCGTGCTCGCCGCGCAGCTGCTGCTCACCGCGCTGCGCGCCCGGCACACCGCCGGGCGGGTCCGGTGATCCCGCGGCGACCGCGCCGCGTGCTGGTGCTCGGCGGGGCGCGCTCGGGCAAGTCGCGGTACGCCGAGCAGCTGCTGACGCGCGCCAGGGGCGTCGAGTACGTGGCCTGCGGACTGCCGGCCGACGGCGGTGACCCCGAGTGGGCCGACCGCGTGGCCCTGCACCGCGACCGCCGCCCGGCGTCCTGGCGCACCGTCGAGACCGTCGACCTCGTCGGGGTGCTGGGGGAGCCGGGGCCGCCGCTGCTCGTGGACTGCCTCTCCACCTGGCTGGCCCGGGTCATGGACGACTGCGGCGTCTGGACCGCGGCCGAGGGCGCCGATGCGCGGCTGGCCACCGCGGTCGACGACGTCGTGGACGCCTGGTCCGGCACCCGCCGCCGGGTGGTCGCGGTGAGCAACGAGGTCGGGTCCGGAGTCGTCCCGGCCACCGCCTCGGGCCGCCGCTATCGCGACGAGCTCGGCATCCTCAACGCCCGCGTCGCCGCCGCCTCCCAGCGGGTCTGGCTGGTCACCGCCGGGCTCCCGCAGCGGCTGCGGTGAGCGCGGCACCGCGGTGGGTGGCGGGCAGCGGGGGGCTGCTCGCCGCGCTGGGCCTGTTCAGCGTGCTGCCCGTGCCGGAACGGGCGCGCACCCCGGGGGCGGGCGTGCTGCGCTGGCTGCCGGTGGTCGGCCTGGTGCTGGGCGGGCTCGCCTCCCTCCCCGGGCTGGCCGTCTGGCGCGGTGGCGCGGAGGGGTCGCCGCTGCTGGCCGCGGCGCTGGTCGTCGTGGCGCTCGCCCTGCTCACGCGGGGGCTGCACCTGGACGCGACCGCCGACCTCGCCGACGGCCTCGGCAGCGGGCGACCGGCCGAGCAGGCGCTGGCCATCATGCGGCGCCCGGAGGTGGGCGCCTTCGCCGTCGCGGCGATCGCCTGCACCGTGCTGGTGCAGGTCGCCGCGCTGGCGGCCGTCCTCGGCGGGGCCACACGGGGTGAGGGCGTGCTCGCCGTCGTCCTCGCGACGGTCACCGGCCGGGTGGCGGTGCTGCACGCGGCGGCGCGGCGACCGGCAGCGGGGTCCTCGCTGGGGGTGCTGGTGGCCGGCGCGGGTTCGGCTGCGGTGCGGGTGGTCGCGACCGCGGTGCTGGTCGTCGCGGTGGCCGCGGCGGTGCCGGCGACGGGCGGATCCGCCGCGGAGGCGGCGTGGTCGGTCGCCGCGGTCGCGGTGGCGCTCACCGCGACCGGTCTGCTGACCCGGCACGCGGACCGGCGGCTCGGCGGGGTCAACGGTGACGTGTTCGGCGCCCTGGTGGAGGTCGGCACGACGGTGGCGCTGGTCGTGCTGGCCGCCGGGGAGGCGTGGACCTGAGCCGCCGGGCAGGTCGTCCGAGGGCCGGCGGGCGCCTCAGGTGTGCGCGTCGGCGCGGGCCGACCGCGCCCAGCGCCGCGGGCTGACCCCGGTCCAGCGCCGGAAGGCGTGGACGAAGGCCGAGGCCTCCGAGTAGCCGATGCGCTCGGCGACCTGCTCGACGCTCAGCCCCACGGTGACGAGCAGCTCCTCGGCGAGGTGCCGCCGGGTCTGGTCCACGACGGCGCGGAAGCTCGTCCCCTCCTCCTCGAGGTGGCGGCGCAGCGTCCGCACGCTCATGTGCAGCTCGGCGGCGACGGCCTCCTGGCCGGGCATCTCCTGCGGGCGGCGGAGCAGCAGGTCGCGGACCTGACCGCTCAGCCCGCGGCGGGAGACCCGTCGCTCGAGCAGCTCCCGGCACTGCGCCTCGCACAGGGCGGCGGTCAGGGGCGCCGCCTGCGGCAGCGGCTGGTCGAGCAGCGCGGCGTCGAAGACCAGGACCGAGCGGGCGGCGCCGAACCGCGGCGGCACCCCGAACGCGGCGTGGTACGGCGCCGGGTCGGCGGGCTGCGGCAGCCGCAGCTCCACGCGCAGGGGGACGACGGGGCGGCCCAGGGACTCGCGCCACAGCTGCAGCGCGGCCGACGCGTCGCGCAGCAGGACGAACCGGCGCACCGGCTCGGGCAGCTCGAGGTCGTCGAAGAAGAGGGCGAGCTCGCCGTGGTGCTCCTGGGCGCTGACCCGGGTGAGCGCGTAGGTCAGGTCGAGGAAGCGCATCGAGACCTCGTGCCCCTCGCGCAGCGTGCGGCTGGAGAGGAGGGCGAAGCCCCAGATGCCGTACGTGGCCAGGCGGTAGCGCACCCCGGCAGCCAGGCCGCCGTGCTCGGGCAGCTCGGCGGCCAGCGCGGCGACCAGCCGGACCTCCTGCTCGGCGGTGATCTCGGCAGCCGGGTCGTCCAGGGCCGCCGCCGGGATGCCGGCGGCCCCGAGGAGGCGGCCGCGCGGCAGCCCGTGCTCCTCGGCCAGCGCGCACAGCAGCGCCGCGCTGCCCGTGCCCCGGGCCGCGGCGTGGACGGGGTTGGCCGATTTCATCAAGGTGCGGCCGATTGTGTCATGGCTCACAGCGGCTCCGCGTCGTTACGTTCGCGAGTGATACCGGTCACGCACGAAGGGGAGTACGGGCATGACGGCGATCGCGGAACAGCCGGTGACGACGGGGACGACCGAGCACGTGGACGTGCTGATCGTCGGCGCGGGGATCTCGGGGATCGGGGCGGCGCACCACCTCCGGGAGCGCTTCCCGGACCGGAGCTTCGTCATCCTGGACGCCCTCGACAGCCGGGGTGGCACGTGGTGGACGCACCGCTATCCCGGCGTCCGCTCCGACAGCGACCTCTTCACCTTCGGGTACCGGTTCAAGCCGTGGCGGGGTGCCTCGATCGCGACGTCGGAGGAGATCCTGTCCTACCTGGACGAGGTCATCGACGAGGACCGGCTGGGCGAGCGCATCCGGTACCGGCACCGGGTCACGACCGCGTCCTGGTCGTCCGCGGAGCGCCGGTGGACCGTCCAGGTCACGCGTGAGGACACCGGCGAGCAGCTCGCCCTCACGACCGACTTCCTGTGGATGTGCCAGGGCTACTACGACCACGACCGGCCCTACCGGCCGCAGTGGCCGGGCATGGACCGGTTCCGCGGGGCGGTCGTGCACCCGCAGCAGTGGCCGGCCGACCTGGACACCACCGGCAAGCGCGTCGTCGTCATCGGCTCCGGGGCCACCGCGGCCACGCTGGTGCCGGCGCTGGCCGACACCGCCGCGCACGTGACGATGCTCCAGCGCTCCCCGACGTTCTTCTTCGCCCGGCCCAAGACCCACGAGCTGGCCGAGACCCTGCGCGCTCTGGACGTGCCGGACGAGTGGACGCACGAGATCCTCCGGCGGGCCTACATCGCGGAGGGCGACGAGATCACCCGGCTCTCCTTCGAGGCGCCGGACGAGCTGCGGGAGCTGCTCATCGAGTCGATGCGCCCGCAGCTGCCCGAGGGGTTCGACATCGACAAGCACTTCAACCCGAGCTACCGGCCCTGGCAGCAGCGGCTGGCGCTGCTCCCCGACGGCGACATGTTCACCGCCATCCGGGAAGGGCGCGCCTCGGTCGTCACCGACACGATCGAGACGTTCACCGAGACGGGGATCCGGACGTCGTCGGGGGAGGAGCTCGAGGCGGACGTCGTCGTCACCGCGACCGGCTTCGACCTGAGCCTCTTCGGCGGCATCGCGTTCACCGTCGACGGCGAGCCGGTCGACTTCACCCAGCGGGTCACCTGGCGCGGCACGATGATCAGCGGTGTGCCGAACATGGCCTACGTGTTCGGCTACTTCCGCGCCAGCTGGACGCTGCGCGCGGACCTGGTCAGCGAGCTCGTCTGCCGGCTGCTCGCCCACATGCAGGAGCGCGGGGCCACCGTGGTCGTCCCGACCCTGCGCCCCGAGGACGCCGACATGCCGCTGCGTCCGTGGGCCGACCCCGAGAACTTCAACTCCGGCTACGTCATGCGCTCGGCGGGCCGCATGTTCAAGCAGGGCGACCGCGAGCCCTGGACCCACCTGCTGGAGTACGCGGAGGAACGGACGGCGCTGCCCGCCGTCGACCTCGACGACTCGTCCCTCGTCTACCGCTGACCGCCCGCACCGTCCCCCCCATCCACCCAGAACAGGAGTCGCCCGTGCCCGTCGACCCGAACATCGCCGCGATGCTGACCATGATGGAGCAGGCCGGCATGCCGCCCATGTACGAAGGCACCCCCGAGGCCGGGCGGGCGCTGTACCTGGCGCTCACCCACGGCGCCCGCACCCCGGAGCAGCTGGTGCCCGTGGGGAGCACCGAGGACCGCACCGTCCCCGGCGCCGAGGGCGACCTGGGGGCCCGCGTCTACCGCCCGGGGGGCGAGGGGCCCTTCCCGACGGTGATCTTCTTCCACGGCGGCGGGTGGGTGATCGGAGACCTCGACACCCACGACAACATGGCCCGCAACGTGTGCCGGGGGAGCGGCGCCGTGGTGGTCGCCGTCGACTACCGGCTGGCCCCGGAGCACCCGTTCCCGGCCGCGGCGGACGACGCGGTGGCCGCCGCGCGCTGGATCGCGGCGCACCTCGACGAGTTCGGTGGCGACCAGCGGCTGGGCGTCGCCGGGGACAGCGCCGGTGGCAACCTCGCCGCCGTCGTGGCGCAGGTGCTGCACGCCGACGGCACACCGCTGGCGGCGCAGTTCCTGATCTACCCGGCGGTGGACGCCGAGGGCGAGTACCCGTCCCGCATCGAGAACGCCAAGGGGTACTTCCTCGAGAAGGACACCATGGACTGGTTCTACGGCCACTACGCCGGCGCGTGGGACGACGCGCAGGATCCGCGGCTGTCGCCGCTGCACGGCGCCGAGCTCTCGGGCCTGCCCCCGGCGGTGGTCGTCACGGCGGAGTACGACCCGCTGCGGGACGAGGGCGAGGCCTACGGCGAGGCGTTGCGCGCCGCGGGCGTTCCCGCCGACGTGCGGCGCTACGACGGCATGATCCACGGCTTCTTCGACATGGGCACGATCTCGCCGGCCGCGCAGACGGCGATCGACGAGACCAGCGCCCGCTTCGGGGAGCTCCTGCGCAGCTGAGCCGGCCGGCCGCGCGCGGGGCCAGTGCCCCTGGCCCCGCCCGCGCCCCGTCGCTCACCCGGCGGGGAAGAAGGCGCGCAGTCCGAGACGGGTCGGGCGCTGGAACGGCCGCCAGGCGCCGCGGGGCTGGGCCAGCCGGTCGGCGACCACCCACAGCACGGCCGGGTCCAGCCCCATGCCCAGGTGGCTGGCGTGCACGGCGACGTTCTCGCTGATCGGCCCCTCCTGCTGCAGGCAGGTGCGCCAGTCGACGACGCCGTCCCAGCGCGAGTACACCGAGGTGCTCGGCACCGGCAGCCCCGGGGCGGGACGCACGTCCCGCACCGCACGCAGGCGCCGGTACTCCTGGTACATGCCGGCGCCCACGGCGGCGCGGCGCGGCCGGGACGGCACGCCGGCGACCGGGGAGCCGAGCGAGACCACCTGCCGCACCAGCTGCGGGGATCGCTCGGCCAACCGACGGGCGAAGATGCCACCGAGGCTCTGGCCGACGATGCTCACCGGGCCGCCGTGCTCGTCGGCGAGCCGCTGCACCAGCGCCCGGACGCCGTCCACCACCTCCGGCCGGGGCCCGTGGTTGCGGCCGAGGTCCCAGCCGACCACGGGGTGACCCAGCCGGCCGATCCAGCGGCGCAGCCTCCGGGTGGAGGCGTCGGAGGCCAGCCAGCCCGGCAGGACGACGACCGGGTGCGGCTCGCCGCGCGGGGCGAACCGGAGCAGCGGGGACCCGGCCGCGAGCGCGCCGGCGCTGACCAGTGCGCGGGCCGGCTCGGTGAGGGCCAGCAGGTCGTCGGTGCGGGTGCCCCGAGGGCGCCCGGACGGGGTGCTCACCGGAGGTGCATGCCCGGCCGGAGGCGGGATCAGTCGCTCGGCGGCAGCACGCGCGGGACGAACACCTCGTCGATCGGCCGGGGGCCGACGTACTGGCGGCAGGTGCACGGCACCCAGCTGTGACCGGACCAGCGACCGCGCTTGTCGTAGGTGTCGCGCCGCAGCTCGGCGTAGCAGGTGTTGCTCTCGGTGTCGTGCTGGCTCAGCGTGTGCCCGCAGCCGCAGAGCGGGGTCATCGGTGCGGGCGGGGCGCTCCGCCGCCCCCGGCCCAGTCGCCCGGCGACGAAGCCGGCGCCGAGCAGCGCCGCGCCCACCAGCAGGCTGATCGGATCCATCTACGTGCACCTCCTGCGCGAGACATCGACGGTAACGCGCGAACGCCGTCCCCCGGCGGGGTGACCGCCGGTGACGGCGGCGCCGGCGGGTCGGTCGCGCAGCGTGGTGGCGACGGCGGTCGGCGGGGAGCCGCTTTCGCCCGATCGTGGTGATTGACCGGCCGTGACGTGGGGCACTGGTTGCAGGTGAGCACGTACGCCGTGGGTTTCGCCCGTCCCGACCGCTGGTCCGGCGGGCCGCGCACCGAACCGAGCTACCCGTGGCACGCCGTGGAGGCCCACCGCCCGCCGGCCGAGCTCGACGGCGAGGTGGAGCTGGCCGTCTGCGGGGCCATCGTCCAGGTCTGGGGCACGCAGAAGTGGCAGCGCGTCGGCGTGGGCCGCACCGGCTGCCCGGAGTGCGCGCGCCTCACCGCCGTCGACAGCCGGCTGACCACCGCCCGCTGACCCCGGGCCCCCTGGTCGGCCGGCCGGAGCCGGCCGACCGGCTCAGCGCTGCTCGGGCTTCCGGCCGCTGATCGCCGACAGCCCGGTGATCGCCCGGCCGACGATCAGCGCCTGCACCGAGTCGGTGCCCTCGAAGGTGAAGATCGCCTCCATGTCGGCGTGGTGACGGGCGACGTGGTGGTCGAGCAGGATCCCGTCACCGCCGAGGATGTCCCGCGCGTCGGCGACGATCGCCCGGGCCTTGGCCGCGTGGTTCATCTTCGCCAGCGACGCCATGGCGGCCGTCATCCGGCCGGCGTCGGCGAGCTTCGACAGCCGCCAGCACATCAGCTGCATCGACGTGATCTCGGCCAGCATGCGGGCGAGCTTGTCCTGCACCAGCTGGAAGCCGGCGATGGGCTGCCCGAACTGCTCGCGCTGCAGGGCGTGGGCGAGGGCCAGCTCGTAGGACGCCGTCGCCAGGCCGAGCGCCCGCCAGGCGACCGTGTAGCGGGTCCGGTCGAGCATCGAGGAGACGTCCTTGAACGAGTGGCAGTTGGCCAGCTTGTTCTCGACCGGAACCCGGACGTCGGTGAGGGTGATCTCGGCCTGCCACACCGCGCGCAGCGCTGTCTTGCCGGTCATCACCGTCGCCTCGTAGCCCGGCGTGCCCTTCTCGACGACGTAACCGCCGACCTTCCCGTCCTCGCCGCGTGCCCAGATGATCACGTAGTCGGCGATCGTGCCGTTGCCGATCCACTTCTTCTGCCCGTTGAGCACGAAGGCGTCACCGTCACGGCGGGCCGAGGTCTCCAGGCCCACGGCGTCGGAGCCGTGCTTGGGCTCGGTCAGGCCGAACGCCCCGATCTTCTCGAGGCGCACCATCTCGGGCAGCCAGCGCTCGCGCTGCTCCTCGTCGCCGAGGACGGCGATCGACTGCATCGCCAGGAAGCTGTGCACGCCGTTGAAGGTGCCGATGCTGCCGTCGGCGCGCGCCAGCTCCGCGGCGACCAGGCCCGCGGCGACGTTGCTCATGCCGGGGCAGCCGTAGCCCTCGATGGTGCCGCCGACGACGCCGAGCCCGGCGAGCTTCTGCGCCATCTCGAAGGGGAACTCCGCGCGTTCCCAGTAGTCGTTGATGTGCGGGGTGACCTCTGCGTCGCAGAAGGCCCGGACCCGGTCGCGGATCTCGATCTCCTCCGGCTCGAGGAGGTCATCGATGGCGTAGAAGTCAGGGCTGTCGACGGTCACGGTCCCGAACGTACGACGAACAGGTGCATGCTGCCCGTCGTCCGGTGCGTCGCCGGGGCGGCGCGGCTGCTGATCGCGCTGGTCGCGGCGCGTGGTCGGTGCGGCACTGCCCGGGGCGCGCCGCGGTAGCTTGCGTCGTCCCGGTCCCTGCCCCTGGAGCTCCGTTGCCGTTCATCCTCCACCGCTTCACGCGGTTCGTCCGGCTGCGCCTGACCGGCTGGCGGCTGCCGCTGGCGGTCGCGGTGTTCGTCTTCCTCTCCAGCTGGCTGGCGATGGCGCTGGTCGAGCCCGTGGGCAGCGACATCACCGCGCCGGGCACCTACTGGTGGTACTTCCTCGTCACCGCCGCGACCGTGGGCTACGGCGACGTCTTCCCCAGCTCCGTCGTCGGCCGGGTCATCGGCGCCTACGTGATCGTGGGCGGCATCGTCACCCTGACCCTGTTGTTCACCCGGCTGTCCGAGGCCCTGCAGTCGTTGCGGGGCCGCCGTCTGAGAGGTGTGGTTCCCCTGGACCTGTCCGACCACGTGGTGCTGCTGGGCTACTGGCCCGGGCGCACCGAGCGGATCGTCGCCGAGCTGACCGCCGAGGGGCGGACCCAGGTCGCGCTGTGCGCCTGGGAGGACGTCATGGAGAACCCCATGCCCGACCAGCCGGCGGTGCACTTCGTCCGCGGCGACCTCACCCACGAGGACGTCATGCATCGGGCGTGCGTGCCGCGGGCCCGGACGGTGGTCGTCGACGTGCGGGATGACAACGAGACGCTCGCCGTCGTGGTGGCCGCCGAGCACGCCCACCCCGGGGGCCACCTCGTCGCGGCGCTGCGCGACCTCGAGCGGCGAGACACGCTGCGCTACGTCAGCGCCGGCGTGCAGGGCGTCCAGTGGCACATGCCGTCCCTGCTCACCGAGGAGGCCAACGACCCTGGCATCACCCAGGTCTACAGCGAGCTGATGACCCACGGCGGGCGGAACACCTACTCGCTGACGGTGCCGGCCGGCTTCCCGCACGCGACGTTCGGCGAGTGCCAGCGGCACTTCGGCGAGGCCTTCGGGGCGACCGTGCTGGCGGTGCGCGGCCCCGACGGGCTCGCGGTGAGCCCGCCCTGGGACACCCCGCTCGCGGTGGGGACGACGCTGTACTACGTCGCGGCCGGCCGCATCCCGGCCCGGCAGCTGACCGCCGTCCGGCGCACCTAGGAGGGGTGGCCCTCGACGTCGCCCTCGTCGCCCTGCGGGGCCTCGCGGGGCGCGCTCTGCTCCTCCAGGGATGCCGCCATCTCGGGCGACTCCTGCTCCAGGGCGATGTCGCGGGGCTGCGGCGTCTCGTGCTCCGTCGTCATGCCCCCACCCTGCCGCAGTGCGGCGCCCGCCGCCCCCCGGTCGTCACTCGTCTCCGGGGGCCAGCCACCCCGGGCGGTAGAGCACGGTCCCCGACAGCCCGGGCACGTCCAGCACCACCGTGCCGGTGAGCTCCTGGGTCGGTCCGAGCGGAGCCGCCGGGAAGGGCGCCGCGCCGGTGTCGCACACCCCGGCCGGGGAGCCGCCGGCGACGACCGTGCCGTCGTCCCCGACCAGGCGGAAGTCCCCGGCCGCCACGCTGCGCTCGCTCCCCAACGCGGAGAGGTCGGCGCCGGTGGTCACCGTGATCCGGACCGCGACCAGCGACCCGTTGCTGGGGACGACGGCGGCGTCGGCGCAGCTCACGCCGGGCAGCACCTCCTCCACCGTGACGGTGAGGACCAGGTCGCTCGTCGCGGGATCCCGCACCTCCAGCGGCGCACCGGGCACGAGGACCACGGCCGGCTCGGGGGTCTCGGTGGGTGGTGGCTCGGGGGTCTCGGTGGGTGGTGGCTCGGGGGCCTCGGTGGGCTGCGGTTCCGTGGGTGGTGGCTCGGGCGTCTCGGTGGGTGGTGGCTCGGTGGACGGCGGTGCGGGGGGCTCGGTGGGCGGCTCGCCGGGTGGCGGCACCGCCGGCGATGCCGGGGTGGTCAGGGGTGCCGGGGCGGGCAGCGGTGGCGAGGACGCCGGGTCCGGGGACGCGGACGGAGCTGATGTGGGGCCGGGGGAGGGTGTGGCCTCGACGGCGGCGGGGACCGGGTCGCCGGCGGGTTCCTCGTCGAGCGGCTCGCCCGGGTCGTCGTGGGATCGCTCCGGCGTCTGGGTCGGCGACGGCGACGGAGACGGCGGCGCGGGCCGCCCTCCCGCGTCCCCGGGGTCCGGCGGTACGGGGCGGGGAACGCCGGCGGTGGGAGCACCGGGCAGGAACCAGTCCTCGTCGCCGGGTGGGAGAGCGCCGATGGTCGGGATCACCAGCGGCCCCATGCCGCTGCCTCCCTCAGGGGGGAGCAGCCAGATCCGCGTCTCCGCCCGGTCGTCCGCCGCCACCTGCAGGCCGGCGGACCCGGCCGCGGGCAGGCCGGCCCCGCTCAGCGCGACCAGCGCGGCGGACCCGAGCCCGCCCGTCACCACGCCCAGGGCACGCAACCGGCGGAGGGCCGCCGCCTCCGCGGCGCGGCGGGTCGATGGCGAGGTCGGAGCCGTCGCCCGCCTCGGCACGAAGCGCCCGCGTGCCGGCGCCGCGTGCCGGACGGCCGAGGGATCCCGGGGGACCGGCGAAGGCCGCCGCACCCCGGGGGCGCCCGAGGTGGGTGCCGCGGCATCCACCCCCGGGACCGGGACATCCCCGGCGGGGGGCTGGGGCGGGGTGGTCATCGTCATCACCGCCAGGATCGACGAGCCGGGGGAACGGCCGGGAAGGAGCAGCTGGACGCTAGCCGTCCGGTGGGCGATCCGGGAGGGCTTCCGAAACGGCACCGCCCTCGTTTCTCGGAGGCGTCACCGACCCCGCAGTTCCCGGCGCAGGATCTTGCCGGTCACCGTCTTGGGCAGCTCGTCGACCAGCTCCACGCTGCGCGGGTACTTGTAGGCGGCCATGCGCTCCTTGCAGTGCGCGATCAGCTCCTCCGACGTCGTGCTCGCCCCTGGCTTGAGGCTGACGAACGCCTTCACGGTCTCGCCGCGCTTCTCGTCGGGCACGCCGACCACCGCCGACTCGCGGACGGCGGGGTGCTCGGCCAGCACGTCCTCGACCTCCCGCGGCCACACCTTGTAGCCCGAGGCGTTGATCATGTCCTTCTTGCGGTCGACGATGAACACCCAGCCCTCGTCGTTCATGAAGCCGACGTCGCCGCTCTTGAGCGCACCGCCGGGCAGGCCGGCCGCCGTCTCCTCCGGCTTGCCCCAGTAGCCGGCCACGACCTGCGGCCCCTCGGCGACGATCTCGCCGATCTCGCCCAGGGGCAGGTCGCGGCCGTCGTCGTCCTGGATGCGCACCACCGTGTTCGGAGCGGGGACACCGACCGACAGCGCACCCGAGACCGGGTCCACCGGCGACGGCGACCCGAACGGCGTCACCGTCATCGGCGAGGTCGTCTCGGTCAGGCCGTAGGCGTTGTGCACCTGCTTACCGGTGGCGGCCAGGAAGTTCTGCTCGGCGGTCGGCGAGATGGCCGCACCGCCGGAGTAGATCGAGGTGAACGAGTCGAAGTGGTCACGCGTGAACCCCGGGGCGTTGAGCAGTGCGCTGAACGCGGTGATCGCCCCGATGGTGAACGCCGGGCGGTGCTCGGCGAAGGCGTCGAGCACGACCTGGGGCTCGAACCGGTAGGCCAGCACCAGCGGCGCCGGCACCAACAGGCTGACCGCGATGTGCCCGATCAGCCCGGTGATGTGGAACAGCGGGGCGACGCCGAAGATCGCGCCGTCCCGGCCGGCGTGCACCCAGTCGCGGTAGACCTGTGCCGTGAAGACCACGTTCCGGTGGGTGTTCATCGCGCCCTTGGGCACGCCGGTGGTCCCCGAGGTGTAGGTCAGGAACGCCACGTCGTCGGAGCGCAGGCCGACCGGCGGTGGCACCCGGCCGCGGTGGACGGCGACGAACTCGGCGAAGTCCGTCGTCCCCTCGTGCCGCTGCCGGCTGATGCCGGCGAAGAGCCGCTCGTCGTCCCGCGTCTGGAACTCCAGTTCGCTCGTGGTGAGGACGAGGCGGACGTCGGTGTCCGGCACGACCTCGCGCGCGACCTCGTCGTAGAGCGTCTCCAGGGCCAGCAGCACCGTGGCCCCGGAGTCCGCGAGCAGGTAGGAGAGCTCGCGGGCCCGGCTCATCGGGTTGATCGACACCATGATCCCGCCGGCCTTCCAGGCGGCGACCATGGCGATCACGAACTGCGGCACGTTCTGCAGGTAGACCGCCAGCCGGTCGCCCGGCCCGAACCCGCGCTCGAGCAGGCCGACGGCGAGCGCGTCGCTGAGCTCGTCGAGCTCCCGGCGGGTGATCGTCCCGTCGAAGTACCGCAGCGCGACGCCCAGCGGGTCCCGCTCGACCCCGGCCCGGAACATGTCCAGGGCGGTGTCGTACTCGATCGGGTAGTCGGCCGGCTGGTCGCCGTAGAGCGCCAGCCAGGGCCGGTCGTCGTAGCCGGTCACGACCGCGGCCTCACTTGATGACGACGGGGTTGACGGGGGTGCCGGCCGCCTTCGCGACCTTCAGCGGGGCGGCGACGTACAGGAACGCGTACTGCCCGTCCTCGGCGCAGTCGGCGGCCAGCTTCTCGAGGTCGGCGATCTCGGTGAGGGTGACCCCGAGGTTGCGCATCAGCGCGTTGTGCAGCACCAGGGCGACGCCGTTGTTGGGGTCGAAGGTGACCTCGTTGGCGATCGTGTCGGTGACCAGGTTGGGGATCTCCATGTCCTGGAACCACCGCACCAGCTCGGGGGAGTAGACCAGCCCCGGCTCGTTGAAGCCCTCGTAGAAGGCCTCGCCCTGCTCGTGGAAGAGCTGCAGGAAGTTGGTGCGGATGACGAGGATGTCGCGCTTCTGGATGGGCGTGCCCTGCGCCTCGGCGCAGGCGACGAGGTCCTCGTGGGTGAAGGTCTCGCCCTTGTCGAGGGTGGGCTTGCCGCGGAAGCGCGCCATGTCCAGGAGCACGGCACGGCCGACGACGCCGCGCTCGGCGATCGGCGCGACGCTGGCCTTCTCCAGCCCGCCGACCGTGGTCCGGGCGTCGTAGCCGTTGTAGATCTTCCCGTCGTACCAGAGGTGGCCGAGGGCGTCGTACTGGGTGGAGCCCTGGAGGTAGGCGTCGATCTTGTCGTCGGCGTAGTGCAGGCCGCCGGGGTACTGGGCGCCCTTGCCCCCCTCGTCCCAGTCGCTCTCGTCCAGCACCTGGGTGCGCACGGCGGGGGTGCGGCCGGGCCACACCGGGTCGCCCTTGGGGTCACCGATGAGGCGCTGCAGCGTGAAGACCTTGCCCGAGCGCACGAGCTTGACCGCGGCGAGCACCTGCTCGGGACCGAGGTAGTTCAGCGCGCCGACCTCGTCGTCGGGCCCCCACTTGCCCCAGTTGGTGGGCGCGTCCTTGAGGAGCTCACCGAGGTAGGGCGCGGTCGCGGGGGTGTCGGTCACAGAGGCCTCCGGGCTGGTCGAGGGGCCCGTCCGTCGACGGGCGGGGCGGTGACCTGGACTATTCGCCGCTGTGGTGCCGACCACAACCGGCGTGCAACATTCGGTGCAACCGACGCCGACCGAGCCGCAGGGAGCCCCCTTGACCACCAGCACCGTGCCCGGCAACCCCGAGTCCGTCTTCACCTACGGGGCCCCGCAGCTGAAGTTCGGCAACGGCGCCTCCGACGAGATCGGCTTCGACCTCAGCCGGTACGGCGTGCGGCGGGTCCTCGTCGTGACCGACCCGGGGGTCGCGGCCACCGGGCACCCGCAGCGGGTGGCCGACCAGATGGCGCAGTTCGGCATCGAGGCGCGGGTGTTCGACGGCGTCCACGTCGAGCCGACCGACCAGAGCCTGGTCGCTGCCATCGACGAGGCCCGGTCGTCGGGTCCCTGGGACGCGTTCGTCGCCGTCGGTGGCGGGTCGAGCATCGACACGGCCAAGGCGATCAACCTGCTCACCACCAACCCCGGTGAGCTGATGGACTACGTCAACGTCCCGGTCGGCAAGGGGCAGGCGCCGTCGGAGCCGCTCAAGCCGCTGGTCGCCGTCCCGACGACGACGGGCACCGGGTCGGAGAGCACGACGATCTGCGTGATGGATGTGATCTCGGCCCGGGTGAAGACCGGCATCAGCCACGCCCGGCTGCGCCCCACCCTGGCCGTCATCGACCCCGACCTCACCCGCAGCCAGCCCTCCGGCGTGACCGCGGCGTCGGGCATGGACATCCTCTGCCACGCGCTGGAGAGCTACACCGCCCGCTGGTACACCACCTACGAGCACAAGTCCCCCGAGGAGCGGGTGCCCTACTGCGGCTCCAACCCGATCTCGGACATGTGGTCGGAGAAGGCGCTCACCCTGCTCGCCGGGTCCTTCCGCACCGCCGTCCGCAACGGGGACGACGTCCAGGCGCGGTCGGACATGGCGATCGCGGCCACCTTCGCCGGCATGGGCTTCGGCAACGCCGGCGTGCACATCCCGCACGCCAATGCCTATCCCATCGCCGGGCAGGTGAAGGACTTCCACCCCAAGGACTACCCGGGCGACGAGGCGATGGTCCCGCACGGGATGTCGGTCGCCCTCACCGCGCCGGAGGCCTTCCGGTTCACCTTCGAGGCGTCCCCGGAGCGGCA
The DNA here is from genome assembly GCF_054051175.1 of Blastococcus sp. SYSU DS0753. Lineage (NCBI taxonomy): Bacteria > Bacillati > Actinomycetota > Actinomycetes > Geodermatophilales > Geodermatophilaceae > Blastococcus > Blastococcus sp. SYSU DS0753. The sequence goes on along the minus strand of NZ_JBJHAT010000010.1, from coordinate 46,377 downwards.
CGTCCGGGCGGCCGAGCTGCTGGCGCCGGGTGCCGACCGCCCCGCGGACCTGGCGGAGTTCCTGCCCACCGTGCTCGCCGACCTGATGCGCGACATCGACATCCCCAACGGGGTGGGTGCCGTCGGCTTCGGCGAGTCGGACATCCCCGACCTCGTCGACGGCGCGATGAAGCAGCAGCGGCTGCTGGCCACCTGCCCGCGCGCCGTCACCGAGGACGACCTCGCCGGCATCTTCCGGCGGTCGCTCTCGCTGTGGTGAGGCCCCTCAGCGAGGGGGGACGACGGTCTTGGTGACCTGACCGGTCGCCACGAGGACGCCGTCCACGGTGGCCTCCGCCCGCATGAACGCGACCGCCCGGCCGCGGCGCAGCACGGTCGCCGTCACCTCCACGGTGGAGTCGGCGGCCACCGGTCGCAGCAGCGAGGCGGAGACGTCGTGGGTGACCGCGTGCTCGCCGTCGCCGAGGGAGGGCAGCAGCGCCAGGAACGAGGCGACGTCGAGGAGGGCGTAGACGACGCCGCCGTGCAGCAGCCCCGCCGGGTTCTGCGCGGCGGGGCCCACCGGGAAGCGGATGCCGGCCGCCGGGTTCCCGGCGTCGCGCAGCTCCACCCCGAGGAACCGGTGGAGCGGGATGTCCAGGACGGCCTGCACGTGGGCGTCGGTAACGGGTTCGCCGGTCACCCGGTCAGCATCCATCAACAGCCCCGGTGGCTTCCCACAGGCCCGACCGGAGCCCGTCGCGGGGTGCGCCCGCGCTCCTAGCCTCCGCCTCGACGTCTCCGCCTCGATCGCGGGACCAGGGGAGGAGCGGCGGTGATCCGGTACGGGGACCCCGAGGCGCTCGACGCGCTGGCGGCCGAGCTCGTGCGGCGTGCGCGGGAGGTGCGGGAAGCGGGGGAGGAGCACCGGCGCGACGGCCGGCGGGCCCAGTGGGTGTCCGACGCCGCCACGGCGTACCGGCGCCAGCAGGCGCGGGACTGCGCGGACGTCGACGCCGCGGCCGAGGCGATCGAGCGGGCCGCGGAGCTGCTGCGCCGGCACGCCGACGAGGTGCGCGCCCGGCTCGCCGCGATCGCCCGGGCGGAGCGGGCGGTCCGGTCGTGGCTGGCCGAGCGGGCCGCCCGCGGGGAGAACGCGCTCGAGCAGGTGGGTGAGGTTCTGGGCGAACTCCCCGAGGCGGGTGCCGACGCCTGGCGCGCGGTGCCGGCCCGGCTGAGCGGCGCGGGCCTGTGGTGACCGCCCCCGAGCTCTCGGTCAGCGGCGGGGCCGGCGGCGTCGAGGCGGAGCTCGCCGACCTCGTCACCCTGGGACGGAGCAGCGCGGGCCTGGCCGAACTGCTCGCCCGCACCAGCGCGGCGTGCCACCTGGTGCTCGCCGACCCCGACCTGCTGGCCTCCGCGCTCCTGGACCCTGCGGGCGTGGCGCGGGTGGGTGCCGCCCTGCTGGAGGCGCTGGACGGTCCGCGCGGACTGACCGCGCTCGCGGTGCGGTTCGCGGCGCGGGCCGTCGCGCTGGAGGACGCGGCCGCGGCCTACGAGGCGGCCGACCGCGCGCTCGCCGAGCTGGCCGACGACCTGGAGTGGGCGGCCGGCTGCCTCTGGCCGGTCACGACGGCGGCCCTCGTCCTGGGCACTGCCGGGCGGGCCGTCAGCGACCCGACCGGCGCGGCCGCCGACGTCACCGCGCTGCTCGCCGACCCCGAGCGCTGGCTGACCGACCGCCCGGGGCTGGTCGACGACGCGATGGGCGCGCTGCCCGGTGCGGCCACCATGGCCGGCGGTCTCGCGGTCGGCCCCACCGGCCGCTGGCTCGGCGGTGAGGACGTCGGCGCCGCGGCCCGCCGGCTCGGACGGCTCTGGCCCGACGGGGCCCCGGTGGTCACGCGGCTGCCCGACGACGTCAGCGGTCCCGCGACCGCGCCACCCCGCGGGATCGACGACCTGCTGGGCGCGCTCGAGGTCCGGGCACGGAAGTCCGGCCCGGCGCGCGACACGATCGCCGTCCGGGTGCTCACCCGCGCCGACGGTGGCACCGCCTACGTCGTCGACATCCCCGGCACCGGCGTCTGGAACGCGCCGTCGGGCACGGTCCACCCGCGGACCCACGACCTCGGGACCAGTCTCCGGGTGCTCGGCGGTGACACGACGACTCGCCAGGCGGGGATCGCCGAGGCGCTCCACCGGGCCGGTGCGGAGCCGTCGGACCCCGTGCTGCTGGTCGGGCACAGCCAGGGCGGGATGGTGGCCGCGCAGGCGGCCGCGGACGCCGGCGGCCCGGGCTTCGGGTTCGACGTGCGCGCCGTGGTCACCGTCGGGGCACCCGTCGCCCGCGTCGACGTCCCGCCGGAGGTGCAGCTCCTCGCGCTGGAGAACCGCCACGACCTCGTCCCGCAGCTGGACAGCCGCGCCAACGACGACAGCCCGAACGTCACCACCGTGACCTTCGCGGCGCAGCACGGCAGCGTCGCGGACAACCACGCCATCGGGGCCGCGTACCGGCCCGCCGCCCGGGCGGTCGATGCCGGGGAGGACCCGTCGCTGGCCGCGTTCCGCGCCGCCGCCGCGCCCTTCCTGGTGCCGCCCGGCGAGCCGGCGTCGGTCGTCGCGCACGTCTACGAGATCGGCCGGAGGTGACGTGGCCGCGCTGGCTAGTCTGCCGTGGTGCAGGGGGCGGCGGTGGTGCTGCCGGAGTTCTCCCTCATCGTCCTGGGGCTGGTGCTGCGCCGCTGGGCCTGGCGGTCCCCGGGATTCTGGGCGGAGCTCGAGCGCCTCGTGTACTTCGTGCTGTTCCCGGCCCTGCTGCTCCGCACCACGCTCGCCGCCGACGTCGCCGCGGCCGGTACGGGGGTGGCCCTGCTGGCGGCGGTGGGGGCGATCGCGGCGGGCGCGCTGCTCGGCGCGCTCGTGCGGTGGTTCCCGGGCATCGACCGGGTGACCGCGGCCTCGGGGTGGCAGACGGCGTTCCGCTTCAACTCCTTCCTGGCGCTGGCCCTCGTCGACGACCGCGGGCCGGCCGCGCTCGCGCTGATGGGCGTCCTGCTGGGCGTCACCGTGCCCGCGGTCAACGTCCTCGCGGTGCTGGCGCTCGCGGGAGGCACCACTGCGGCGAGCGGACGCGGCGCCGTTCTCGGCGTGCTCGGGGCCGTCGTCCGCAACCCGCTGATCGTGGCGACCGTCGCCGGGCTCGCCGGCAACGCCGCCGGCCTGGTGCTGCCGGAACCGGTCGACGCCACGCTCGGCCGGATCGCCGCCGCGGCCGTGCCCATGGGGCTGCTGACGGTGGGTGCGGCGCTGCGGATCGGCGAGCTGGCCCGCCGGGAGTGGGCGCTCTCCGGCTACCTGACGGCGGTCAAGCTGCTCGCGGTGCCCGCGGCGGCGCTGGCCCTCGTGGCGCTCCTGGGCATCGAGGGCGACCAGCGCGCCGTCGTCCTCGCGTTCGCCGTCGTGCCGCCTGCCACGGCGTCCTACGTGCTGACGGCCCGCATGGGCGGCAACGGCGGGTTCGTCTCCGCGCACATCTCCCTGGCGACGACGGCCGCGCTCGGGACCGTGCCGCTGTGGTTGCTGGTCGCGGGCTGAGGAGGAGGCGTGCGGTCCGCTAGCGTCCTGAGGCATGTCGCGGCGGCGCACGATCGCGATCACCGGCGGGATCGTCGGGCTCGCCCTGGTCCTGTCGGTCCTGATCCCGGGCAGCCCGACGCGGGTCGTCGCCCGGGGCGCCGTGCACGCGCAGTGCGTCACGTGGGTGGGCGACGAGGGGAGCCGGTCGCTGGCGGTGTACGGGGACTCGATCAGCCGCGCGGACAGCGAGCCCCGGTTCGGCTTCCACGGCGGCCGCTCCTGGTACTCCCACCTCGTCTGCTCCGACGAGTTCACCGACGGCGCGAACGCGGCCGTGGCCGGGGAGACGGCGGCGGAGGTGCTGGGGCGTCTGGAGGCCGACGCGCCCCGGGTCGATGTCCTGGTCATCCAGGCCGGCACGAACGACCTCCGCCTCGGGGTGCCGACGAGGGAGACGGTGGCGAACCTGCGCCGGGCGGTCCGGCTGGGGCAGGAGGCCGCGGGCACGGTGCTGCTGGCGACGGTGCAGCCGTGGACGGACACGGACGCCACGGCCCTGAACGCCGCGGTCCGCCGGCTGGCGGACAGGACGGGCGTCGAGCTGGTGGACTTCGCCGGCGTGCTGGGTGACCGCGACCTGACCCGGGACGGGGTCCATCCGACGGAGGCGGGGGCCCGCGCCCTGGCCGACCTGGTGGCGGAGGCCGTGACCTAGACGCCGACCGCAGGGGCCGCGCGCTGCCCGCAGTCCGGAGAGCTCCGGACTGCGGGCAGCGACCCCATGACGGTCGGGCCTGCTCGCCGGACCCGGCGAGCCGAGCAGGTCAGTCCATCGCGTTCAGTGACGCGACGGACTCGCGCGTCGGGCCGAAGCCGATCGGGGAGTGCTGGAGGTAGTGCGTCCGGTAGGTCCCGGCCGCCGAGTAGATGCCCTGCTTGATGTAGACGGACTGCCCCTCGTACAGGTTGGCGACCCGCTCGGACAGGACCTTCTCGCCCTGGTGCCAGACCTCGATGAGGCCCTTCGCCGGGTCGGGGGACCAGATGAACCGGACGGTGTGGTCGTTCCAGGCGCCCTTGTCGATCGTGCCGAGGTTGAAGGTCCGGACGTACTGCGCGTCGCCGGCGGTCCTGCCGCCCGTGCCACCCCGGACGTCGACCATGAGGTTCTCGTTCACGTCCGACCAGAAGTGCACGTTGGGGTTGCCGGAGTTCACCGTCTGGTGCCACTGCGTGTAGATCAGGAACTGGCCGCGCTCGTCCCAGTCGAAGTCGGCCGGGAAGAACGTGGACCAGGCCCACCACTGCTCGTCGCCGGGCCGGACGTCGCCGGAGGCGGCGATCGAGTCGCGGACCTCGGAGCGGAGGGTGCCGTGCGTGCCGTTCCAGCCGGTGTCGCCGCGCTGCACGGTGAAGAAGGCGGTGCGCTCCGAGCCGGGGTACGGGTTGGCCGTGGTGGTGCCGTACTGGTCCGACCGGAGGGCGTGGATCTCGGGCCAGGGGCCGGGGACCAGCGTCGTGGCGTCGTAGCCCCAGACCCGCGTGGGCTGGACGGCGGGCAGCTCGGACTCGGGCTCGGGCTCGGGGTCGGTCGCGGGCGGGGGCGTCGTGGTCGTCGGCGTCGTGGTCGTCGGGGGCGTGGTGGGCTCCGTGGACGGCGCCGGCGGCTCGGTGGTGGTGGGCTCGGGCGGGGGCGTCGTGGTGACCGGGGCCGCCTCGGCCGGGGTGGTCGGCTCGGCCGGCTGGCCGCCGGGGTAGATGTGCACCGGCTCCGTCCGCTCACCCTGCACCTTGGCGTGGTCCCGCGGCACGACCACGAAGGCGTACCGCGGGGTGGACAGCGGCAGCCGGGGCGACGTCCAGGCGGTGGCGCCGGTGGAGCCCACGATGCGACCGGCGGCGCCGGAGGTGACGTCGATGACGAGGTAGTCGCGGGCCCCGGGCACCCCCGTCCAGTCCAGCGAAGCCCGCTGATCGACGGCCTCGCCGGTGAGATCGGCCGGGGCGAGCAGCACGGCGGCGGCCTGCGTGTGCGATGTGACGGGCCGAGGGGCTGCCAGGACGGCGTCGGCGAGTCCGGCGCCGCCGATCAGGGTCAGGGCCGCCAGGACGGCCAGGTTGCGCTTGTTCATGGCGTCGGTCCTCAGATCAGGTCGAGCGGGGTCTGGACGAGGCGGTCGGCGGCATGGACGCCGCCGCCGGCATCGGTCAGGACGGCGGTGGCGACGGCGAGCACGAGACCGGCCCTCGAGGGGAGCCGGGCAGGCGCTGCAGATGCCGCTCGGACGCCGCGTCCGGGGCTGCGGCGGTGACACCACCGGTCGAACCGACGGCGGCTGAACGTTCTGTCACGCATCAATTACGCCACGTCATGAAGGCGGCGGTGCAGAGGCGCGCCGGTCGCCTTCCGGCCGCGGCGCCGGTGTGGCGCACCGCTGACGCCGAGGCGCCTACACCCATTGGGAGCCGTGTCCTTGCTCACGCGGACAGGGAGGCGCGAGCGCCAGGCACGACACCGCTGGCATGGGAGAGGTGGGGCGGGTGGGGCTCGAACCCACGACCCAGGGATTATGAGTCCCATGCTCTGACCAGCTGAGCTACCGCCCCGGACCCGCCAGCCTGCCAGACGGCGCCGCGGCGCCGCAGCCACGTCCTGGGGCCGGTGGGGCGAACTGACAAGGTCCGTTACCCCCCTGTGACATTCGGGCGATCCGCTTGTACCGTCTCTCGCGGCCCATCCGATCCCGCTCCCGAAACCCGGGGGCTCGGACGGGCCCCGCCGAACTCTGCGGCCTCACCGCCGCGGGGACCGGGGACCCACGTTCTCTGGGGTGAATCCCGCCTGCGCCACCACGGGCAGGCAGGTAGGGCATGTTCCGGCCCGAACCCGTCAGCTGACCTGGTAGGCGGATAGAGGAACGGAGACCGTCGCCTTGGCGACCTCGCACCACCTGCGCCACCACGTCCCGGCCGCGCCCGCGCGCCGGGCCCTCAGCCGCACCCGTCGGGCGGCCACCGCCGCCACCGCACTGCTGGCGCTCGCACTGCTCGGGACGTCGACCGCGGCGGCCGCGCCGGGCGACGCGCGCAGCGAGCACGACCGCGTCGAGGCGGAGGTCGCCGACATCGAGCAGCGCGTGCGCGACGCAGAGGAGCGCCTGCAGCAGCTCACCCTCCGGGCAGAGGAGGCCAGCGGCGCCGTGCTCGCCGCGCAGGCCGAGCTCGACCGCGCCCGCGAGCACGCCGACGCCATCGCCGCCGAGCTCGCCGCCGTCCGGGAGGCCGTGGCGAGTACCCAGGGTGAGGTAGCCGCCCTCGGCCGGGAGGCCTACATGGGCAGCGACAAGTCCATGAAGCAGCTGGAGATGGTGCTGCACGCCGACGGCCCGGGGGAGCTCCTCCAGCAGGCCGCGACGCTCGACCTCCTCGGTGAGGATCGCGCGCAGGTGCTCGAGGACCTGCGGGTGGCCGAGGCCCGCGAGGCCCGGCTCGACCAGGAGGCGAAGGCCGCCGTCGCCGAGCGGGATGCCGCAGCGCGCAAGGCCCAGGGCATGCAGGCGGAGGTCGACGCCCTCCTCGCGGCCGCGCAGACCGACTTCGACGCGCTCACCGCCGAGAAGGCGGCGCTGGACGAGCAGCTGCGCGAGGCGGAGATCCGCATGCTCAGCCTCCGCGGCACGGCCGACCCCGTCGCCGCCTGGTCCGAGCAGCAGGCCACCGAGCAGGCGGCCGTGGCGGCGGCTCCCGCGACCGCCGGGGCCGGCCGGCTCACCCAGGGGCGGGTCACCTCCTGCTACGGCAGCCGGTGGGGTACCCAGCACCTCGGCGTGGACATCGCCGCGCCGATCGGCACCCCGATCTTCACGCCGGAGCCCGGGGTCGTGCTGCAGGCCGGGCCGGCCAGCGGGTTCGGCCTCGCCGTCGCCATCCAGCACCACGACGGGGCCATCACCGTCTACGGGCACGTGAACCAGTTCTTCGTCTCGCCGGGCCAGGTCGTCAGCGGTGGGCAGCAGATCGCCGAGGTGGGCAACCGGGGCCAGTCCACCGGCCCGCACCTGCACTTCGAGGTGCACCTCGGTGGCCTGTACGCCAACCGGTCCAACCCGGTGCCGTGGCTGGCCCAGCGCGGCATCACCCTCGGCGGCAGCTGCGGCTGAGGCTGGTTGACGCCATCGGTCAGGATGAGCACGTGCGGACGACGGCGGGGGCGAGCCCGTGGCTGCGGGCGTGGCTCCTCGTCGCGCTGCTCGCGGCCGGCGTGGTCGCCGCCCTCGCCGTCGACGTGCCCACCCTGGCGCAGGTCCGCTCGTGGGCCGACGGCGGCGGCCTCCGGACGTGGCTGCTGCTGATCGCCGCGCAGGGGGTGGTCCTGCTCGCGCCCGTCCCACGGTCGGTGCTGGCGGCGCTGACCGGAGCGGTCCTGGGGTTCGGCGCGGGCTTCGCGGTCGCCTACACCGGTGCCTTCCTGGCGGCGACCGGTGCGTTCTGGCTCGCGCGGGGCCTGGGTCGCCCGGCCGTGGAGCGGCTGGCGGGGCCGCGGCTCGGCCGCGTGGACCGGTTCTCCAGCGACCGGGGCTTCGTCGCGGTGGTGCTGAGCCGGGTGGTCCCGATGGTGCCCTTCGTCCTGGTCAACTACGCGGCGGGCCTGAGCGCTGTACGGCCGCTGACCTACGGCATCGCCACCGCCGTCGGACTGGTACCCGGCACGGTGGTGCAAGTGGGCGCCGGCGCCTCGGCCGGCGCGGTCGTCGCCTGGATGCCGACCGCCACGGTCGCCCCGGTGGTCATCGTGCTGGTGCTGCTGCTGCTTGCCGGTGCGGCCGTGTCGAGGTACCGATCCCGCACCGGCGAGCAGGTGGGCGAGGACGCGGGTCAGCGCCCGCCGAAGAACCGCCCCAGCGCGCCGCCGGCCCCGCCCACGGTGCGGGCGGCCAGCTGAAGGATCGGTCCGCCCGGGATGCCCGGCACCTGCTGGACGATCGGCGCCAGCTGCAGGAGCCCGGGTACGTCGTGGACCTTCAGTCTGCGGCGGGCCACCGCCGGTACCGGGTTCACCCGGCCGGCGGCGGCGTCGAGCAGGAGCTCGGGGGTTGCCTCCACGGCCGGGCCCTCGACGACACCCGGCGGCACCCGTCGCACCCGCCACCCGTCGTCGTCCGCGGTGAACCCCCAGCCGCCGTCGGGTGTCACCAGGCTGACGCGGCCGGCGATGCCCGACGAGGCGGCCAGTGCGCCGGTCACGTCGGTCAGCGCCGCGAGCCCTGACTGCAACACGGGGCCAGGCGGTGGTGGCGCACCGCAGGACACCAGGTCCAGCCCGTGGACGGCGAGCTCGTAGGCCTGTCCGAGGACGACGCTGAGCAGCGGCAGCCGGCCGACGACCGAGACCGCGGGTGCGGTGTCGAGCTCCACCGGCTCGTCGGCCAGGTAGCGGGCCGTCGCCTCGCGGTTGCGGCGCAGGGCGGCCAGCACCTCCGCCCGGGAGGTGTCGCGGTGGGCGGCGGTCACCCGAGCGTTGACCGCGTCCGGGTCGGGGGGCGTGCCGGCGCCGCCGGTCCGGGCCGAGGCGATGAGGTCGGGCAGGGCGGTGTGGTCGTCCCAGCAGCCCAGGTGCACGCAGATCTCGTGGGCCCGCCATCCGGGGAGCCGGGACCGGCGGTCGAGGTCCACCGATTCCGCCTGCGCGAGGAAGGCGTCCCACGCGTCCAGCACCATCCCCGCGACCGCGTCGCGGCCCGCCTCGGCCATGCCCTGGTGTCCGCCCACGCGGAGGCCCTACCCGGAGGCCGCGCGAGGCAGGCACGGCGCACCGTGGCGCCGGTCACCCGCCCGGGTGAGCGCGCCGTCACGCGGCGGCGGGCGCGGACCGATCGCCCCTCCGTGAGCGAGACACCGGCGCGCGACCGCCGAGCGGGCTGGGGCCACGCCTGCGGACGACGGTCGCGCCCGGCGGTCCCGGCCGTGCTGGTCGGCCTGCGGTCCGGCCTGTACCGAGCCGGGCGACGACGTCGAGGACCTGTGCACCGGGCCGACGTCGCCATGTACCGGGCGAAGAGCACCGGCGGCGACCGGGTGGGGGTCCTGGACTCCTGAGCCGGATCCGTCCACGCCGCGTGGCCCTGACGCTACGCACCGTGGTCGGCGACGAGAAGGACGCGCTGGTCGCAGGCGTCTGGGGGTGGATGAGCGCCCCGGACGCCGACTACCGTGCGTAACGACGCTCTGGGGCGCGGCCGCTCGCGTTCCGAGCCCTCGTGGGCCGGTATGGTTCCGGCCCACCGGGCGGACCTGTGAATTCGCTGACGCATGTGGACGCCGCCAGTAACAGATGGTATTGCCCGCTGACCAGCGACAAAGCGGTGCACTGGCGGCCGGGCGAGCGCAACTGTCACTTTCGTCCCAGGAGTCGCAGCCGGGCTGGCGCGATGGGGGCACCATCGTGCAAACTTGTCGCGGGAGCCCTGCTCCGCCACTGCCGATAACGGCGCGTCACCGAATCGATGGGTCCGTAGGGGAAGACGAGACCGATCGAGTCGATGGAGGTGCCCGGTGCAGCGACGGTCAACCCAGGGTGTCGTCTTCGTGCACTCGTGCCCGAAGGCGCTCTGCCAGCACGTCGAGTGGGCGCTGGAACGCGTCGTCGGCGCGCCGGTCTCCCTGTCGTGGGCTGAGCAGCCCGCGGCGCACGGTGCCTACCGTGCCGAAGTGGCGTGGACCGGTTCGCCCGGTACCGGCGCCAAGCTGGTGGCTGCGCTGCGCGCGTGGCCGATGCTGCGCTTCGAGGTGACCGAGGAAGCCAGCCACGGCAACGACGGCGAGCGCATGTCCTACGTGCCCGGGCACGGGGTCTTCCGCGCGCCCACCAGCGCCAACGGCGACCTCATCGTCACCGAGCAGCAGCTGCGGCACCTCGCGGCGACGGCGTCCTCCGTCGAGGCGTTCCGGCACGGCGTCGACCAGCTGCTGGGCGCCGCGTGGGACGCCGACCTGGAGGTCTACCGGCACGCCGGCGACGGCAGCCCCGTCACCTGGCTGCACCAGGTCGTCTGAAGGTCACGATCGGGGCACGACACTCCCGGCCTGGTCGGGGAGCCGTCGTAGCCTGGAGCGGGCCGTCCGGGCGCCGTCGGGGAAGCGGCGCCGGGACGGCCTTTCCACGTGGTGAGGTACTGGAACGGCCCCGTCCAGAGGCTCGCGCCGAGCGTGCGAGGCGTGAGGAGGACGGGGTCCTTCGTCAGAGCGGGATGTTGCCGTGCGCCCCGCGACCGAGCGGTGCTCCGGCGAGCGCCTCGATGAGCCGCTGCCGCGTCCGGGCCGGCTCGACCACCTCGTCGACGACGCCGATCTGCAGCGCCCGGTTGACCCCGCCGGCGATCCGCTCGTGCTCCTCGGCCAGCTGCGCGTGCAGCGCCTCGCGCTCACCGGGCGGGGCGGCGGCCAGCTTCTTCCGGTGCAGGATGCCGACCGCCGCCTTGGCGCCCATGACGGCCACCTCGGCGCCGGGCCAGGCGAACACCTTCGTGGCGCCCAGCGAGCGGGAGTTCATCGCGATGTAGGCGCCGCCGTAGGACTTGCGGGTCACCAGCGTCACGCGCGGGACCACGGCCTCGGCGAACGCGTGCAGGAGCTTGGCGCCGCGGCGCACGACGCCGTCCCACTCCTGGCCCACGCCCGGCAGGTAGCCGGGCACGTCGACCAGCACCACCAGCGGGATGCCGAAGGCGTCGCACATGCGCACGAACCGCGCCGCCTTCTCCGCCGACGCGGAGTCCAGGCAGCCGCCGAGCCGCAGCGGGTTGTTCGCGATCACGCCGACCGTCCGCCCGGCGAGCCGGCCCAGGGTGGTGACGACGTTGGGCGCGAACCGGGGGTGCAGCTCCAGGCCCGGCTCGTCGAGCACCGAGGAGACCAGCGGCTTCACGTCGTAGGCCCGGTTGGTCTGCTCGGGCAGCAGCGCCGCCAGGTCGTTCCCCGCCTCCTCGGCGGCCGGGGCGAAGCTGCCCTGCGCCGCGAGCAGGTCGACGGCCAGCCGGGCGGTCTCCAGGGCGGCGGGCTCGGAGTCGGTGACCACGTGCACCACCCCGCTGCGCCGCCCGTGCGTGTCGGGGCCGCCGAGGCTCTCCATGTCGACGTTCTCGCCGGTCACCGAGCGGACGACCTCCGGCCCGGTGACGAACACCCGGCCGGCCGGACCCATGATCACCAGGTCGGTCAGCGCCGGGCCGTACGCGGCCCCACCGGCCGCGGGGCCGAGCACCACGGACATCTGCGGGATGCGCCCGGACGCGCGGACCATGGCCGCGAAGACCTCGCCGACGGCGTGCAGCGCGGTCACGCCCTCGGCCAGGCGGGCGCCGCCGGAGTGCCAGATCCCGATGACCGGCACGCGCTCGCGCAAGGCGGTGTCGATGGCGTCGACGATGTGCCGGCAGCCGTCGATGCCCATCGCGCCGCCCATCACCGTGGCGTCCGTGCAGAAGGCGACGGCGGGGCTGCCGGACACCGCGCCGCGGGCGGCCAGCACCCCGGAGGTGTCCCGGGTGCCGAGCAGCTGCATGGAGTCGGCGTCGAAGAACCGCCGCAGCCGGTCCTCCGGGTCACGCGGGTCGGGGGCCGTCACGGCGGGCGCGGCCTGGACTGTCGTCACGGGTTCCTCCGGATCGTGTGGCCCCGTCCGGAGGCTCGCCCCGAGCCTGCGAGGGGTGAGAGGGACGGGGTCCTTCTTCAGGCGGTGGTGAAGACCAACGCGATGTTGTGCCCGCCGAAGCCGAACGAGTCGTTGACCGCCGCGGTCAGCTGCGCCCGGCGCGGCTCCCGGCGGACGATGTCGAGGGCCTGCACGGCGGCGTCGTCGTCGGGGTCGTCGAGGTTCGCCGTCGCCGGCACGATCTGCTCGCGCAGCGCCAGGATCGTGAACACCGACTCCAGGGCGCCGGCGGCGCCCAGCAGGTGGCCGGTCTGGCTCTTGGTGGCGCTCACCAGCACGTGCTCGCCCAGCGAGGAGCGGATGGCCGCGGCCTCGGCGGTGTCGCCGACGGGGGTGGAGGTCGCGTGGGCGTTGACGTGCCCCACGTCGGCGGGGGAGAGGCCGGCGTCGCGCAGCGCGGCGGCGATCGCCCGTCCGGCGCCCTCGCCCTCCGGGTGGGGGGCCACCAGGTCGTAGCCGTCGGCGGTCGCGCCCGCGCCGGCCAGGCGGGCGTGCACGCGCGCTCCGCGGGCGGCGGCGGAGTCGGCCCGCTCGAGCACGAGCGCGGCCGCGCCCTCGCCGAGGACGAACCCGTCCCGACCCTTGTCGAACGGGCGGGAGGCGCGCTCGGGCTCGTCGTTGCGGGTCGACATGGCGCGCATGGCGGCGAACCCGGCCATGGGCAGCGGGTGGACGCAGGCCTCCGCGCCACCGACGAGCACGATGTCGGCGCGGTCGAACCGCAGCAGGTCCAGCCCCCAGCGGATGGCCTCGGCGCCCGAGGCGCAGGCGCTCACCGGTGCGTGCACGCCGCCCCTGGCCCCGACGGCCAGGCCCACAGCGGCCGCCGGCCCGTTGGGCATCAGCATCGGGATGGTGAAGGGGGAGACCCGCTTGGGCCCCTTCTGCTCGAGGACGTCGTCCTGGCCCAGCAGCGTCAGCGCCCCGCCGATGCCGGTGCCGAAGACGACCGCGATCCGCTCGGGGGCGACACCGGCGTCGCCGGCCCCGGACTCGGCCCACGCCTGCTCGGCGGCCACGACCGCAACCTGCTGGCTGCGGTCGAGCCGGCGGGCGCGGACCCGGTCGATCTGCTCGGCGGGTTCGGTGGCCAGGCGGGCGACGAGCTGGGCCGGGAACTCCTGCACCCACTCCTCGGTGATCCGGCTGACGCCCGAGCGCCCGGCGAGCAGGGCGTCCCAGGTGCTGGCCACGTCGCCGCCGAGCGGCGTGGTGGCGCCCAGGCCGGTGACGACGACGTCGGTGGTGGACGGGCTCATGGGATCTCCTCGTGCGGACGACGGCCGGGTGGGCCGGATCGGGGGGATCGGGTCCCGCCGGCGGTCGGCCGGCGGGACCCGAGGGGGTCAGCCCTGGTTCTTCTCGATGAAGCTGATCGCGTCGCCCACCGTCTTGATGTTGGCGAGCTGGTCGTCGGGGATGGCGACGCCGAACTTGTCCTCGACGGCGGTGGCGATCTCGACCATCGACAGGGAGTCGACGTCGAGGTCCTCGGTGAAGGACTTCTCCGGGGTGGCGTCCGCTGGGCTCACCCCGGCGACCTCCTCCAGGATCTCGGCCAGACCGGACTGGATCTCCTGGGTGCTCACGCGGGTCCTCTCTCTCGGATGGTGCGGTAGAAGGACCCCGTCCTGCCCGCCACTCGCACGCTCGTGGCGGTGCCCTGGACAGGGCCGTTCGTCGTCCGGGACACGGTGTCCCGGCGAACTGGGGTGGGGCGGCTCACGGGAGCACGACCACCTGGCCGGCGAAGGTGAGGCCGGCGCCGTAACCGAGCAGGAGGGCGACGTCCCCGCTCCTGGCCTCGCCGCTCTCGAGCAGGGCCGCCAGCGCCAGCGGCACGGACGCCGAGGACGTGTTGCCCGAGCGGACGATGTCGCGGGCGATGACCGTGCGCTCGGGCAGCTTCAGCCGCTTGGCCATGAGCTCGATGATCCGCAGGTTCGCCTGGTGCGGCGCGAACACGTCGATGTCGTCGGGGCCGACGCCGGCGCGGCGCATCGCCTCGACCAGGGTGTCGGTGAGCTTCGTGGTGGCCCAGCGGTACACCGCCTGGCCGGCCATGCTCATGCCGGTCTCGTTCTCGGGGATGGCGATCGCCTCGTGCAGGTCGCCGTCGCTGCCCCACACGGCGGGGCCGATGGCCGGCACGTCGGACGCGGTCACGACCGCGGCGCCGGCCCCGTCGGCGAAGATGACCGCCGTCGCCCGGTCGTCGAGGTTGGTGTAGTCGGTCAGCCGCTCGCCGCCGATGACGAGGGCGTTGCGCGCGGTGCCGCTGCGGATGGCGTCGGCCGCGGCGCTGAGCGCGTAGCACCAGCCGGCGCAGCCGGCGTTGACGTCGAAGGCGCCGGGCCGGGGCACGCCGAGCTGGTGGGCGATCCGCGGAGCGAGGCCCGGGATCGCCTTCGGCGGGCTGGTGGTCGCGAGCAGCACCAGGTCGATGTCGCCGGCGTCGAGGCCGCTGGCGGCCAGCGCCTTGCCGCCGGCTGCGACCGACATCTCCACGAGCGTCTCGTCGGGCTCGGCCCAGCGGCGCTCCGCGATGCCGACCCGTGCCTGGATCCACTCGTCGTTGGTGTCCATCCGCTCGGCGAGCTCGGCGTTGGTCACCCGACGGCGGGGCCGGTAGCTGCCGAAGCCGAGGATGCGGGCACCGGGGGCGCCGACCGGGAGCTGGAGTCGGGTCACGAGGACACCTCCGGGTAGAGCCGGGCGATCGGGTCGCCGGCGTCGACGAGGTCACCGTCGTGCACCAGCCACTCGGCCAGCACGCCGTCGTAGCCGGCGGAGACGTTGACCTCCTCCCGGCGGCCGCGGATGCAGCCGAGCGGGGTGCCGGCGGGCAGGTGGGTGCCCTCGGCGATCTCCGCAGGGCTCACCGTCCCGCGGGCGGGCGCGACGACCATCCGCCAGTCGGGCAGGTGCTCGGCCTCCGCGCGGCCGCGCTCGGCCTCGATCAGCTCGCGGGCCCGGTCGAGGTCGGCGGGCGTGCTCACGGCGAGCACCTCGATGCCGGCGCCCTTCCACTCCCGCTTGGCCAGGCCGGCGAGGGCGCCGGCGGGCGGCAGCTCGATCACGGCGGTGACGCCCAGCTCCCGCATGGTCGCCAGGCAGGCGTCGAACCGCACCGGACTGGTGACCTGGGTGACCAGTCGGGAAAGCACCTCGGCGCCGCTGTCGACCGCGGCGCCGTCGGCGTTGGACAGCAGCAGCCGGCTCGGGTCGGCCGGGCGCAGCCCACCGACCAGGCCCTCGAGCTCTTCGCGGGCGCTGGCCATGTACGAGGTGTGGAAGGCGCCGGCGACCGAGAGCGGCATGATCCGCGCCTTCGCCGGCGGGTCGGCCTTGAGCGCGGCGAGACCCTCCAGCGATCCGGCGGCGACGATCTGGCCGGCGCCGTTCATGTTGGCGGGGCTCAGGCCGTGCTCCTCCATGGCGGCCAGCACCTCGTCGGGGTCGCCGCCGAGGACGGCGGACATGCCCGTGGGGGTCTGTGCGCAGGCGGCGGCCATGGCACGGCCGCGGACGGCGGTGAGCGCGATGGCCGCCTCGACGCTCAGCACGCCGGCGAGCGCCGCGGCGGTGAGCTCGCCGACGCTGTGCCCGGTGATGACGACGTCGCGCCCGGTGTGCGGGGTGTGGGCCACCGGCCCCGGCAGCCCACCCAGCTCGCGGGCGACGAACAGGCTCATCGCGACCACGAGCGGCTGGGTGACCGCGGTGTCCTTGATCGCCTCCGCGTCGCCGGTCGTGCCCAGGGAGAGCAGGTCCGCGCCGGCGATCGCGCCGGCCCAGCGGAAGAACGGTTCGGCGCCGGGGAGGTCGAGCCAGTCGGTCAGCATCCCGGGCTTCTGCGCACCCTGACCCGGGGCGAGGACGGCGAGCACCCCACCACCGTGCCAGTGATCACCGGTCCCGCGCGCGGCGGCCGGGCACGAAAGCACCCTGGTGATCTTTGTCGAGTTCCTCCAAAACACGCGCGGGTTCAGGGGCTCGAGGCGCGTTCCTGTGGTGGGAACCGGACCGTCCGGGTCAGTGCCAGAGGGAGCGGTCGTGGTCCAGCGCGGCGAGCGCGAGGGCCACCTGCAGGGTCCAGCTGCCCCGGGGGTCGGTCGCCGACAGCCCGGTGAGCTCCGCGGCCCGCCGCAGCCGGTACCGCACGGTGTTGGGGTGCACGAAGATCGCCCGGGCGCTCGCCTCGAGGTTGCCCCCGCTGCTCAGCACCGCGCGCACCGTGTCCAGCACCCCGCCACCGGCCGAGCGCAGCGGCGCGGCCACGTGCTCGTGCAGGGCGGTGCGGGCCAGCGGGTCGCCGTCGAGCGCGCGCTCGGCGAGCAGGGCGTCCGCCGCGACCGGGCGCGGCGCCTCCGGCCAGGCGGCCGCTGCCCGCAGCCCGGCCAGCGCCGCGGCGGCGGAGACGGCGGCGCGTCCCAGCCCGTCCACGACCGGGCCGGTGACCACCGGACCCGCACCGAAGTCGTCCGCGACCCGCTCCGCAGCGGCCTCGAGGTCGCCGGTGCCGCCCAGGACGACCACCAGCTGGTCGGCGTGCACGCCGACCAGCACGTCGCAGCCCAGCCCGCGGGCGGCCCGGCGCACGGCCCCGTGCGGATCGTCGTGCCCGGTCGGCGTCGCCCCCACGACGACGAGCGCCGGCGTGCCGGCGGCCCAGCCCAGCGCCGCGGCCCGGCCGGAGAGCTCCTCGGAACGCTCGCCACGCACCAGCGCGTCGACCACCAGCGCCTCCAGGCGCGCGTCCCAGGCGCCCCGGTTCTCCGCGAAGGTGGCGTAGACGTGTGCGGTGGCGAAGGCGACCTCGCGGCTGAACTGCAGCACGGCGAGCCGCAGCGCCTCCTCGTCGCCGGGCTCGGCGACCGATGCGACGCGTTCCTCCGTCACCTCGACCGTGACCTTGATGAGGTCGACGGTCTGCTTCAGCGCCACGGCCCGCACCAGCTCGCGCGGTGCCGCCCCGAACACCTCGCCGGTGAGGCGGGGGGGCCGCCCGGGGTTGCGGCACCACTCGACGAGCGATGCGATGCCGGCCTGGGCGACGAGGGTGACCCACGAGCGCTGGTCGGCCGGCATGGCCCGGAACCAGGGCAGGTCCTCGTCCATCCGGGCCACGGCCTGCGTGGCCAACGACCCCGACGCCCGCTCCAGCCGCCGCAGCGTCGCGTCGCTCGGCGGGCGGTTGCTCACCCGGCTCACCGGGTCAGCGTGTCACGCCCCCCGGGATCGGGGAGAGTGCAGGTGTGGACCATGCCTCGGCCGGTGCTCGCTGGGACGGCGGGAGCGCCGCGGTGAGCGGCCTCGACTCCCGCGTGGTGCTGGCGCCCGACGACGGCTCGCTGGGCCCGCTGCTGCGGATCGCCGACGACCGGCTCGGGCCGGGCGCCGGCTACGGCCGGCACGAGCACCGGGCGGTCGACGTCGTCGCCGTCGTCCTGGACGGGGCCCTGCACCACCGGTGGGGCCCGGGGGTCGACCTGACCGCCGGTGACGTCGCGGTGCTCCGCGCGGGGGATGGGCTGGTCCACGACGAGGTGGCCGGCGACCGGGGAGCGCGGGTGCTGCAGTGCTACCTGCGCAGCGCCGCTCCCGCGGAGCCCGCGACGCACGCGGTGCACCGGTCGCCCGGTGGGTGGCTGGACCTGGGCCGCGGGGACGCCCGGCTGTGGGTGGCCCGCCCGCAGGCGGGGGAGGAGGTCGCGCCGCCCCCGGGGCTGGTGCTCGTCGCCGACGCCTCCGGCGTGCGACGGCACGATGCCGGGCCGGTGGGCACCGGCCCGGCGTCCGCGGTCCTCGTGTGGCAACTCGACGCCGGCCGCCCCGACTGGGCAGAGTGGTGAGCATGGAATCGGCCTCCTCGCAGGATCCCGCCGCGAGCGCGCGAGCGGAGGGAGGCGAGGAGGTCCTTCCGCTGCTCGCCGCCGCGTACTCGGACGCCGACCGCACCATCGAGCTGCGGCGGCAGCTGCACCGCCACCCGGAGATCGGGCTGCACCTGCCCCGGACGCAGGCCACGGTGCTGGAGGCGTTCGCCGAACTCCCGCTGGAGGTCACCACCGGCACCACCACGAGCTCGGTCGTGGGCGTGCTGCGCGGGGCACGGCCGGGCCCCACGTTCCTGCTCCGCGGCGACATGGACGCGCTGCCCGTGCACGAGGACAGCGCCCTGCCCTTCGCCTCCGAGGTCCCCGGCGTGATGCACGCCTGCGGGCACGACACCCACGTGGCGATGCTGGTGGGCGCCGCCCGGCTGCTCGCCGCCCGCCGGGACGAGCTGGCCGGGCAGGTGGTGTTCATGGTGCAGCCGGGGGAGGAGGGCTTCCACGGTGCGCGCTACATGCTCGAGGAGGGCCTGCTCGACGTCGTCCCCGAGGCGCCGGTGAGCGGCGCCTTCGCGCTGCACATCTCCTCGACGCTGCCCAGCGGGACGGTGAACGTCCGGCCCGGGCCGATGATGGCCGCCGCCGACCAGTGGCGGATGACGCTGCGCGGCCGGGGCGGCCACGCCTCGGAGCCGCACGCGGCCGCCGACCCGATCCCGGTGGCGGCCGAGATCGTGCTGGCCCTGCAGGCGATGGTGACCCGGCGGGTCGACGTCTTCGACCCGGCCGTCGTGACCGTCGCGCACATCGAGGCAGGGTCGACCAACAACGTCATCCCCGACACCGCCTACCTCGAGGGCACGATCCGGACGCTGTCGGCCGAGCGTCGTGCTGACGTGGTCGCCTCGGTGCGGCGGGTCGCCACCCACGTCGCCGCCGCCCACGAGATGGAGCTGCACTGGGAGCACTTCGAGGGCTACCCGGTCACCATGAACGACCCCGGCATGGCCGCCCACGTGCTGACCACGGCGGCCGAGCTGCTGGGCCGGGACGCCGCCGTGCTGATGCCGGCCCCGCTGATGGGTGCCGAGGACTTCGCCTATGTGCTGCAGCGGGTGCCCGGCGTCATGGCGTGGCTCGGCGCCCGCCCGCACGGCATCGACCCGGCCACGGCGCCGCCCAACCACTCCAACCTGGTCGTGTTCGACGAGGAGCCGCTGCCGGCCGGCGTGGCGCTCTACGCCCAGATGGCGCTGCGCGCCCTCAGCGGTTAGGCGGAGCCGCGGCGCACCAGGGAGGTGCCGCAGACGCGAGCCGCGGCCTCGGCCCCGGACCCGGCCGAGCCGATCTGGTCGAGCAGCAGGTCGACCAGCCCACTGGTCATCTCCTCCAGTGGCTGGGCCACGGTCGTCAACGGGGGGTCGCAGGCCGCCGCCACCTCGGCGTCGTCGAACCCCACCACCGCGACGTCGTCGGGCACCCGCCGGCCGGCTGCCCGCAGGACGCGCAGCGCCCCGACCGCCATGGGGTCGGAGGCGACGAATACGGCGTCCAGGTCGGGGACGTCGGTCAGGAGCCGGGTCATGGCGCGTGAGCCCCCGGCCTCGGTGAAGTCGCCCTCGGCGACCAGCTCCGGCCGGGCGGGCACGCCGGCGGCGGCTAGCGCGGCGCGGTACCCGGCCAGCCGGTCCAGACCCGCCACCATGTCGAGCGGGCCGGTGACCGTGCCGACCCGGGTGCGGCCCAGCGACAGCAGGTGGGCGGTGGCGGTGGTGGCCCCGCCGACGTTGTCGGCGTCGACGTAGGGCACCGGCCGGCCGTCGAGCGGCCGCCCGGACATCACGAGCGGCACGGGGGAGCGGGCGAGCAGGTCGGGCAGCAGGTCGTCGCGGTGCAGCGAGATGAGGATGACGCCGTCGACGTGCCCCTGCTGGACGTAGCGGGCGACCTTCTCCTGCTCCCGCCGGCCGCGGGCGGCCAGCAGCACCAGGTTCAGGTCGGTCTCGGCCAGCCGGGCCGACAGCCCGCGGACGATGCGGGCGAAGAAGGGGTCGGCGAAGATCTGGGTGTTGGACTCCGACAGCACCAGCGCGAGGGTGTCGGTGCGCCGGGTGACCAGGCTGCGGGCCATCCGGTTGGGGACGTACCGCAGCGCCTCGACGGCGGCGTGCACCGCGTCCCGGGCCTGCGGGCTGACGCGCGGCGAGTCGTTGATGACCCGCGACACCGTTGCCCGGGAGACCCCGGCGAGCGCGGCCACCTGCTCCAGCGTGGGCGTCGGAGGTCGCGCACCGGCGGTGGTCATGGCACCTCCTCCGCGGTCACGGGCGGCGACCGGTACCGGGCCGCCGGGAGGTCACGGTAGTGCGCGCCGGTCGTCCGCACGAGGTCTGCGAGGAGCTCCGCCCGTCCGGGCGAGACGACCGGGCGCTCGGTGTGAGAGCGTTCTCACCGCGTCACCGGCGCACGCCCGCCGGCCGGCGCCCCGGTCCCACCGACCCGCCCAAGGAGCAGTGTGCCCATGTCCTCGACCGACAGCCGTCCGGAGCTCGCCGAAGGGCTCACCTTCCCGCCCGGGTTCTTCTTCGGCGCCGCCACCGCGGCCTACCAGATCGAGGGCGCCGTCGACGTCGACGGCCGGGGCCCCTCCATCTGGGACACCTTCAGCCACACCCCGGGCCGGACCTTCCGGGGCGACACCGGGGACGTCGCCGTCGAGCACTACACCCGGTATCCCGAGGACATCGCGCTGATGAAGGAGCTGGGCCTGTCGGCCTACCGGTTCTCCGTGGCGTGGCCGCGAGTGCTGCCCGAGGGCGCCGGCCGCGTGGAGCAGCGGGGCCTGGACTTCTACCGCCGCCTGGTCGACGAGCTGCTGGAGCAGGGCGTGGACCCCTGGCTGACGCTCTACCACTGGGACCTGCCGCAGGCGCTGCAGGACCGCGGCGGCTGGACCGACCGGGAGACCGCAGCCCGCTTCGCCGACTACGCCGGCATCGTCCACGACGCGCTCGGGGACCGGGTGCGGCACTGGTCGACGCTCAACGAGCCGATGGTGAGCGCCCTGCTCGGCCACCAGTCGGGGGCGCACGCGCCGGGCATCCGCGACGCCGTCTCCGCCTCCCGCGCGGTGCACCACCTGCTGCTCGGCCACGGGCTGGCCAGCCGGGTGCTGCGCGAGAAGGGCGTCGACCACCTGGGCATCACGCTGAACTTCACGCCGATGTCCCCGGCCAGCGACCGGCCGGAGGACGTCGACGCCGCCCGTCGGCTCGACGGGCAGCAGAACCGGATGTTCCTCGTGCCGATCGTCTCCGGTGCCTACCCCGAGGACGTCGTCGCCGACCTGGCCGCTGCCGGCGCCCCGCTGCCGGTGGAGGACGGCGACCTCGAGGTCATCTCCGCGCCGCTGGACTGGCTGGGCGTCAACTACTACTTCGAGCAGACGGTGCGGGCCGGCGCGCGACCCGAGGACATGCCGCCGACCTCGTTCATCGGGGGAGAGGACGTCGTCGAGCTGGACCCGGAAGGGGTCACGACGACGATGGGCTGGGGGGTCAGCCCGGAGGCGTTCACCCGGCTCCTGCTGTGGCTCGAGGAGCAGGCGCCCGGGCTCCCCCTGGTCATCACGGAGAACGGCTCGGCCTGGGACGACGAGGTCTCCGCCGACGGGGCCGTGCACGACCCCGAGCGCACCGACTTCCTGCTCCGGCACCTGGCGGCGCTCCAGGCGGCCATGGACGACGGCGTCGACGTCCGCGGCTACTTCGCCTGGTCGCTGCTGGACAACTTCGAGTGGGCCCGCGGCTACGCCCAGCGGTTCGGCCTCGTGCACGTCGACTACGAGACCCAGCGGCGCACGATCAAGGACAGCGGTCGCGCCTACGCGGAGATCATCCGCCGCCACCGCGCACGCTGAACGGACGGCGGGGCACTCACCGTGCCCCGCCGTCGGCCCCCTCGCAGGGTCCCGCCGCGAGCGTGCGAGCGGTGGGGGGCGAGGGGGTCCTCTTTCAGGTGGCGGGGCTGGGGTCCGACCGCTCGTCGGCCGGCGCGGCCTGCACGTCGCGCACCCGGTACTTCTCCACCGCCTCGCGCACCCGTGCCCGGTCCACCTGGCCCTCGTCGGCCAGCGAGGCGAGCGTGCGCACCACGATCGACTCGGCGTCGACGTGGAAGTGCCGCCGCAGCGCCGGGCGGGTGTCGGAGAGCCCGAACCCGTCGGTGCCCAGCGTCGCCATGCCGCCGGGCACGTACGGCGCGATCAGGTCGGGGACGGCGCGCATCCAGTCCGACACCGCCACGACCGGACCCACCGTCTCCTGCAGCCGCGCGGTCACGAACGGCGTCCGCGGCTCCTCCTCGGGGTGCAGGAGGTTCCACTCCGCGCACTCGTCGGCCTGCCGGCGCAGCTCGTTCCACGACGTCACCGACCAGACGTCGGCGCTCACGCCCCAGTCCTGGGCCAGCAGTTCCTGGGCCCGCAGCGCCCACGGCACGGCGACGCCGGACGCGAGCACCTGCGCCTTGACCTCGCCGGCCGCGCCGTCGTCGGCCCGCGGGCCCTCGGCGTAGCGGTACATGCCGGCCAGCAGGCCCTGCACGTCCAGGTCCTCCGGCTCGGCCGGCTGGCTGAACGGCTCGTTGTAGACCGTCAGGTAGTACATGACGTCGGGGGAGCGGGAGCCGCCCAGCGGGGCGCCCGGGTCCTCGCCGTACATGCGCACGAGGGCGTCGCGGGTGATGTGCGCGACCTCGTAGGAGAACGCCGGGTCGTAGGACACCACCGCCGGGTTGGTGTGCGCCAGAAGGAGCGAGTGGCCGTCCTCGTGCTGGAGCCCCTCGCCGTTGAGCGTCGTCCGCCCGGCGGTGGCACCGAGCAGGAAGCCGCGGCTCATCTGGTCGGCGGCGGCCCAGATGGAGTCGCCGGTCCGCTGGAACCCGAACATCGAGTAGAAGATGTAGATCGGGATCATCGGCTCGCCGTGGGTCGAGTACGACGTGGCGGCGGCCGTGAACGACGCCGTCGAGCCGGCCTCGTTGATCCCCTCGTGCAGGATCTGGCCCTGCTCGGACTCCTTGTAGGTGAGCATCAGCTCGCGGTCGACCGAGGTGTAGCGCTGGCCGGCCGGGTTGTAGATCTTCTGGGTCGGGAAGAGGGAGTCCATCCCGAAGGTGCGCGCCTCGTCGGGGATGATCGGCACGAAGCGCGGGCCGAGCTCGGAGTCCTTGAGCAGCTCCTTGAGCAGGCGGACGAACGCCATCGTCGTCGCCACCTCCTGCTTGCCCGAGCCGCGGCGCAGGACGTCGAGGGCCTTGTCCTCGGGCGCCTTGAGCGTCTTGAACTCCGCCCGCCGGCGCGGCACCGCCCCGCCGAGCGCCCGGCGCCGCTCGAGCATGTACTGCATCTCGTCGGAGTCGGGGTCCGGCTTGTAGTAGGGCGGCAGGGTCTTGTCCAGCGCCGAGTCGGGGATGTCCAGGTAGAGCCGGTCGCGGAAGGCGGCGAGGTCCTCGGCGGTCAGCTTCTTCATCTGGTGCGTGGAGTTGCGGCCCTCGAAGTGGCTGCCCAGGGTCCAGCCCTTGATGGTCTTGGCGAGGATGACCGTCGGCTGGCCCTTGTGCTCCATCGCGGCCTTGTAGGCGGCGTAGACCTTGCGGTAGTCGTGGCCCCCGCGGGCGAGGTCCCAGACCTCCTTGTCGCTCATCCCCTCGACGAGCTTGCGGGTGCGCGGGTCGCGGCCGAAGAAGTGCTCGCGGACGAAGGCGCCGTCCTCGGCCTTGTAGGTCTGGTAGTCGCCGTCGGGCGTCTGGTTCATCAGGTTGACCAGGGCGCCGTCGCGGTCGGCCGCCAGCAGCTTGTCCCAGCCGCGGCCCCAGATCACCTTGATGACGTTCCAGCCGGCGCCGCGGAAGAACGACTCCAGCTCCTGGATGACCTTGCCGTTGCCGCGCACCGGGCCGTCGAGCCGCTGCAGGTTGCAGTTGATGACGAAGGTGAGGTTGTCCAGCTCCTCGCGGGCGGCCAGTCCGATGGCGCCCAGCGACTCGGGCTCGTCCATCTCGCCGTCGCCGAGGAACGCCCACACGTGCTGGTCGGAGGTGTCCTTGACCCCGCGCGCGTGCAGGTAGCGGTTGAACCGCGCCTGGTAGATCGCGTTGAGCGGGCCGAGCCCCATCGAGACGGTCGGAAACTCCCAGAACTCGGGCATCAGCCGGGGGTGCGGGTAGGACGACAGCCCGCCGCCGGGGTGGCTGACCTCCTGCCGGAAGCCGTCGAGCTGCTGCTCGGTGAGCCGGCCCTCGAGGAAGGCGCGGGCGTAGATGCCGGGGGAGGCGTGCCCCTGGAACCAGATCTGGTCGCCGCCGCCGGGGTGGTCCTTGCCGCGGAAGAAGTGGTTGAACCCGACCTCGTACAGCGACGCCGACGAGGCGTAGGAGGAGATGTGCCCGCCGACGCCGACCCCGGGACGCTGCGCCCGGTGCACCATGATCGCGGCGTTCCACCGGATGTAGGCGCGGATGCGCCGCTCGGCGTCCTCGTCACCGGGGAACCAGGGCTCGCGCTCCGGCGGGATGGTGTTGATGTAGTCGGTGCTGCGCAGGGCCGGCACGCCCACCTGCTGCTCCCGGCTGCGCTGCAGCATCCGGAGCATGAGGTAGCGGGCCCGGTTGCGGCCCGCGTGGTCGACGACCGCGTCGAGGGACTCCAGCCACTCCTGGGTCTCGTCGGGGTCGGTGTCGACCAGCTGGCTGGGGAGCCCGTCGGTGATGACCGCGCGGGCCTGTCCTGCGCGGGCGGGGTCGCCGTCCGGCTGCTGCGGTGCGCTCATGGCTCCATCGTCTCCTGCCGACGTCCTCCCCGTCACGTCTGTGTCCGCTCTGCGGAAAAGTCGTGTCGGACGCGCGCCCCCGGTGCGCCCGGTGCACGCAGGCTTGCGCCCCGCCCCGTATGCCCTACGCTTCCGCCTGCGGTGCATCGACGAGACGGCGCCGCCCCGGATGCCCGGCCACGACGGCCGGACGACGGCGTCGACGACAGCGAGAGGGGTGACATGACCGGGGTGCGGGTGGTTCTCCCGCTGGTCGTGTCGATCTCCGCCGCGTGCCCGTCCGTCGCCCGCTCGGTCTTCCCGTGACGCCTTCGTGCGTGATCACCGGCCGGGCCGGGCACCGGACACCCCACACCTGGCCAGCAGTAGGCCGACCCATGGAGGAGCAGCAGGGATGAGCGTCGACAGCGCCGGCATGGCGGCCCGGCTGGGCATCAAGCCGGGCATGGTCGTGCAGGAGCTCGGCTGGAGCGAGGACGCCGACGAGGACCTGCGCGACTCGATCATCGAGGCGTCCGGCAGCGAGATGGTGGACGAGGACACCGACGAGGTGGCCGACGTCGTCATCCTCTGGTGGCGCGAGGACGACGGCGACCTGTTCGACGCCCTCACCGACGCGCTGACCTCGCTGGGCGACGAGGGCGTCGTCTGGCTGCTGGTCCCGAAGTCCGGCCGGCCCGGGCACGTGGAGCCCGGCGACGTCACCGAGGTCGCCCCCACGGCCGGTCTCTCGCAGACCAGCAGCATCTCCGCGGCCAAGGACTGGTCCGGCATCCGGCTGGTCACCCCGAAGGCGGCGCGCAGCCGCCGCTGAAAGAGGACCCTGTCCTCCTCATCCCTCGCACGCTCGGGACGAGCCTCTGGACGGGGCCGACGGGGGCCGTTCCAGCCGGTCACCACGGGTGGGGCACGATCACGGGCATGAGCCTCTCCGTCGGTGACCGCGCGCCCGAGTTCAGCCTGCCCGACCAGGACAAGCAGGTCGTGTCCCTGGCCGACCTGCGCGGCACGCCCGTGCTCCTCGTCTTCTACCCCTTCGCCTTCTCCGGCATCTGCACCGGCGAGCTCTGCCAGCTGCGCGACGAGCTGACCTCCTACACCGGTGCGGGGGTGAAGGTGCTGGCCATCAGCACCGATCCCGTCTTCAGCCTCAAGGCGTTCAAGGCGCAGGAGAACCTCGAGTTCCCGCTGCTCTCGGACTTCTGGCCGCACGGCGAGGTCGCGCAGGCCTACGGGGTGTTTAACGAGAAGGCCGGCATGGCCCTGCGCGGCACGTTCCTCGTCGACGCCGAGGGCGCCATCGCCTTCGCCGAGGTCAACGCCCCCGGCGACGCCCGCCAGCAGTCCGGCTGGAAGGACGCGGTCGCGCAGCTCGTGGCTGCCTGACCGGCCGCCCGGCCAGGGGTCTCCCCGCGCGCTCGCGAGTGGCGAGCGGCGGGGAGGTCCTTACGCTGGGCCGGCGGGGCGCGTAGCTCAGCGGTAGAGCTCTCGCCTTACAAGCGAGCGGTCGCAGGTTCGAACCCTGTCGCGCCCACCCCGTCGTCCTCGGAGCAACCGGTGGCGCAGCGGGCGATGCCGCGTACGCCGGTCAGGCGGCGACGGGCGCCTCGGACGCCGGGGCCGGCTCGGCGGGCTTCGGGAACGCCGGCCGCAGGAACGCCGGCGCCCGGAACGGGGTCCACTCGCCCTCGGGCTGCGCCAGCCGGTCGGCGATCGCCCAGAGCGCCGCCGGGTGGTGGCCGATGCCGAGGTGGCTGGCCATGACCGCGATGTTCTCGCAGCGCTCACCGGGCACGTTCAGGCAGGTCTGCCAGTGCACGATGCCGTCGAGGTGGGAGTAGATCGACGTCGCGGGCACCGGCAGGGGGCAGCCCTCGGACTCCAGCGGGAACTGGCGCTGCTCCACGTGCAGGTGGGCGTAGCGGTCGAACGCCTTCGACGCCCGGGTCTGGCTGTGCCGCTCGATGCGGAACGGGCTGCCGAGGGTGATCACCTGGCGCACCTGGTCGGGGCACTGCCGGGCGAGGTCGCGGGCGAAGATGCCGCCGAGGCTCCAGCCGATGACCGTCACCTCGCGGCCGTAGCGGCCGTGCAGGTAGTCGAGCTTGTCGCGCAGCCCGTTGACGCAGACGGCGGTCGGGCCGATGTTGCGCCCCAGCCCCCAGCCGTGCACCCGGTAGTCCAGCCGCCGGAGCGTCGCGCGGAGGACCCGGGTGGAGGAGTCGTCGGCGAGCAGGCCGGGGAGGACGAGCACGGGGTGGCCGTCTCCCTTGGGCAGGCGAGCCGTGAGCGGGCGGGCCGCCAGGTAGAGGCCGTAGTCGGCGAACGCCCGGCCGGGCTCGGTGAGGTAGAGCGGGAGTGCGGGGCCGTCACCCTGCTGTCGTGCCACGTCGTCCTCCAGGCTGCCGTCCATGTGTGCACGGGCTCTACCAAGATGCGGCCTGGCTCACACCTGAGGTGGCTGCACGCGCGGGCACATGTTGCCGAACTGTGTCCTGCGTCATAGCGGACGTTCGCGTACCGCCACGTGACGCGGCCTGCCCGCGCTGCGACCGGTGGCACCACGTGCCACCGTACGGACGACGGCAGGGGAGAGGAGCGGGATGGGCGAGGACGGCATGCCCGGGCGGAGCCGCACGGTGGACCTCGACGGACCGGTGCACTACCTCGACTTCGGGGGCCCGGAGGAGGGGCCGGTGGTCGTGCTGGTGCACGGGCTGGGCGGCTCGCACCTGAACTGGGACCTCGTCGCCCCGGCGCTGCGCGAGCACGCGCGGGTGCTGGCCCTCGATCTGCCGGGTTTCGGGCGCAGCGAGCCCGGCGGCCGCAGGGCCAGCGTCCCGGCCAACGTCGCCGTGCTGAACCGCTTCCTCGCCGAGGTCGTCGGGGAGCCCGCCGTTCTCGTGGGGAACTCGATGGGCGGCATGATCTCGATCCTCGAGGCGGGGGAGCACCCCGAGGCGGTGCGCGGACTGGTGCTGCTCGACCCGGCCGTCCCCGGCCCGCGGCGGGCGCTGGACCCGCTGGTGGCCGTCACGTTCGCGCTCTACGCGATCCCGTTCGTCGGGGAGCGCTTCCTGTGGTGGCGGCGGCAGCGCACGTCGGCCCTGGTCCGCGTGCACGACATGCTGGAGCTGGTGGGCGTCGACCCCGAGCAGGTGCCCGCCGACGTCATCGACCGGTCGGTCACCCTGATCGAGGAGCGCCGCGACGTCCAGGGGATGGACCGGGCGTTCCTCGCGGCGGCCCGCTCGGTGCTGCGGGTGCTGGCCGATCCGCGTCGCTACCGCGCCGCGATGGCGTCGATCGACGTCCCGGTGCTGCTGGTCCACGGCGACCGCGACCGGCTGGTGCCGGTGCAGGCGGCGCGGGACATCGCGCGGCAGCACGCCGCGTGGCGGTACGCCGAGTGGGCCGGCGTCGGCCACGTGCCCCAGCTGCAGGAGCCGGAGCGCCTGGTGGCCGAGGTGCTGGACTGGATGCGCGACGCGCGGCTCGTCGGCTCCCGCGCCTAGCTCCCTCCGTCCGGGCGGAGCGTGTCGCGCAGCGCCTCCAGCCCGGTGTAGCGCGGCCGCCAGCCGAGCTCCTCGCGGGCCCGCGTGGTGTCCATGATCGCCGGCCGGGTGGCCGCTTCGACCCACTCGGCCACCGGCGGCAGGAACGGCAGCCGGGAGACCGCACGCGCCGCGGCCTGCGCGGGCGCGGCGGGCGTCGGGATCGCGATCGCGCCGAACTCCCGGGCCACGTCCGCGGCGGTGAGGACGCCGTCGCCGGCGATGTTGTAGGCGCCCGGCGGTCCCGCGCCCAGGACGCACAGCAGCAGCGCCTGCCCGACGTCGTCCTCGTGGACGAACTGCAGCGGGTGGCGTGGCACCAGCAGCGGCACGGGGACCGGCAG
This sequence comes from Blastococcus sp. SYSU DS0753, assembly GCF_054051175.1. Taxonomy (NCBI): domain Bacteria; kingdom Bacillati; phylum Actinomycetota; class Actinomycetes; order Geodermatophilales; family Geodermatophilaceae; genus Blastococcus; species Blastococcus sp. SYSU DS0753. The sequence continues at coordinate 17,541 of NZ_JBJHAT010000010.1, read as the reverse complement.
CCGCCGCGGCCGGTCGAACAGCAGGCGGCCCAGCGGGGCGAGCGGGCCGGGCAGCACGTCCTTCCCGCCGATGGCGTGCGGACCCACCACCACCGGCGGGCGGAGCAGGTAGAGCGCCAGATCGGGGGCCGCCGCCACCTCGTCCTGCAGCAGGTGCTCGAGCTCGGCCTTCTCCTGGGCGTAGAACAGCCGCGCCGCCGGGCGCACCGGCCACTCCTCGGAGATCAGCTCCGGGTTGTCGCGGTGGAAGCCGTAGGCGGCGACCGAGGAGGCGTAGACGAACCGCCGGGCGCCGACCGCCGACGCCGCGCGGAAGACGTTCAGCGTGCCGTCGACGTTGATCGCCCGGGTCGTCTCCCGGGAGGCGTTGCCGGTGATCAGGAAGGCCAGGTGGACGACGACGTCGGCACCGGCGAACGCCTCGCGCAGCCCCTCCGGGTCGCGCACGTCGCCCTGCCGGTAGCGCATCTTGGTCCAGCCCCGCTCGGCCGGGTCGAACGGGCGGCGGGCGATGCCGATGATCGACTCGACGCGGTCGTCGTCCTGCAGCAGCGGCACGAGCCCGGCGCCGAAGGTGCCGGTCGGCCCGGTGACGGCCACGGTCAGCCCGCGCCCCCCGGCGCTCACCGGGCGGCTGCCCGGGCCTTGGTGGTCCCGCCGGTGGGCTGCTCCACGTCGGGCGTGGCCTCCGCCGCGCGGGCGAGCTCGAGCAGCTCCTCGATGCCCCGCCGGATGCCCCCGGAGAGGACGTCGACGTCGGGGAAGGCGTCGAAGTCGGCGTTGAGGCCGAAGGTCATCGTGTCGAGGTAGCTGAAGATCCCGATCGAGCAGCGGATGCCGCCGGCGATCGGCACGTAGGCGTGGGCCGAGCACATCCGCTTGCCGAGGACGTACAGCGGCACCCGGGGGCCGGGCACGTTCGTCGTCACCGCCTGGCACCACATCTGCCCGGCCTGCATCGCCGAGCGCACCCCGACGGAGAGCAGGGTGGGGGCGACGAAGTCGCCCATCGAGATGATCGTCGGGACGTCGACGGCCTGCATCGCCCGCTTGTACTCGTCCATCTGCCCGCGGATCGAGCGCAGCCGCGACACCGGGTCCGGGTCGCCGACGGGCAGGTCGACGAAGACGCAGGCCACCCGGTTGTTCAGCGATCCGCGCTGCTGCTCGGAGCGGACCGAGACCGGCACCATCGACCGCACGACGAGGTCCTCGGAGGAGAGCTCGCCGCGGCCCTGGAGCAGGTCGCGGAAGCCCTTGGTGATCGCGGTGAGGACGACGTCGTTGACCGTGCCGCCGAGCGCTGTGCGCACCGACCTGAACTCCTCGAACCGGCCCTGGGTCCACGCCCAGCGACGGTGCGGCCCGATGTGCCCGTTGAGCGAGCGGGCGGTGGGGGTGACGGCCTGCTTGGCCAGCGACGGCAGGGCGCCGGCCAGCGTGCGCCCGGACTCGGCGAGGCCGCGGACGTTGCGGGCGGCGCTCCCGACGGAGGGCAGGCTGGTCAGCGTGCGCAGCGGCTGGGTGGCCGCCTCGGTGACCGCGCCGGCGACCAGGGCCAGCGAGGAGGGGTCGCGCCGCGGCGTCCAGTCGCGGGGGTCCTCGTGGGTGGCGTCGGGGTCCAGGTCGAACATCAGCTGCATGAGGTCGGTGCCGGCGACGCCGTCGACCATGCAGTGGTGGACCTTGGAGATGAGCGCCCAGCGCCCGTCGGCCAGGCCCTCGACGAGCCAGAGCTCCCACAGCGGCTTGGCCATGTCCAGCCGCTGGCCGAGCACCCGGCCGGCCAGGTTGCGCAGCTGCTCGTCGCCGCCCGGGGAGGGCACCGCGGTGTGCCGGACGTGGTACAGGATCTGGAAGTGCGGGTCGTCGACCCACATCGGGCGGCCCAGCTGCAGCGGCACCTCCCGCACCCGCTGCCGGTACCGCGGCACGCGCGGCAGCTTGCTGAGCAGCAGCCGGACCACGTCGCCGTAGCTGGGCGCCGGCCCGTCGAACACCGCCACCGACCCCACGTGCATGGGGGTGTTCTCGCTCTCGGCGAAGTAGAACCCGCTGTCGAGGGCACTCATGCGGTCCACGTCTCACTCCTCGCCGCCCTGGTCGCTCTGCTCGGACCTGGGCCTCGCACGTCCCGGATGGTGGCCGCCGAACGAATCTGCGCCCCTCCGTGCACGCACTCGACGGTGTGGCGGCGGCCACATCTTCCCGTGCCCCGTATCCAGCAGGTCAACCGGCCTTCCGGCGCTCGACCTCGATCCGGTCGAGCAGGTCGGTGAACGCGCGGTCGACCACCGCCGCGCGGGTGAGGTTGACGCTGTGCCCGGCCCCGGGGACGACGACCAGCTCGGCGCCCGGGCCGACCGCCTCGGCGATCCGCCGCCCGTGGGCCTCGGGGGTCAGCCGGTCGTGCGTCGCGGCCACCACCGTCACCGGCACCCGGCGGAGGACCTCCAGCGCCGCCGTCTCGTCGTGGTCGAGGAAGGTCGCGTAGAACGCCATCGTCACCGGTAGGGGCGTCTCTTCCAGCAGCTGCTGCACCAGGCGCACGCTGCGCGGGTCGGCGTCGTCCTTGCCGAACAGCAGCCGCCGGATGGCCCGCCGGCCGAGGAAGGTGCCCCGCCGGCGACGTCGCTCCAGCGCCGGGGCCAGCCGCTGCAGCAGCCAGAGGTAGAGCGGGAGCAGCCGCAGCCGGCGCATCAGCGTGACCACCGTGGCCAGGACGCCGGTGCTCACCAGTCCACCGGCCGAGGTGGCCAGCAGGAAGGCGCCGACGATGCGGGTGCCGAACAGCTCGGGCCGCTGCCGGGCCAGCGCGAGGATGCTCATCCCGCCCATGGAGTGGCCGGCGAGCACCACCGGCCCGGTGGGGGCGACGGCGTCGAGCACCTCGCCGAGGTCGCGGCCGGTGCGGTCGATCGTGGCCCGGGTCAGGGGCGTCCAGCCGGAGCGGCCGTGGCCGCGCTGGTCCCACAGGACGAGCCGGGCCCGGTCCCGCAGCGCCGCGCGCTGGGGCTCCCACTCCGCCAGCCGCGCGGTGAACCCGTGGCAGAGGACGACGGTGAGCGGGGCGACTTCCCTGCCGTCGAACTCCACGTGCAGGTCGCAGCCGTCGTCGGTGGTCACCGTCCGCGAGCCCGGAGGGGGCGGTCCGTCGAGCGGGGGCAGGGGCAGCAGCGGGGGGTCGGCGGGCACGGCGCCATCCCATGGCCTCGGAGCGTGGCGCGCAACCGGCCGGCTCAGTGGCCCCCGCGGCGCCCGGGTGCGGTCTCCCGCACCAGGCGACGGGCGGCGTCGACCTCGCGGGCCACCGGGGCCAGCACCCCCTCGGCGTGCAGCTCCGCGTCGTCGGGCACGACCGACCGCCGGACGTCGTCCTCCAGCCCGCGGATCGCCCGGCGCAGGACGGCCACCTGGGCGAGGTCGGGGGCCGGCTCCCCGCCGCGGCTGGCGATGACGGCCTCGGTGACGGCGTCGGACGCGCGTTCCAGCTGCACGATCACCGGCCACCACGCGGCCGCCCGCGTGCTGATCGGCGGTGGCTCGGCCAGGCGCCGCTGCAGCTGGGTCTGCAGCTCGGTGAGCGCGCGGTAGCTGCGCCTGCGGGCGCGGCGGCGCTCGGCCGGGCTGCCGGTGAAGGCGGCCGCCACGAACGCGTCCAGGGCGCGGGCGGCGTCGCGCAGCGCCTCGTCCAGCGGGGCGCGCCAGGTCTGCGGCCACAGCAGGTAGCCGAAGACCAGCACGATCGCGCAGCCGATCAGCGTGTCCAGCAGCCGGGCACCGACGAGCCCCGGCCCGGCAGGCAGCGCCAGATCGAGCAGCAGGATGATCAGCGGCGTCTGGAAGACGGAGAACAGGCCGAAGTTGGCGTTGCGCGCCCACGGCAGCACCGCGGCCGCGCCGGCCAGCGCCACGAGCACCCACCCGTTGCGGGGGAGGGCCGCGAGGAGGGCGGAGCCGAGCAGCACGCCGAGGAGGGTTCCGGCGCCCCGCTGCACCGCCCGGGTGAACACCGAGCCGAAGTCGGGCTTCAGCACGATCGCGACGGTCAGCAGGACCCAGTACGGCCGCTCGATGGGCAGGTACTGGCGGGCGATCTCCGCGACGGTCATGCAGAGCGACAGCCGGACGGCGAAGCTGCGGGCGTCGGCGCTGGCGAGCGTGCGGTCGGCCAGATCGTGGAGGCGGGTGCGGAGGTCGGGCCGGGCCACCGCCGCGGCCGCCGCGCCGGCCCGTTCCTCCGGGTCGCCCACCACGTTCCACACGAGCCGGACGCCGTGCCGGACGGCCCGCACGGCCGGATGGCCCTGCTCGAGGGGGGCGGGGCGCTGCTCGACCAGCTCGCCGCGGCCCGAGACTGCCGCCGCCAGCGCGTGCGCGGCGGCGACGTCCTGCGGATCCGGGGGGATGCCCGCGCGCGCGGCGGCCACGGCGCCCTCCACGAGCGGCGCCGCCGCGTTGAGGACGCCGGCGAGTTCCGAGAGCTCGCGGCTGCGGCCCGCCGACCGGCTGCGGCTGCGGATGACCCGGTCGTAGGCGGCGTTGAGGGCCGTGGTGAGCGCCCGCCGGGCCTCGGGGGCCGCGTCGCTGCCGACCGCCGCCAGCAGCTCGCCGATGCGGGTGAAGACGGCGGCGACGGCGGACCGGTCGGGGTCCAGCGGCTCGGTCCGGTACTGCACCAACGCCGTCAGGGTCGCCCACGCCGCACCGCAGAGGAAGAAGCCGACCTCCGCGGCGGCCGTGAGCGGGGTGACCAGCCCCGAGGCGAGCGCCGTGTAGATCAGCAGCTGCAGCGCGCCGAGCGACAGAGCCGCGTTGACCGCGCTGACCAGCGCCGCGGCCGCCGACAGCGCCGCGATGACGGCCACCGGTGCCCACCCGCCACCGGTCGCGAACTGGCCGGCCAGCAGGCCCAGCATGCCGAAGAGGGTCGCCGCCCCGATCCGGCGGAGCCGGTCCCGGAGCGGGCCGGGCTGGGGCGCCAGGCTCGCCGCCAGCGCCCCCATCGTGCCGAACACGCCGGCGCCCAGCGTGACGGCGGAGTCCAGGCCGCCCATGGCGACGGCGAGGGCCAGGGGGGCGGGGATCGAGACGGCGAACCGGGCGACGTCGCGCCACGGGACCGGCGGGGGCGTGGTGCGCACCAGCTCCTCGAGCCAGGCGGGGGCCCGCAGCGATCGCTCCCCACGCCGCCGCACCACGCTCCGAAGCTTGGCACTCCACCGGACCGGCCGTGCGCACCCCCGCCTACCCTGACCAGCCGTGACCGTGCAGCTCGGGAAGGTCCTCGCCGCCCTCGATGCCCGCTACGACCCGGCCCTCGCCGAGGGGTGGGACGCCGTCGGGCTGGTCTGCGGCGACCCCGCGGAGGAGGTGCGGCGGGTGCTGTTCGCCGTGGACCCGACCGCCGCCGTCGTCGACGAGGTGGTGCGAACCGGTGCGCAGCTGCTGGTCACCCACCACCCGCTGTTCCTCAGCCCGGTGCACGGTGTGCCGGCCGACGACCCGCGGGGGCGGCTGGTGCACCGGCTGGTCCGGGCGGGCGCCGCGCTCTTCGTCGCGCACACCAACGCCGACCGGGCCCCGCGCCACGGGGTCAACGACGCGCTGGCGGCGGCGCTCGGCCTCGCGGAGGCCGTGCCACTGGAGCCCACCGCCGCGGATCCGCGGGCCGGGCTCGGCCGGGTGGGCCGGCTGCCGGAGCCGATGACGCTGCGCCGGTTCGCCGAGCACGCCGCTGCCGCGCTGCCCGCCACGGCCGGAGGTGTCCGGGCGGCCGGTGACCCCGACCGGCGGATCGCCACGGTCGCGGTCTGCGGCGGCAGCGGTGGCTCGCTGCTGGGTGCCGCCGCCGCGGCCGGGGCCGACGTGCTGCTCACCAGCGATCTGAAGCACCACCCGGTGTCCGACGCGCTGGAGGGGGCCGGGCCGGCGCTGTGCGACGTGGCGCACTGGGCCTCGGAGTGGCCGTGGCTGCCGGTGGCCGCCGACGTGCTGCGCCGCGACCTGGACGGCGCGGTGGAGGTGGCCGTCGCCACCCCGCGGACCGACCCGTGGACCTGTCGCGCCGACGCCCCGGCCGCGGGCTGACCGGGGCGGTCCGCGCGGTCAGCCGTGACCGGCGGCCCGCAACGCCTGCACGCAGCTGCGCTCGAGCGCGCGCTGGCGGCGGATCCGGGCGAGCAGGCCGGGGACCGGCTCCAGCTGCCTGGTCGCGGCCGGGCGCACGTCGGTGAGCCGGCCGTCGGCGTAGCGGCCGGAGGTGGTGTGCACGGTCCACCGCTCGACGTCCGGCACGGAGAGCTCCTGCCCGACCAGCACCGCCGGGCCGGCCACCGCCGGCGGTCCACCCGGCAGCGCGAGCGGATCGGCGTCCCAGTCGGGGACCCGGACGGTGCGCACGTGCAGGCCACCGTCGTCGACGGCCAGGACGGCGTCGGCGGGGCCCTCGCGCCGGTCGACCGGGACGACGGCGTCCGGGTCGAGGACCAGCACCAGGCGCGGCAGGTACCACCAGTGCTCGCGGCGGAGCATGTGCGAGTCGGCCAGCGCCCGCGACGGTGGGTGCTTGCGCAGCTCCTGGTCGAGCAGCTCCTCGCTGAACAGCTCGCCGTCGCCGTCCTCGACCAGCGTGAGCCGCCCGGTGAACGCCAGGGGTGACCACCGCGCCCCGGTGAGCCGTGGCTCGGAGAGGACCAGCGCGGCCGAGCCGGCGGCCGCGGCGGCGCGGGCGGTCGCCACGTGCGCCCAGGGCAGCGCGACCGCCGGCCGGCCGCCGAGGGCCAGCGGGACGACGCCGGTGGCCCCCGGGGGCCCGTCCGGCGTGGACCACAACAGTTCGGCCACACCCGCGGCGTGGAGCGCGGCCAGACTTGTGGGGTCCATGGGCTGAGTGTTCACTCCCTCCGACGGCGGCGACGAGGCCGCCCGTGGACCAGGGGGTTCTGCCGTGCCCGCGTTCGTCGTGGCCGCCGTGGTCGGGGTGCTGTTCTTCCTCGGCTACCGGTACTACTCCAGCTACCTGGCCCGGAAGGTGTACGCCCTCGACCCGGCGTTCGTCACGCCGGCCCACCAGTTCAACGACGGCAACGACTTCGTGCCGACGAACAAGCACGTCCTGTTCGGCCACCACTTCACCTCGGTGGCCGGGGCGGCCCCGATCGTCGGCCCGGCGATCGCGGTCTTCTGGGGCTGGGGCCCGGCCCTGACCTGGATCGTCCTGGGCACCATCTTCGCCGCCGGCGTGCACGACTTCGGCGCGCTCGCGGTGTCGGTCCGGCACAAGGCCAAGAGCATCGGCACGCTGGCCGGCGAGGTCATCAACGGCCGGGCCCGGAAGCTCTTCCTGGCGATCATCTTCTTCCTGCTCACCCTGGTGAACGCGGTCTTCGCCGTGGTGATCGGGAACCTCTTCGTCGCCAACCCGGGTGCGGTCATCCCGATCGTGCTGGAGATCCCGCTGGCGATCTTCATCGGCGTCTACATCTACCGGACGCGGTCCTCGGCGCTCATCCCGTCGATCGTCGGCGTGGTCGTGCTGTACGCCCTCATCCTGGTCGGGAACGCCTTCCCGATCTCGCTCGACGGGCTCGCCGACGCGCTGGGGGTGGAGCAGACCCGCAACGTCTGGGTGGTCCTGCTCTTCGCCTACACCTGGATCGCCTCGCGCATCCCGGTGTGGGTGCTGCTCCAGCCGCGCGACTACATCAACAGCCACCAGCTCTTCATCGCCCTCGGCGTCATCGCCCTGGGCGTCATCGTCGGCATGAACACCATCCAGGCGCCGGTGGTCAACGACGTGCCCGAGGGCTCGCCGAGCTTCTTCCCCTTCCTCTTCATCACCATCGCCTGCGGGGCGATCTCCGGCTTCCACTCCCTGGTCTCCTCCGGCACGACGTCCAAGCAGCTGGACAAGGAGACCGACGCTCGCTATGTGGGCTACATGGGCGCGGTCGGCGAGGGGTCGCTGGCCACCGGTGCCGTCCTGGCCGCCACGGCCGGCGTCGCCGCCTCGCAGGCGGACTGGGAGGCGCTCTACCCGGACTTCGCGACCGCCTCCAGCGGGGCGACCGGCAACTTCGTCAACGGCGTGGCCCAGTTCGCGAACAACATCGCGATCCCGCTCGACCTCGCGACCATCTTCGCCGCCGTGGTCGTGATCAGCTTCGCCGCCACCACCATGGACACCGGCGTGCGGCTGCAGCGCTACGTCGTCCAGGAGATCGGCGAGCTCCTCGGCATCCGGGCGCTCTCCCGCAACCTCACGGTCGCGACCACCATCGCCGTCCTGATCCCGCTCGGCATGGCGCTGATCCCCGGGGAAGGGGAAGCCGGGTACACCTTCGGGGTCCTGTGGCAGCTGTTCGGGACCACCAACCAGCTCACCGCGGGCCTGGCGCTGTCGGTCATCGCCGTGTGGATCACCCGCCGGGGCCGCAACCCCCTCGCCGCGCTCATCCCGCTGGTGTTCCTGCTGGTCATGACGTCGTGGGCGCTGATCGTCAACCTGCGCAACTTCATCGAGGCCGAGGACTGGGTGCTGGCGCCGCTGGACGCGCTGATCTTCGTCCTGGCGGTCTGGCTGATCGTGGAGGCGGCGCTGGCCCTGCGCACCGCCTACCGCGAGCGGCCGTCGACCCCGGTCGACGGATTCGGGACGGGGGAGCCGGACGCCGTGGCGAAGGCCAACCCCGAGGTCGGCGAATCGACGGCCGGGCCCACGGAGGGGCCGGCCGGGACCTCGCGCAGGTGACCTCGCGGGTCGTCCTCGTCCGCGGCTCCCGGGCCGCGGGCGGGAGCGGCGGTTGCTGCAGCGGCGACGTGCGCCCCTTCGACGACGGCGGCTCGCACACCCACGCCCCCCGGGCGGACCCGGTGGGGGAGGTGTACCGGGCGCTGCGGGCGCGGCTGCCGGCCGACGTCGCGATCGAGGTCGTCTCGCCGTCGAACTGGCTCTGGCTGCTGCCGGAGCTGGTGAGGGCCGGGCGCCGCCGCGGCCTGCGGGGCGCCGCGCTGCGCCGCTCGGTGCGTGCGGGGATGGCGGTCGAGTCGCTCGTCGTCGACGGCGCGGTGCTCGCCTCCGGTGGCCTGCCCGCGCCCGCGGCCGCCGTCGCCGCGGTGGAGGCGGAGCTGGCGCTGCGGTGACCCGGCCGCGGTCGGGTCACCGGCGCGGGACCCGACCGGGGCGCGGGTAGGTTGAGCGCGTGAAGGTCGACCATTTCGAGCAGCAGAAGCTCCTGGAGCTCGCGGCGGAGGACGTCGCCCTGACCCAGCTCGCGCACCGGAAGCGGACGCTGCCCGAGGCCGCGGCCGTCGAGGCCGCCGCGGAGACCGAGCGGTCGCTCGGGGACGACGTCGTCCGGGCCGAGACCGAGGTCCGCGACCTGCAGCGGGAGGTGTCCCGCCTGGAGGCCGACGTCGAGACGGTCCGGCAGCGCGCGACCCGTGACCAGCAGCGCCTGGACGCCGGTGGCATCACCGCGCGGGAGACCACCAGCCTGCAGCTGGAGCTGGAGTCGCTCGCCCGGCGCCAGGCGACCCTGGAGGACCAGGAGCTCGAGCTGATGGAGCGCCTGGAGACCGCCGAGTCCACCCTGCGGGCGGCGCAGGAGGCGCTCGAGCAGGCGCGGGCCGATCGGGAACGCGCCGAGCAGCTGCGCGACGACGCGCTCGCCGACGTCGCCGACTCCACCACCCGGCACGAGAGCGCGCGCGCCGCGGTCGCCGGGGGCCTCTCCGCCCCGCTGCTGACCCTCTACGACCGGGTCCGCGCCCAGACCGGCAGCACCGGGGCGGCGATGCTCCGGGCGCGGCAGTGCCAGGGCTGCCGGCTCGAGCTGAACGGCCGCGAGCTGGCGGCGGTCCAGAAGGCCGACCCCCACGAGGTGGTCCGCTGCGAGAACTGCGGGCGGATCCTGGTGCGCACGGCCGAGTCCGGGCTGTGACCCGCCGGTTCGTCGTCGAGGCCGACGGCGGCTCCCGCGGCAACCCCGGGCCGGCCGGCTACGGCGCGCTCGTGCGGGACGCGGACACCGGCCGGGTGCTCGCCGAACGCGCTGCGTCCGTGGGGCGGGCCACCAACAACGTGGCCGAGTACGGCGGCCTGGTCGCCGGGCTGCAGGCGGCGCTGGACCTCGACGCCTCCGCCGAGGTCGAGGTGCGGATGGACTCCAAGCTGGTCGTCGAGCAGATGTCGGGCCGCTGGAAGATCAAGCACCCCGACATGCAGCAGCTGGCGCTGCAGGCCCGCGCGATCGCGCGGAAGCTGGGCGGGGTCCGCTACACCTGGGTGCCCCGCGCGCAGAACGGTGCCGCCGACGCCCTCGCCAACAGCGCGATGGACGGCAAGCCCGTGCACCGCGACGCCGCCGCCGAGCCCAGCGTGGCCGAGGACGACGTCCAGCCCACGGCGGAGCCCGCCCCGGTGGTCACCACGGTCACCCACCTGCTGCGCCACGGGCAGACCGAGCACACCCCCGAGCGCCGGTTCAGCGGCCGCAACGAGCTGCCTCTGTCGCGTACCGGGCGGGCCGAGGCCGAGGCGGCGGGGGAGCGGGCCGCCCAGCTGGGGATCGAGGTGGTCGTCGCGTCACCGCTGCGCCGGACGCGGGAGACCGCCGAGATCGTCGCCGCGCGGCTCGGGCTGCCGGTGGAGTTCGACGACGACCTGCGGGAGCTGGACTTCGGCGACCTGGAAGGGCTGACCTTCGACGAGGCCCGCGCCCGGCACCCGCTCGCGGTGCGCCGGTTCATGGCCGACGTGACGGTGGCGGCGCCCGGCGGGGAGTCGATCGCCGAGGTCAGCGCCCGGCTGGCCGGTGCGCGCCGGCGCATCCTGACCCGGCACGCCGGGAGGACGGTGCTGGTGGTCAGCCACGTCACGCCGATCAAGCTGCTGCTCGCGGCCGGGCTCGGGGTCGGCGACGACGTCGTCCACCGGGTCTTCCTGGAGGCCGCCTCGTTGTGCACCGTCGCCTGGAGCTCCGACGGGCGCACCTCGGTGCGGCTGGTGAACGACACCGCGCACCTGCGCTGACCGCGGTACGGCGTTCAGACCCCCACGAACAGGTACACCGACACCGCGACGCCGAAGGTCACGATCGTCACGCGCAGCGGCGTGGTGGGGATGCGGCTCGCCAGCCGCGCTCCGAGGAAGCCGCCGACGAGGCCGGCCGGGGCGGCAACGGCGACGACGGTCCACTCGACCGGCCCGAAGACGCCGAACACCACCAGCGTCACCGTGGCGGTGACCGCGGACAGCGCCGACTTCAGCGCGTTGGCGAGCTTGAGCCGGTGCAGCCCGATGCCGAGGACGCCCACCAGGATCACCCCGAGCGCACCGCCGAAGTAGCCGCCGTAGACGGTGGCCAGGAACAGGGCCAGGTACAGCCAGGCCGGGTCGCGGCCGGGCCCGGCGGCGAGCTGACCGGCCAGCCGTCGGGTCACCAGCGGCTGGAGGGCGAGCAGCAGGCTGGCCAGCAGCACGAGCACAGGGACCACGGCGTCGAAGGCGTCGGACGGCGTGGTGAGCAGCAGGACGCTGCCGCCGAGCCCGCCCAGGGCGGCCACCGCGCCGAACCGGAGCAGGCGCCGGCGCTGGCCGGCGTACTCGGCGCGGAAGCCGGCGACCCCGCCGAGGTAGCCGGGCCACTGCGCCAGCGAGTTGGTGACGTTCGCCGCGACAGTGCCCAGCCCCAGCGCGACGAGGGTGGGGAAGAGGATCAGCGAGCCGCCGCCGGCGATCGAGTTGACCCCGCCGGCGAGGAACGCGACGCCCGCGACGACGAGCAGGTCGACGGCGGACACGGCGGACACGGCGGACACGGCGGTGCAGCCTACGGTGGGCGCGTGCGGAGGCCGGCGAGCGCGACGTGGCTGGGAGCCCTGCTGGGTGGGTCGGGGGTGCTGCACCTGGTGCGCCCGCGTACCTACGAGTGGCTGGTGCCGCCGGAGCTGGGCGACGCCCGGTCGTGGGTGCTCGCCAGCGGGGTGGCCGAGATCGGTACCGCCGCCCTGCTCGCGGCGCCGCGCACCCGGCGGGCCGGCGGCTGGTCGGCCGCCGCCCTCCTGCTGGCGTTCGTGCCCGCGCACCTGCACCACGTCCGGCTCGGCCGCGGGAAGCCGGCGGTGCTGGCCGCCGCCGCGGTGCGGCTGCCGCTCCAGGTGCCGATGGTCTCGGCGGCGCTCCGGGTGGCCCGCGGCCGCTGACCGCCCGGGGCCGACGCCGGCACGGCAGACTCGACCCGTGCCCGCACCGATGCCCGACGACTGGCAGCGCGCCCTCGTCGTCGCCGCCCACCCCGACGACATCGAGTACGGCCTCGCCGCCGCGGTCGCCGTGTGGACGGCCGCGGGCAAGGAGGTGCGCTACCTGCTCGCCACCCGCGGCGAGGCGGGGATCGCCGGGATGCCGCCGGCGGAGGCCGGGCCGCTGCGTGAGGCGGAGGAGCGTGCGTCGGCCGCCGTCGTCGGGGTGAGCGAGGTGGAGTTCCTCGACCTCCGGGACGGCGTCCTGGTGGCCGGGCCCGACCTGCGGCGCGAGCTGGCGGGCGGCATCCGGCGGCACCGGCCCGACCTGGTGGTCACCACCTGGGGCGGGGACACCTGGACCCTGCCCGGGGTCAGCCCCGCCGCCCTGAACTCGCCCGACCACCGGGCGCTCACCCGCAGCGTGCTCGACGCGGTCGCCGACGCCGCCAACGAGTGGATCTTCCCGGAGCTCGCGGAGGACCCGTGGTCGGGCGTCCAGTACATCGCGGTGCAGGCCATGGGCGGTGAGCCGCCGCACGCGATGGACGTCAGCGGGGGAGTGGAGCCCGCGGTCGCGTCGCTGGCCGAGCACCGGCGGTACCTCGCGGCGCTGTCCGACGAGCCGGTCGACGAGCAGGCACGGCGACAGATCGACATGTCGACCCTGACCGAGGACGGCGGCCGGCAGGTGGGCTTCACGCTCTACTGGGGATAGCCCCCGACCGCGGGCCGGCGCGGCGGCGCGCCCCGGCTGGGACGCACCGTCGGCGCGGTGCCGTCAGCGGCGGCGGCCGCTGAAGCGGCTGATCAGTCGCTTGAGCAGGTTGGCCTTGACGAGTCCCGAGATGAGTCCCATGGCGGTGCCTCCTCCGTCCGGTGATCGGTGTGCGGGCCGCTTCCTACCCGGGTGGTCCCTGGTCCATGTGCCGGCGGCCTAGACTGGCCGGTACGACGGACGAGTCGGCTGGGCGGTCGCGTCGGCGGGGGAGACCCCGTCGCCGAGGAACGTCCGGGCTCCACAGGGCAGGGTGGTCGTTAACGGCGACCCGGGGTGACCCGCGGGACAGTGCCACAGAAAACAGACCGCCAGCGCTCGCGCTGGTAAGGGTGAAACGGTGGTGTAAGAGACCACCAGCACGCCGGGTGACCGGCGTGGCTCGGTAAACCCCACCCGGAGCTAGGTCAAGAAGGAGCGGCGGTTCTCCGCCGTTCCGCGCAGGCGTTCGAGGGCGGCCCGCCCGAGCCTGCGGGTAGACCGCTGGAGCCTGCCGGCAACGGCAGGCCTAGATGGATGACCGCCCATCGGGAGGCCGCAAGGCGCCCGTGGACAGAACCCGGCGTACAGGCCGACTCGTCCGTCGTCCTTCCGCCGGGGCGCCCGTGTGCGGCCACGCGGGGACGGTGGTGCAGGCGAGACGACGTTTCCGCGGGAACGCCTGCGGACAGCGGCCCGCCTCGGCTGCCGGTGGAGACGGCGGCAGCGCCACAGGATCTCCGGTAGGGCTCACCGTCCCTGAGGTCACCGCCTGCGTCGGCTCGGTCCCCGCGCTCGTGACGGCGGCCGACCACTCCGGTGACGAGGAGCACGAGCCAGCCGGCCACCGTCGCGGCCCTCACCGCGATGTCGAAGGCCGACGTGTCGCCGGCGAGGAGGTCCCGGATCAGGAACGAGGCCGCGCCTACGAGGAGCAGAGACGCCATCACCAGGAACCACGGCTCGCTGCGGACGTCGCGTGCGCCTCGACCCGTCACGCAGCACAACCTAGAAGGCCGACGGTGCTGGCGACCAGCGCACGAGGCGCTTCCGGCCGACGGTGGGAGCGGCAGGCGGCACGAGTCGTCACCGCGTGCCGGGTCCGGCGCTTGCGACGTCCGGGAACGTGCCCGTGCGGGCAGTCGGTGTCGGGCGCTGGTCGGGTGGCGGTCACCCGGGGTTGGCCCATCGGCTGCCCGGGCGTCGTCTTCGCTGGTCAGGGTCGGGGCACCTGTCCCGCTACCCCTGGAGCTCCCGTGTCACCCCGCGCCCGGCGTCTCACCTGCACGTTCCCTGCCGCCGCCCTGATGCTCGCCGTGACCGTCGCCCCTGCTGGTGCGAAGCCGGCGCCCGCGCCGGTCTTCACCGAGCTGGCCACGTTCGAGGTGACCGGTGAGGTCGCCGAGATCCTCGCGGTGACCCCCGACGGCCGGACGCTGCTCTACACCGACTCGGCCACCGGCGAGGTCGGGCTGGTCGACCTGACCAGACCCGCCGAGCCGACGGCGATCGGCAGCGTGCAGCTGGGTGGGGAGCCCACGTCGGTGACCGTCACCCGCGACGGGCGCCACGCCCTCGCCGTGGTCGACACCAGCACCTCGTTCACCGCCCCGTCGGGGGAGCTGGCCGTCATCGACCTGCGCACCCGCGCCGTCGTCCGGACCATCGACCTGGGCGGCCAGCCCGACTCCATCGCGATCAGCCCCGACGGTGCGGTGGCGGCGGTCGCGATCGAGAACCAGCGCGACGAGGACCTGGAGGTCGACGGCGTCGAGGGCGGTCTGCCGCAGGCGCCTGCCGGTTTCCTGGCCGTCGTGGAGCTGCACACGACGCCGGAGCGGTGGACGGTCGACCGGGTCGAGCTGACCGGGCTGGAGGGCGCCCTGTACCCGGACGACCCCGAGCCGGAGTACGTCGACATCGACCGCCGGGGCATCGCGGCGGTGACGCTGCAGGAGAACAACGCAATCGCCCTGGTCGACCTGCGTTCCCGCACGGTCGTCGGGTCCTTCTCGGCCGGGACCGTGACGCGCACCGACGCCGACACGTCCGACGACGGCGTGATCGCGTTCGACGACGCGCTGACCGCTCCCCGGGAGCCCGACGCCGTCCAGTGGACGCCGGGGGGCAACCTGGTCACCGCGGACGAGGGCGACCTGGCCGAGGAGCCCAGCGGCGGTCGTGGCTGGACCGTCTTCTCCCCGGACGGGGAGGTCGTCTCGACCTCCGGGGGAGCGGCGGAGCAGGCCCTCGCCGCGGCGGGCCGCTACCCCGACGGGCGCAGCGACGACAAGGGCGCGGAGTTCGAGGGCGCGGAGGTCGCCACGCTCTACGGCACCACCTACGCCTTCATCGGGTCCGAGCGCGGGGACGCCGTCCTGGTCTACGACCTCGCCGACGAGGGCGCGCCCGAGCTGCTGCAGGTGCTGCCCACCGGGGAGGCCCCGGAGGGGCTGCTTGCCGTCAAGCGCGGCCACCTGTTCCTGACCAGCAACGAGGACGACGGGACCATCTCGCTGTTCCAGCTGACGAAGCCCTGAGCTCCCGGGCCGGGGGCGCCCACCGCGCCCCCGGCCCGGGTGGTCAGGCGGCGACGGCGGTGACGAAGGTGCAGATGCCCTCGCCGGAGTCCGCCCGATGCCGTATCCCGATCAGCCAGAGCAGTGCGGTCTCGATCCGGTGGGCCAGCTTGCGCGGCCCCTCGTACCAGGTGCTGCCGCCGGTGGTCACCTGGACGTCCCGGAACCCGGCCAGCCGGATGTGCTCGACGAGCATCCAGTCGGGGAGGATCGAGATGTGGCCGGGCTGGTAGTAGTGCCCGGGCCCGAAGATGAACGGGGCGCCGCGCAGGAACATCTTCAGCCGTGAGTGCGGGTGGGTGATGTTCGGGGTGCTCACGACGAGCCGGTCACCCGGCCGGAGCAGGGCCCGGATCGAGCGGAGCACCTGCCGCGGGTTCTCCACGTGCTCGAGCGTCTCGACGCACATCACCAGGTCGAAGGGGCCGCGGGTCTCCTCGGTCCACTGGGGGTCGTCGAGGTCGAGGCGGTGGATCCAGTCATGCGGCGGGTCCAGGTCGGTGGGGACGACGTCGAACCCGGCGTCCCGGAGCCGGCAGGCCAGCGCCCCGCAGCCGGCACCGACCTCCAGGATCCGGCCGCCGGTGGGCAGGGCCCGGCGTGCCAGCTCGACGGCGTACTCGTGCACTCCCGGGGCGGCGTGGATGCCGTGCCCCTGGTACGACCCGGTCGCGGCGGTTCGGGACGTGGTGGTGCGCTCGTCGGCGGTCACCTTCGGGAGTGTGACCCAGCCGCCGCGTGCCCGCTCGTCGCGGCGTCGGCCGGGCCTGGGGGCGGGCCTGTGCCAGGGTGGGCGCGTGCAGACCCCGGCCCGGTTGGTCGCCCCGTGACGGGAGCGGTCGTCGCCGTCGCCGCGGTCGGTGGCCTGCTCGTGGGCGCGGCCGCGAACCGGGCCGCGGGCGCCTTCCCGTGGGGCGCCGCCGACGAGGCCACCCGGCGGTCCGCGGTGCGGCCGCCGGTGCTGGAGCTGCTCACCGCGGGGCTGTTCGCGCTCCTGGCGCTGCGGCTGGGGGCGGTCGCGGAGCTGCCGGCCTTCCTGGTCGTCGCCGGGGCGGGCGTGCTCCTCGCGGTGATCGACCTCCGGCACCGGCTGCTGCCCGACCGGGTCACCGGTCCGGCCGTCGTGGCGACCGCGGTGCTGCTCACCGGAGCGGCAGCGGTGGAGGGCTCCTCGGACGCGCTGCTGCGGGCGGGGCTGGCGGCCGCCGCGCTGTTTTGCGGCTACCTGGTCCTCGCGCTGATCTCGCCCGCCGGCCTCGGCATGGGCGACGTCAAGCTGGCCGGCCTGCTCGGCCTGCCGCTGGGCTGGCTCGGCTGGCAGGCGGTGCTGCTGGGGGCGCTGGCCGGCTTCGTGGTCCAGGCCGCGCTGGCGCTGCTCCTGCTCGCCGCGCGGCGGATCGGGCTCAAGGGGGAGCTGCCGTTCGGGCCGGCCATGCTGCTCGGTGCGGCGATCGCGGTCGCCTGGAGCGGAACGCCCCCCGCCTGACGGCGACGCCGGCGGTGACGCTGGGTCACCAGCGGACCGGAGCCGTCCCTCGATGGGCGGAGTGCCGTCCCTGGATCGGGTGACCCGCCCTCAAGCCCCGGTGTGTTCCGCACGACAACTCCCTCCAACGCCGCGAGGCCGGATCGCCCGATCCGGACCCGACGGCCCGCAACCGGAGGAGCACCGCATGCTGATCAACGCCTACGCCACCCTGGCCAGCCTCGTCGCCGTCGCCCAGGACCGCCTCAAGAACGAGGAGAAGGGCGCCACCGCCGTCGAGTACGGCCTGATGGTCGGCCTCATCGCCGTCGTGATCATCGGCGCCGTGACCCTGCTGGGCACCGAGCTCAAGGGTCTGTTCACCGACGTCACGGACAGCATCCCCGACGCCCCCGCGGCCCCCTGACCACTCGCTGCTGCGCGACGACGTAGCGGAACCGGCGCAGCGGCCCTCGTCCCGAGGGCCGCTGCGC
>NZ_JBJHAT010000009.1:0-121488 GCF_054051175.1 Blastococcus sp. SYSU DS0753 | reverse complement strand
ATGCGGTTCTGTTTGGGTCGGTGACACGGGGGGCCGTTGCGCTGGTGTTCTGGCTCGGGTGGGGGGGGGGGGGCCGCCGCGGGGGGGGGGCCGGGCCCCCCGGGCCCCCGCCCGGGTCGGGGATGATGGTGCCCGTGACCTCACCCGGCCCCTTCTCCGCGCTGCCCCCGCAGGTCGACCTCCCCGCCCTGGAGCGCGGCATCCTGGAGCGCTGGGAGAGCGAGAAGGTCTTCGACCGGTCGCTGGAGGCCTCGCAGGGCCGCCCGCAGTGGAACTTCTACGAGGGCCCGCCGACGGCGAACGGCCGCCCCGGCACCCACCACATCGAGGCGCGCGCGTTCAAGGACGTCTTCCCGCGGTTCAAGACGATGCAGGGCTGGCACGTGCCCCGCCGGGCCGGGTGGGACTGCCACGGCCTGCCCGTGGAGATCGCGGTGGAGCAGGAGCTGGGCTTCGCCGGCAAGCCGGACATCGAGCGGTTCGGCATCGCCGAGTTCAACGCCCGCTGCCGGGCCTCGGTGGAGCGGCACGTCGACGCCTTCACCGAGCTGACCCGGCGCATGGGCTACTGGGTCGACATGTCCACCGCCTACTGGACGATGGACCCGGCGTACGTCCAGAGCGTCTGGTGGTCGCTCAAGCAGGTCTTCGAGAAGGGCCTGCTGGTCGAGGACCACCGGGTGGCCCCGTACTGCCCGCGCTGCGGCACCGGCCTCTCCGACCACGAGGTCGCCCAGGGGTACGAGACCATCACCGACCCGTCGGTGTACGTGCGGCTGCCGGTCCTCGACGGCGAGTGGGCCGGCCGGGCCGACCTGCTGATCTGGACGACGACGCCGTGGACGCTCCCCAGCAACACCGCCGTCGCCGTGCACCCGGAGGTCACCTACGTCGTCGCCCGCGCCGCCGGTAGCGACGACGTGCCGGTCGTCGTGGCCGAGCCGCTGGTGGCCGCCGTCCTCGGTGAGGACGTCGAGGTGCTCGGTAGCGCCCCCGGCCGCGACTGGGAGCGCACGCACTACCGGCGACCGTTCGAGCTGGTGGAGTTCCCCGACGGGGACGCCCACTACGTGGTGCTCGCCGACTACGTGACCACCGACGACGGCACCGGCCTGGTGCACCAGTCCCCCGCCTTCGGCGCCGACGACCTCGCGGTCTGCCGCGGCTACGGGCTGCCGGTGGTCAACCCGATCGACGCGACCGGGCACTTCCTGGCCGAGATCCCGCTGGTCGGCGGGCACTTCTTCAAGGCGGCCGACGCGGCGCTGGTCGAGGACCTGCAGGCCCGCGGCGTGCTGTTCCGGGAGATCCGGTACGAGCACAGCTATCCGCACTGCTGGCGCTGCCACACGCCGCTCATGTACTACGCCCAGCCGTCCTGGTACATCCGCACCAGCGCGATCAAGGACCAGCTGCTCGCCGAGAACGAGAAGACCCGCTGGTACCCCGAGAACATCAAGACCGGCCGCTACGGCGACTGGCTGAACAACAACGTCGACTGGGCGCTGTCGCGCGACCGGTACTGGGGCACCCCGCTGCCGGTGTGGCGCAACGACGAGGACCCGTCGCGCATCGTCGTCGTCGAGTCCCTGGCCGAGCTGTCGGAGCTGACCGGCCGTGACCTCTCCGACCTCGACCCGCACCGGCCGTTCATCGACGAGATCACCTTCACGCGGGAGGGCGAGGCGGGCACCTACCGGCGGGTGCCGCAGGTCATCGACGCCTGGTACGACTCCGGCTCGATGCCCTTCGCCCAGTGGGGGGCACCGCACCGCAACCAGAAGCGCTTCGAGGCCGCCTACCCGGCGCAGTTCATCGCCGAGGCCATCGACCAGACCCGCGGCTGGTTCTACTCGCTCATGGCCGTCGGCACGCTGGTGTTCGGGCAGAGCTCGTACGAGAACGTGCTGTGCCTGGGCCACATCCTGGCCGAGGACGGCCGCAAGATGAGCAAGCACCTGGGCAACATCCTCGAGCCGATCCCGCTGATGGACCGGCACGGCGCCGACGCCGTCCGCTGGTTCATGCTGGCCGGCGGCTCGCCCTGGTCCGCCCGCCGGGTCGGCCACGAGACGCTGTCCGAGGTGGTCCGCAAGGTGCTGCTCACCTACTGGAACACCGCCAGCTTCTTCACTCTCTACGCCGAGACCAACGGCTGGGACCCCGCCACCGCGCCCGCGCCCGCCCGCGCCGAGCGCCCGCTGCTGGACCGGTGGGCCCTCGCGGAGCTGGCCGCGGTGACCCGCGACGTGACGGCGGCCCTGGAGGACTTCGACACCCAGGGCGCCGGCCGGCTCCTCGCCCAGTTCGTCGACGACCTCTCCAACTGGTACGTGCGGCGGTCGCGGCGCCGCTTCTGGGACGGCGACGCCTCCGCCCTGGGCACGCTGCACGAGGTGCTCGACGGCCTGACCCGCCTCATGGCCCCCTTCACGCCGTTCGTCACCGACGAGGTGTGGACCCGCGCCGTCGTCCCGGGCCTGGGCGGCTCGGAGGCGCCGGACTCGGTGCACCTGGCCTCCTGGCCGGCCGTCGACGAGGACGCGCTGGACGGCGCCCTGGTCGAGCAGATGGCACTGGTGCGCCGCCTGGTGGAGCAGGGGCGCTCGGCCCGGACCTCCGCCAGGGTTCGCACCCGGCAGCCGCTGGCCCGCGCCGTCGTGGCCGCGCCGGGGTGGGGGGCGCTCCCCCGCGACCTGGTCGCCGAGGTGGCCGACGAGCTCAACGTGGCGGAGGTGCTCGAGCTCGCCGCGGTCGGCGGCGACCTGGTCGACGTCAGCGTCAAGATCGACTTCCGCGCCGTGGGGCGCCGCCTGGGCAAGCAGGTGCAGGCGGTGGCCAAGGCGGTCGCCGCTGCCGACGCCCCCAGCCTGGTGGCGGCCTACCGGGCCGGCACCGCGAGCGTGGAGGTCGACGGCTCCCCCGTGCCGCTCGAGGAGGGCGACCTGGTGGTCACCGAGACCCCGCGCGAGGGCTGGACCGTCGCCAGCGCCGGGGGTCTGACGGTGGCGCTGGACCTCACGCTCACCCCCGAGCTGGAGCGGGCCGGGCTGTTCCGTGAGGCGGTCCGGCTGGTGCAGGAGGCGCGCAAGGCCGGTGGGCTGGAGGTCAGCGACCGGATCGAGCTGTTCTGGACCGCCGACGGCGCCATGGCGCAGGCGCTCACCGAGCACGAGGAGCAGCTGGCCGGCGAGGTGCTCGCCGTCGCCGTGCACGCCGGCACCGCCGGGGCGGGCGAGGGCGTCGAAGGTCCGGAGGGCTCGCGCTTCTGGGTGGCCAGGGCCGGCTCGTAGCTGTCCGCCCCGCTCGCCGGGGAGCGGGCGGGGCAGCGGCTCAGGCGCCGCTGCCCCTGCGGGCGCGGGCCCGGTCGGCGAGCGTGCGGTCCGGGCGGCACGCCCCGCACGGGGTGAACCCGTCGGTGCGCGCCTCGTCCAACGGCAGCGGGATGGGCTCGTGGCCCTGGAGGTGGAGACAGCCGGGGACGTGGTACCGCGGGTGCTCGTCGACCACCAGGACGTCGTCGGTGAGGTCCACGACGATCAGCAGATCGGTGACCTCGACCTCCTCGACCGGCGGCTCCCCGGCCTCGGGTGCGGCACCCCGGGCGCGGCCCGCTCCTGACGGGGGCCGCTCGCTCCCCCTTGCCGGCTGCTCCCCGCCCGCCACCGACTCGGCGACGGCCGGTGGGTCCGCGGGCGGGACGGCGGTCGCGCCGGTCGAGAGGTCGGGCCCGGTCGCCGCCGGGGCGGCGTCGGCGGCGGCCGTGGTCGTGGGAGCCGTGGTCGTGGGAGCCGTGGTCGTGGGAGCCGTCGTCGTGGGAGCCGTCCGCTCCGGGATCTGCCGCCGGGCCACGACCAGGACGCCCGCGGCCACGACGCAGGCGGCCACGCAGCCCCAGTACAGGGCGGTGGTGCCGGTGAGCAGCCCGCCGATGAAGAGCCCGAGGCCCAGCAGCAGGAGCACTGCGGCGATCACGATCACAGCTGGACTGTAGGGCGCGCCGTCCGACGGGCGCCCGCCGCGCACCGTGCCGCGAGGGTCAGCCGGGGGCCTGGGTGACCCGCAGCCCGGTCTGTGCGGAGAAGAGGTGCGCCTCTCCCGGGCGGATCGCCACGTGCACGACGTCGCCCTTCTGCGGCGGGCGGCGGGGGTCGGCCCGGAGCACCACCTGCTCGTCGTCGCCGCCGGTCTGCCCCGTGGCGAGCCGGCCGTACGCGAAGGCGTCCGAGCCGAGCTCCTCCACGATGAGGACCTCGACCGGGATGCCCTCCCCGGCGCCCACGAACTCGACCGACTCCGGCCGGAAGCCCAGGGTGGCGGTGGTGCCGCCCTCGTGGGCGAGCGCCGACAGCGCCTCCCGGGGCAGCGGCACCGGGTGCTCGCCCACGCGGGCGCCGCCCTCGGTCAGCGTCACGGGCACGAGGTTCATGGCCGGTGAGCCGATGAAGCCCGCGACGAACACGTTGGCCGGCGCGTCGTACAGGTTGCGGGGGGTGTCGACCTGCTGGAGCACCCCCGCGTTGAGCACCGCGACCCGGTCGCCCATCGTCATGGCCTCGACCTGGTCGTGGGTGACGTAGACCGTGGTGACGCCGAGCCGGCGCTGGAGCGCGGCGATCTCGGTACGGGTCTGCACGCGCAGCTTGGCGTCGAGGTTGGACAGCGGCTCGTCCATGAGGAACACCTGCGGCTGGCGCACGATCGCCCGCCCCATCGCCACCCGCTGCCGCTGCCCGCCCGACAGCGCCTTGGGCTTCCGGTCGAGGTAGGGCTCCAGGTCGAGGATGCGCGCGGCCTCCTGGACCCGGGTCTGCCGCTCCTCCTTGGAGACGCCGGCGATCTTCAGGGCGAAGCCCATGTTCTCGGCGACCGTCATGTGCGGGTACAGCGCGTAGTTCTGGAACACCATCGCGATGTCCCGGTCCTTCGGCGGCAGGTGCGTGACGTCGCGGTCGCCGACCAGGATCCTGCCGTCGGTGACCTCCTCCAGCCCGGCCAGCATCCGCAGCGACGTCGACTTGCCGCAGCCCGACGGGCCGACCAGGACCAGGAACTCGCCGTCGGCGATCTGGAGGTCCAGCGCATCGACCGACGGGTGCTCCGCCCCGGGGTAGACGAGCGTGGCGTGGTCGTACGTGATGGCGGCCATGGGTCCCTTCCTGCGCCGAGCGGTGTCGTCACTCTGGCACGCCGGGGGCCGGTACGACCACCAGGCCCGCGCCGTCGTCCCCGTCCGGGTCACCCCCGGGGTCGCGATTCCTCCCCCGATCGTGCGCTGACGACGGGACAGCGTGGGAGCGCTCCCATATGCTCCCGGACACAGCACCGACGAACGGGCCACTACCGCTCGGAGGTTGCGCAACCGTTACGGGACCGTGGCCGCCGGGGGCTTGCCGCGCGGCTAGGGTCGCCGACGGATGTGAGCGGCCGCACCCGCCAGCGGGTGCCGGGCACGGAGTCACACGATGCGGCGACGAAGCCGCAGGAGTCTGGAGGGGACCACATGACCAAGCGTGCGAGAGGCCGCGGCGCAGCAGCCCTGGCCGGCGGGGTGGGGCTGACGCTCCTGCTCACCGGGTGCGGCGCCGACGAGACGTCCGGCGGAGGTGGCGGCGGCGGCAGCCAGGCCGCGGCCGACCTGGAGATCGACTGCGCGCCCTACGAGGAGTTCGGCGACCTGGAGGGTGAGACCGTCAGCGTCTACAGCTCCATCGTCGCCCCCGAGGACCAGCCGCACATCGACTCCTACGTGCCGTTCGAGGAGTGCACGGGCGTCGACGTGCAGTACGAGGGCTCGCGCGAGTTCGAGGCGCAGCTCGTCGTCCGCACCCAGAGCGGCAACGCCCCCGACCTGGCCTTCATCCCGCAGCCCGGCCTGCTGGCGAACCTGGTCGACTCCGGTGACGTGGTCGAGCCCCCGGCCCAGGTGGGGCAGAACGTCGACGAGTACTGGGACGAGAGCTGGAAGGAGTACGGCACCGTCGACGACACCTTCTACGCCGCTCCGCTCGGCGCCAACGCCAAGTCCTTCGTCTGGTACTCCCCCTCGATGTTCGAGGAGGCCGGGTACGAGATCCCCGAGACCTGGGACGAGATGATCGCCCTCTCCGAGGAGATCGCCGCCACCGGCGCGAAGCCGTGGTGCGCGGGCATCGGCTCCGGCGAGGCCACCGGCTGGCCGGCCACCGACTGGTTGGAGGACGTCCTCCTCCGCACGGCCGGCCCCGAGGTCTACGACCAGTGGGTCAACCACGAGATCCCGTTCAACGACCCCGCGGTCGTCGAGGCGCTGGACACCGTCGGCGACATCCTGAAGAACGAGGAGTTCGTCAACGGCGGCTTCGGCGGGGTGCAGTCGATCGCCTCCACCGAGTGGACCGATGCGGGCAACCCGATCCTCGAGGGCACCTGCTGGATGCACCGCGCGGCGTCGTTCTACCAGGCCAACTGGCCCGAGGGCACCGAGATCGGTGAGGACGGCGACGTCTTCGCCTTCCCGCTGCCGCCCATCGACGGGGACTCGGCCCCGGTCCTGGGCGGTGGCGAGTTCGTCGCGGCCTTCAACGACCGCCCGGCCACCCAGGCCCTGCAGACCTACCTGTCGACGGCCGACTGGGCCAACGTCAAGGCCCAGGTCTCCGGTCCCGGCTGGGTCAGCGCCAACACCGGTCTGGAGATCGACAACCTGGAGTCGCCGATCGACCAGCTGTCGGCGGAGCTGTTCCAGGACCCCGAGTCGGTGTTCCGCTTCGACGGCTCGGACCTGCTGCCCGGCGAGATCGGTGCCGGCCGGCTCTGGACGGAGCTGACCAACTGGATCTCCAACGACAAGCCCACCGAGGCCGTCCTGACCGACGTCGAGAACGCCTGGCCGGCGTCCTGACGCACTCCACCACGGGGGCCGGTCGGCCGCACGGCTGACCGGCCCCCACCACCCCGGACGCCGGGGGATCGCAGTGCCCTGCGGTCCCCCGGCCTCCGCCGTCGCGGGAGAGGTCGCGCGCAGTGCAGTGGTTCCTCGACGCCACCACCACGGGGCACAAGTTCGCCCTGATGGCGGTCGCCATCGTCCTGTTCGTGCTCGTGATGGGCGGCATCCTCCTCGCCGTCGACCGGCCGAAGCGGGTGCCCACCTGGGTGGTCGTCGCCGGCTTCCTCGGCCCGACGCTCCTCAT
The DNA here is from genome assembly GCF_054051175.1 of Blastococcus sp. SYSU DS0753. Lineage (NCBI taxonomy): Bacteria > Bacillati > Actinomycetota > Actinomycetes > Geodermatophilales > Geodermatophilaceae > Blastococcus > Blastococcus sp. SYSU DS0753. Next base: position 114,313 of record NZ_JBJHAT010000009.1, on the reverse strand, counting down.
GCTCCTGGTCGGCCTCGTGTACCCGGCGGTGGAGACGATCCGCGCCTCCTTCTACAACCGGGACACCTCGCAGTTCGTCGGCTGGGACAACTACGTCACCGTCTTCACCGAGGACAACTTCCAGACGGTGCTGCGCAACACCGTCCTGTGGGTGGTCCTGGTGCCGCTGCTCACCACCGGCCTCGGGCTGGTCTACGCCTATCTGGTCGACCGCACCCGCTTCGAGTCGCTGGCCAAGGCGCTGGTCTTCCTGCCCATGGCGATCTCCATGGTCGGCGCCGGGGTGATCTGGAAGTTCATGTACGAGTTCCGCCCCGACCAGCCGGGGGTGAACCAGATCGGACTGCTCAACCAGCTGCTGACGCTCGTGGGCATCGAACCGCAGCAGTTCCTGCTCAACCAGCCGTCCAACACCTTCTACCTGATCGCCGTCATGGTGTGGATCCAGGCCGGCTTCGCGATGACGGTGCTGTCGGCGGCGATCAAGGCCATCCCCGACGACGTGGTCGAGGCCGCGCGACTGGACGGGGTGACCGGGCTGCAGATGTTCCGTCACATCACGGTGCCGAGCATCCGGCCGGCGCTCGTCGTGGTGCTGACCACCGTCGCGATCGTCTCGCTCAAGGTCTTCGACGTGGTGCGCACGATGACCGGCGGCAACTTCGGCACCAGCGTGGTGGCCAACGAGTTCTACACGCAGTCCTTCCGCCAGTTCAACTTCGGCCTCGGGGCCGCGCTGGCGGTGCTGCTGTTCATCCTCGTGATCCCGATCATCGCCTACAACGTCCGCCAGCTGCGGCTGGCCGAGGAGATCCGATGACCACCACCGTGCCGGTGATGGCGCCCGCTCCGCCCGAGGACCGCAAGCTCGGCCGCCCGGGACGGCGCTCGGCCGCCGCGAAGAAGAAGCTGAGCTCCCCGGCGGCCTCGATCATCGCGATCGTGATCGCAGTGCTCTGGACGGTGCCGACGCTCGGGCTGCTGATCACCTCGTTCCGCCCGGAGATCGACATCCGCCGCTCCGGCTGGTGGACGGCGTTCAGCAACCCCGAGTTCACCCTCGACAACTACAACGAGGTCCTCTACGGGGGTAGCACCAACTTCGCCCAGCTCTTCGTCAACTCGGTCGTCATCACGCTGCCCGCCGTGGTGATCCCCATCAGCCTGGCGCTGCTGGCGTCCTACGCCTTCGCGTGGATCCCGTTCCGCGGCAGCAACATGCTCTTCGTCGCGGTGTTCGCCCTGCAGGTGGTTCCGCTGCAGGTGACCCTCATCCCGCTGCTGCGGCTCTTCGTCGACGCGGACATCGCCGGCTCGTTCTGGACCGTGTGGCTCGCCCACTCGATCTTCGCGCTCCCCCTGGCGATCTTCCTGCTGCACAACTTCATGAAGGAGATCCCGGCGTCGCTCGTCGAGGCGGCCCGGATGGACGGCGCCGGGCACGTGAAGATCTTCTTCCAGGTGCTGCTGCCGCTGCTCACGCCGGCCATCGCCGCGTTCGGCGTCTTCCAGTTCCTGTGGGTGTGGAACGACCTGCTGGTCGGCCTCACCTTCGCCGGCGGCAGCTCGGACGTGGCGCCGCTGACGGTGCGGGTGGCGGAGCTGGCGGGCTCCCGCGGCTCGGACTGGTTCCTGCTCGCGGCGGGCGCGTTCGTCTCGATGATCGTCCCGCTCATCGTGTTCCTCGCCCTGCAGCGCTACTTCGTCCGCGGCCTGCTGGCCGGGAGCGTCAAGGGCTGAGCCCCTCTCCCCCGCTGCACCGAGGGCCCCGGACCGGATCGGTCCGGGGCCCTCGCCGTGGGGCGAGGGCGACCGCGCGCTGCCGGCCGCGCGCCCCCGGACATGACGAAGGCCCCGGACCGTGGGGTCCGGGGCCTTCGACCCCCTCCCGGGTCCCGCCCGGAGCGTGCGAGGGGTGGGGAGGAGGGGGCCTTTCTCAGGCGCTGGCGTGCTGGTTCTGCCGGCCCGCGCTGGCGGGCTCAGCGGAGCCGCGGCTGTCGAGGTCGCGCAGGTGCGACTCGAGGTAGGACCGCAGCCGGGTGCGGTACTCGCGCTCGAACGTGCGCAGCTCCTCGATCTTGCGCTCCAGGCTGCTGCGCTTCTCCTCGAGGCTGCCCATGACCTCGATGTGCCGGCGCTCGGCGTCCTGGTCGAGCGCGGCGGCCTTGGCGCGGGCCTCCCGCTCGACCGTCTCCGCGCGGGTCCGCGCGTCGCCGATCATGGAGTCGGCGCGGTGCTTGGCCTCGGCGACCATCTGCTCGCTCTTGGCGCGCGCGTCGCTCATCAGCCGTTCGCTGTTGGTCTTGGCGCCGCTGAGCATCTGCTCGGCCTGGGTCTTGGCCTCGTTGACGTAGCGGTCAGCGGTCTCGGTGGCCAGCGCGAGCATGCGCGAGGCCCGGGCGCTGTCGTCCTCCCGGGGCTGCTGGACCGGCGGCGGCGCCGGGGCGGCCGGCGGTGCGGGGGCGGGAGCCGGCGGCTCGGGCCGCTCCTCCGCGCGGGCGCCGGCACGGCCCACGCTGGAGCGCAGCTCGTTGTTCTCCTCGATCAGGCGGGCCAGCTCGGCCTCCACGACGTCGAGGAACGCGTCGACCTCGTCCTCGTCGTAGCCCCGCTTGCCGATGGGCGGCTTCTTGAAGACGACGTTGTGCACGTCGGCAGGCGTGAGTGGCATCGCAGGTCACCTCAGGTCGGACGGCGGGAACAGGTACGTGGTGGGACCGGCGGCGGAGCGCCACCGTCCGACGGCACTGACCCGGGGGGTTTCAGCGGTCATGCGAGTGCGAGCGTGACGTTCCGGAGAACCACCACGGCGATCAGCAGCACCATAAACCCGAGGTCCAGTCGGATGGACCCCAGGTTCAGCGGCGGGATCACCTTCCGCACCGCCCGCAACGGCGGGTCGGTGGTGGAGTAGACGATCTCGAGTCCGGCCGCGACGGCGCCCGAGGGCCGCCAGCTGCGCGCCAGCACCATCACCCAGTCGACGACGAAGCGCGCGAAGAGCAGGATGAGGAAGACGAGCAGCACCGACGAGACGATCTGCCAGAAAAGAGACACGGGCCCCGCTCGATCAGGGCACCCCCGGGTGCCGACTCCACTCCACGCCGCTCAGGACTTGTCGGAGAACCCGCCCTCGCGGATCTTCGCCTTGTCCTCAGCGGTGACGGCGACATCCTGCGGACTGAGCAGGAAGACCTTCGCCGTGACGCGCTCGATACTACCGCGCAGTCCGAAGCTCAGGCCCGCAGCGAAGTCGACGAGCCGCTTGGCGTCGGCGTCGTCCATCTCGGTCAGGTTCATGATGACCGGCATGCCGTCGCGGAAGCGCTCCCCGATGGTGCGCGCCTCGTTGTACGTGCGCGGGTGCAGCGTGACGACCTGGTAGCTCTTGGCCGCGGGTGCGGGCGCCGCCTCCGGCTCGGGCTCGGGGGCCGCCACCGGCTCGCGGACGGCCAGGCCGGCCGCGGCGACGGGGCCGCTGGTGGTGCTCCGCGCGCGGGCGCCGGTCGACCCGGACCCGGCGCCGACCGGCGCGAGGCCGAGCGGGCGGGCCTGGATGCGGCGCACCGAGATGGGCTCGGGGTCGCGGGCCGCGGGGACCTCGGCGGGAGCGGGCTCGTCGTCGGCGTACCCGTCGGCGTAGTCGTCGTCATCGGCGTAGCCGCGATCGGCGTAGCCCTCGCCGTAGCGGTCCTCCTCGTAGCGGCCGTAGCGACGGTCGCGGTCGAGCTCGTCCGACGGGCGGGCGTCGTACCGGCCGTAGCCGCGGGGGTCGTCGTCCTCGACGAGCCCCAGGTAGATCCCCATCCTCCGCATGGTTCCGGCCATCGGACCTCCCCCTCTGCTGGTGTCCTCAGCGTCGCGTCTGCACGGTCGTCGTCACATCGTCCCCGTCCGCCCGGTGCTCGAGCGGCTCGTGTGACTGCTGTGACTCGCGTGGCTGGTGTTCCTCGAACTCACCGCAGGGTAGGGGGCGGGCACCGAACAAGGCGGTTCCGACACGCACGATCGTCGCGCCCGCCGCGACCGCCTCCTCCAGGTCGGCGCTCATGCCCGCGGAGACCTCCACCGCCTGCGGGTGGTCGGCGCGCAGGCGGTCGGCCAGGGCGGCCAGCCGGGCGAACGCGGGGGCCGGTCGCTCGCCCCGGGGAGCCACGGCCATGAGCCCGCGCAGCCGCAGCCCCGGCGCCGACGCGACGAGGTCGGCGAGCGCGGGGACCTCCTCCGGGCGCGCCCCGCCACGCGCGGCGAGCCGGCCCTCGGGCCCGCCGAGGTCCACCTGCACGAGCACGTCCACCGGCCGGCCGGTCTCCTGGCCGGCGCGGTCCAGCGTCGCGGCCAGGGCGGCTCGGTCCAGCGAGTGGACGACCGCCCCGGTCCGGGCCACCGCGGCGGCCTTGTTGCGCTGCAGCTGGCCGACGACGTGCCACCGCAGCTCCACGTCGGCGAGCGCCGCGGCCTTCCCCAGCAGCTCCTGCACGCGGTTCTCGCCGAAGTCCCGCTGGCCGAGCGCGGCCAGCGCGCGCACGTCGTCCGCGGGCCAGGTCTTGCTCACCGCGAGGAGGGAGACGGTCGCGGGGTCGCGCCCGGCGGCCCGGGCGGCGCGGTCGATGCGGGCGCGCACCGCGCGCAGGTTCTCAGCGAGCGAGCTCACGTCCTGGAGTGTCCTCCCAGCGACCGGCCCCCGTGCAGGGGCCCGGCGCGAGCCGGCGAGCGACGGGGGGCGGGGGTCCTCATGCCAGCCAGACCAGCCCGGCCTGGCGGCCGGTGACGCCGTCGCGCCGGTGGGAGAAGAGGGTGGGGTCCTCGACGGTGCAGCGCGGGTCCTGCACCACCTCCGGGATTCCGGCGCGGCGGAGGACCTCCTCCACCCCGGCCCGGAGATCGAGCCCGGGGGTGCCCGAGCGGGTGCGGACCGCGGCCGCCGGTGCGACTCGCGCGACGTCGGCCTGCATCGCCTCGGGCACCTCGTAGCAGGCACCGCAGACCGCGGGGCCGAGCAGGGCGGTCACGTGCCGGGCACGGGCGCCCAGGCTCGCCATCGCCGACAGCGCCGCGGGCAGCACCCCCTGCCGGACGCCCTCGCGGCCGGCGTGCACGGCCGCGACGACACCCGTCTCGTGGTCGGCCAGCAGCACGGGCACGCAGTCGGCGGCCAGCACGGCGAGCACCAGCCCCGGGGTGGCGGTGACCAGGGCGTCGGTGGCGGCGACCGGCCGGTCCTGCGGCCCGTCGACGACGGCCACGCCGCTGCCGTGGACCTGGTCCATCCACACCAGGTGGCCCTGCGGCACGCCGAGTTCCCGGGCCGCGCGGGCCCGGTTGGCCGCGACGTCCCCGGGATCGTCACCGACGTGGGACCCCAGGTTGAAGGAGTCGTACGGAGAACGGGAACGGCCGCCCCGCCGGTCGGTGACGACCCTGCGGGGTCGCACCGCCGACGGAGCGGCCGGATTCGTAGGCATCGGAACGTGAGCCTACTGCCCTGGCCCCCTCTGGAAGGCCCCCTCGCAGGGCCCCGCGGCGAGCGTGCGAGGCGCGGGGGGCGAGGGGGTCCTCAACCCTTGAGGAACTCCGGGATGTCCAGCTCCTCCTCGAAGTCCTCGTTGGACAGCGGCCGACGGCCGTTCGCGGCCGGCCCCGGGATGGGCGGCAGCGGCGGCACGGTCAGCCCGCCCCCCGCAGCCGGCCGGCCCGCGGAGCCCGACGGCGCCTGCTGGGCGAGCCGCTCACCGGTGGCCGGCGGGGCGGCCGGGGCCGGGGCGGGTGCCGGCGCCGCGGCGGGCGGCGGGGCGCTGGCGACCGGCGGGGCAGCCACCGGCCGACGGGGCGCCGCGAACGGCGAGGCGCCGCCGGTGGACACCGGTGCCTGGACCGCACTGGTCACCGCGGCCCCGTCCGAGCGCGTGTTGGGCCGGCCGCCGTCGAAGCCCGCGGCGATCACGGTGACCCGGACCTCGTCCCCGAGCGCGTCGTCGATGACCGCGCCGAAGATGATGTTGGCGTCCGGGTGCGCGGCATCGGAGACCAGCGAGGCGGCCTCGTTGATCTCGAACAGACCGAGGTCCGACCCGCCCGAGATCGACAGCAGGACGCCGTGGGCGCCCTCCATCGACGCCTCCAGCAGTGGCGAGGCGATCGCCTGTTCCGCCGCCAGCAGGGCGCGGTTGTCACCGCGCGCGCTGCCGATCCCCATGAGCGCCGAGCCCGCGCCGGACATGACCGACTTGACGTCGGCGAAGTCCAGGTTGATCAGGCCGGGCGTGGTGATCAGGTCGGTGATGCCCTGGACACCGGAGAGCAGCACCTGGTCGGCGGTGCGGAAGGCGTCCATGACGCTCACGTTCCGGTCGCCCAGCTGCAGCAGCCGGTCGTTCGGGATGACGATGAGCGTGTCGCACTCGTTGCGCAGCTCCTCGATGCCCGACTCGGCCTGCACGGCGCGACGCTTGCCCTCGAACGCGAAGGGACGGGTCACGACGCCGATCGTCAGCGCACCGAGCTTGCGGGCGATCGAGGCGACGACGGGCGCGCCACCGGTGCCGGTGCCGCCGCCCTCCCCCGCGGTCACGAAGACCATGTCGGCGCCCTTGAGGACCTCCTCGATCTCCTCGCGGTGGTCCTCGGCGGCCTGCCGGCCGACGTCGGGCTGCGCGCCCGCGCCGAGCCCGCGGGTGAGCTCGCGGCCGACGTCGAGCTTGACGTCGGCGTCGCTCATCAGCAGCGCCTGCGCATCGGTGTTGATCGCGATGAACTCGACCCCCTTGAGGCCGACTTCGATCATGCGATTGACCGCGTTCACCCCGCCGCCGCCGATGCCGACGACCTTGATGACCGCTAGATAGTTGTGCGGAGGTGTCATGCGGCGCTCCCCAACTGGACCCTCATCCTCAAGTTCAGCCTTACAGTTATGTCAACTCGGTCGACGGGGATGAAGTTAGGTGTGTGCCGAACGGCGCTACAAGCACCCTCTCCGGGTCGGCGTGTCGGCGGCGCCGAATCGCACCGAACCCTCGGGACTCACTGGTCACATTCTCACCACGAGGTGTGACGACTCGCCCCGGATCCGTCTCATCCCGGGCTGCAGGCCCCACCGGCCGGGGTGAGCAGAAAGATCCGGGGCCGGAGCGCGTGTCGGGCGTGTCGCACCGACCGGCGTGTCGCCCGGACGGCTCAGCCGAGCCGCTGCGCAGCCACCTGGCGACGGTCCGCCACGGGCGGCCGCACGGTCAGCGCAGGACGACGGCGTCCGGCGCGCTGACGTCGATCAGCTCCGCCGGTGGGAGCTCGCCGTCAGCGATCCGGTCCAGCAGCGCGACGAGCACCTCGCCCTTGGTCGCCGACTCCTCGGCACCGCCCCAGGCCACCACCGTGCCGTCGGTCAGCGCGAGGCTGATCGACTCCGCGTCGGGGGCGGCGACCTCGACGACGTCCTCGCGCAGCCGGCCGGGCAGCGCGCCGATCGCGGCCAGCCCGGCCCGGGTCGCGGCGTGGTCCGGTCCCGGATCGGTCACGACCAGCGGCACCACCCCGCGCGGCGCGGGGCCGGTGAGGCTGTCGAACAGGACCCCGTCCGCGTCGACCAGCGACCGCCGGCCGGGCGGGCCGACGACGGCCACCGGCACCCGCTCGGCGACGGTGACGACGATCCGGTCGGGCCATCCGCGCGCCGCCTGGACGTCGCGGACCTGCGGCAGCCGGGACACGCGGTCCTCGACGGCGCCCAGGTCGACCCGCAGCAGCGGTACGCCGTCGGGCACCCGCGCCACCTCGCGTACCTGGTCGGCCGACAGCGTCGCCGTCCCGTCCACCTGCACCGTGCGGACCGCCAGCACCGGGCCCAGCCACAGCAGCCAGCAGAGCCCGGCCACGACCGTCACCGCCGTCGCGACCTGCAGGGAACGCCGCCGGCGGGTGCTCCGCCGCGACGGACGCCGATCGGGCAGCGGGGTGACCCGGGCGCCGCGGCGGTCGGCAGGCCTGCGGTCGGCCGGCGGGCGGTCGGCCCGGCCACGGCTGCGCCGCGTCCGATCGCGGGTGGTGCTGCCGGTCCTGTTCACCGACCGGTGTCCGCCGTGTCGCCCTCCCCGGCCGTCCCCTCCGCGGCGCGCAGCGCGTCGAGCACCTCGGGCCCCACCATGGAGACGTCCCCGGCGCCCATCGTCATGACCAGGTCCCCGGGACGGGCCCGGGCCGCCAGCGCCGGCCCGGCGGCCGACCAGGACGGTTCGAAGTGCACCTGCTCGGCCGGCAGCGGCACGGCGTCGGCCACCATCGCCCCGGTCACGCCCGGCACCGGGTCCTCCCGGGCGCCGTAGACGTCCATGACCACGACCTCGTCGGCGAGGCCCAGCGCCGCGCCGAAGCCCTCGGCGAACTCCTGGGTCCGGCTGTAGAGGTGCGGCTGGAAGGCCACCACCAGGCGCCCCTCCCCCGCCACCGCCCGGGCGGCGCGGAGCTGCGCGGCGACCTCGGTCGGGTGGTGGGCGTAGTCGTCATAGACCCGCACGCCCCCGGCGGTCCCCTTGAGCTCGAACCTGCGGTGCACGCCGCCGAACCGGCCCAGCCCCTCGATCAGGCCCTCCGCCGGCAGCCCCAGCTCCAGGCCGGCGAGCAGCGCCGCCGCGCTGTTGCGCGCCATGTGCTCGCCGGGGACCCGGATCCGCACCCGGCCGAGCTCGGTGCCGCCCAGGAGCGCCGTGTACGTGGTGTGCTCGCGGCCGACCGCGAGGTCGACCAGCCGCAGGTCGGCGTCCTCGGCCGTGCCGTAGGTGCGCACCCGCGCCGGGGCGGGCACCGTCCGCAACCGCGCGGCGCCCGGGTCGTCGGCGCAGAGCACCACGAAACCGCCGGGGTCGACCGTCTGCAGGAACTGGTCGAACGCGGTCTCCACGGCCGCCAGGTCGCCGTAGTTGTCCAGGTGGTCGGCCTCGACGTTGGTGACGATCGCGGCGAAGGGCGACAGGAGGAGGAACGAGCGGTCGCTCTCGTCGGCCTCGGCGACGAAGACGTCGCCCTCCCCCGCGTGCGCGTTGCTGCCCGACTCGTTCAGGTTGCCGCCGATCGCGAAGGAGGCGTCGACCCCGCAGGCCTGGGCGGCGACGGTGAGCATCGAGGTGGTCGAGGTCTTCCCGTGCGTGCCGGCGACGGCGACGCTGCGCCGCCCGGCCATCACCGCGGCCAGGGCGACCGCCCGGGGGAGGATGCGCAGGCCCTGCTCCCGGGCGGCGGCGAGCTCGGGGTTGTCCGCCCGGATCGCCGTGGAGACGACGACCGTGTCGGCCTCGCCGACGTGCGCGCCGTCGTGCCCCAGCTCCACCCGCGCACCGAGGGCCCGCAGCGCCAGGAGGGTGGGGCTGTCCCGCCGGTCGGAGCCGGAGACCGGGACCCCGCGGGCGAGCAGGATCCGGGCGATCCCGCTCATGCCGGCCCCTCCGATCCCGATGAAGTGCACGGCCCCCAGCTCGGGGAGGGACGGGACCGGCCCGGTCCAGGCCGCGACGGAGTGGGCAGTCATGCGCTCGCCACCTCGCAGACGATGTCGGCCAGCCGCTCGTCGGCGTCGGGCACGCCGGCCGCGGCGGCGTGCCGGGCGAGCCCGGCCAGGGCGGTCGGGTCGGTGAGCAGCGGCAGCAGGGTGCCGGTGATCCACTCGGGGCCGAGGTCGGCGTCCTCCACCAGGAGCCCGCCGCCGGCCTCGATCACCGGCAGCGCGTTGCGCCGCTGCTCGCCGTTGCCGATGGGCAGCGGGACGAACGCCGCGGGCAGCCCGACGGCCGAGAGTTCGGCCACGGTGACCGCGCCGGAGCGGCACAGCGCCAGGTCGGCGGCGGCGTAGGCGAGGTCCATGCGCTCCAGGTAGTCGACGACGACGTACGGCGCCTGCCCCACAGCGCGGGCGGGGACGGTGACGTCGGTGTTCTTGGGCCCGCGGGCGTGCAGTACCTGCACCCCTGCGCCGGTCAGCGCGTCGGCCGCGGCGACTGCGGCGCGGTTGAGCGACGCGGCGCCCTGCGAGCCGCCGAACACCAGCAGGGTCGGCCGGTCGGGGTCCAGCCCGAACTCCGCCCGCGCCTCCGCCCGGAGGGCAGCCCGGTCGAGCGAGGAGATGGCCCGGCGCAGGGGCATGCCGACGTGCTCGCCCCGGTGCAGCGGCGTGCCGGGCACCGTGACCGCCACGCGGGCGGCGATGCGGGCTCCGACGCGGTTGGCCAGCCCCGGCAGGGCGTTCTGCTCGTGCACGACCACCGGCACCTTGCCCCGGCGGGCGGCCAGGTAGGCCGGGAGGGCCACGTAGCCGCCGAAGCCCACCACCACGTCGGCGGCCAGCTCGTCGAGCAGCGCACGGGTCTGCGACACCGACCGGACCACCCGGCCCGGCACGCGCAGCAGGTCGGGCGTGGGCTTGCGCGGCAGCGGCACGGGCGGGATGAGGCGCAGATCGTAACCGCGGGCGGGCACCAGCCGGGTCTCCATCCCGCGCGCCGTGCCGAGGCAGGTGAGGCGCAGGCCGCCGTCCCGCCGCCGGAGCGCGTCGGCGAGGGCCAGCATCGGCTCGATGTGCCCGCCAGTGCCGCCCCCCGCCAGGACGACCGACCGGACCGCGGTCATCGGTCGCTTCCCGGGCGGCCGCCGCGCGGCGCGACCGGTCGCTGCCGCGGGGCGGCGGCGCGCACGGGCTCCCGCGCCGCTGCCGGGGTGCGCACCGCGGCACGCGGGCGCCCCGCCGCACCGGGACGCCCGGCCGGCGCCGGCGACCGCCGGGGCTCGGCCCCGCGCGCGTGCAGGAGCGTGCGGGCGCCGCCCACCACCGGCCGCTCGGGGAGGTCGCCCGCGGCGGAGCGCCGCGGGCGCACCTGGTCCACGGCCACGGTCGGGGCGGGCGCGAGCAGGCGGGCCAGGCGGCCGCGCTCGGCGGTCCGCAGGGCCTCGATGGCGGCCGGCTCGGACCGGGCGAACCGGGCGAGCAGGCCGACGATGAAGAGGGTCAGGATCAAGGAGGTGCCGCCCGCCGAGATCAGCGGGAGCGTCACCCCGGTCACCGGCAGGAGTCCGACCACGTACCCCATGTTCATGGTCGCCTGCCCGATGAGCCACACGGTGATCGCGACGCAGGCCAGCTGGACGAACCGATCGGCCGAGCGCCGGGCGATGCGGAAACCGGCGTAGGCCAGGACCCCGTAGAGCGTCACGACCACCAGGCACCCGAGGAAGCCCAGCTCCTCGCCGATGATCGCGAAGATGTAGTCGGACTCGGCCTCCGGGAGGATGTTCCACTTCATCGCGCTGTTGCCCAGGCCGACGCCCCAGAGGCCGCCGGTCGCCAGCGCGTACATGCCGCGGATCGCCTGGAAGCCGGTGTGGTCGGGATCGGCGAACGGGTCGAGGAACGCGGTGATGCGGGCCATGCGGTACGGCGCCGCCTTCACCATGACCACGATCGCCACCAGCGCGACGCCGGCGAATGCGGCGAACCAGCGCATCGGCATCCCGCCGGCCCACAGCAGGCCGACGAGCACCAGGCCCAGGCTCACCACCCCGCCGAAGTCGGGCTCGAGGATGAGCAGGAAGGCCAGCAGGGCGAACACCGGGACCACCGGGACGAGGAGCGACTTCGTCGTCAGGTAGCGCTCGCGGAGCGCGATCACGTGCGCGCCCCACAGCGCGAAGACCAGCTTGCCCGCCTCCGACGGCTGGAAGTCGGTGACGCCCAGCGGGATCCACTGCCGGGCCCCGTTGCGCTCCAGCCCGATGCCCGGGATCAGCACGAGGACCAGCAGGCCGATCACCACGAGCAGCGCGATGGGTGACCAGCGGCGCACCAGTCCCACGGGCAGCCGCATCGCGACCACCATCGCGCCCAGGCCGATGCACGCCAGCACCAGTTGCTTGACGCCGGGCGCCCACGCCGGCTGGTCCGCCAGCGCCGCCTCGATCGCGGAGGCGGAGAAGACCATGACCAGGCCGATGAGCAGGAGCAGCCCGGCGGCGCCCAGCACGAGGTGGCAGCTGGTCAGCGGACCGTCGAGCCAGGCGGGGCCGGTCCAGCGACGCGGCGGGGTGCGGGGCGCCGAGGCTCGGGCGCGACCGCGGGCCGGCCGCGGGGTCCGCACCGGGCGTTCGGTCGTCGTCATCGCCCGGCCGCCAGCCCGCGCACCGCGTCGGCGAAGGCGCGCCCGCGGTGGCCGTAGTCCCGGAAGACGTCCATGGAGGCGGCGGCCGGGGCCAGCAGCACGGTGTCCCCCGGCTGCGCCAGCCCGCGGGCCGCGGCGACGACGCGGGCCATCGTCGCCTCTGCCGTCACACCAGTCCCACCCACCCCGTCATCGTCGCCGCTCGGGACCTCGACGACGGGGACCGACGGGGCGTGTCGCGCCAGCGAGGTGGCCACCTGCGCGCGGTCGCGGCCCAGCAGGACCACTCCCGCGAGCCGGGGCGCGACCGCCGCGACGAGCGGGTCGACGTCGGCGCCCTTGAGCAGGCCGCCGGCGACCCAGACCACCCGGGGGTAGGCCGCCAGCGATGCTCCGGCGGCGTGCGGGTTGGTCGCCTTGCTGTCGTCGACGTAGTCGACGCCGTCGACCGTGGCGACCAGCACGTTGCGGTGCGCGCCGCCCCGGAAGCGGGCAAGCCCTCGGGCGACCGCCTCGGCCGGCACCCCGATCGCGCGGGCCAGCGCCGCGGCGGCCAGGGCGTTGACCGTGTTGTGCGGCCCCGGTACCGGTAGGTCCCCGCGCGTGAGCAGGTGCTCCCCCGCCGCGTCGACGGCGAACGCCCGGTCGACCAGCGCGCCGGCGCGCACGCCAAGCTGGCCCGGCGCCGGCTCGCCCAGGGTCACGGTGACCGGGCGGGGATGGGCGGCCACGAGTGCGGCGGCCACCGCGTTGCCGGCGTCGGCGACGGCGACCGGGGCGCGCTCGAGGATGCGGGCCTTCGCGTCGCGGTAGGCGGCGAAGGAGCCGTGCCAGTCGGTGTGGTCGTCCGCGACGTTGAGCACGGCAGCGGCGGCGGGTGCGAGCGACGAGGACCAGTGCAGCTGGAAGCTGGAGAGCTCCACGGCGATGACGTCGTAGGCGGGGGCGCCGTCGGCGTCCCGCGCGGTGACCACCTCGACCAGCGGACGCCCGACGTTGCCGGCCGCCACGGCCCGGTGGCCGGCGGCGATGAGGATCGCCTCCAGCATGGTGACCGTCGTCGTCTTGCCGTTGGTGCCGGTGACGGCGAGCCACGGTGCCGGTTCCCCGCCCGGGCCGGCGATGCGCAGCCGCCAGGCCAGCTCCGGCTCGCCGATCACCTCGACCCCACGAGCCGCGGCGTCGACCAGCAGCGGGGCGTCCGGCCGCCAGCCCGGGGAGGTGACGACGAGGTCGACGCCCCCGGGCAGCGCCTCGGTGGCGCCGAGCCACTCCGCGCCGGCGCCGGTCAGCTCGTCGACCACCTCCGGCCGGGCGGCGTCGGCGAGCAGCACCCGGGCGCCGGAGCGCAGCAGCACCCGCGCGGCTGCGGCGCCCGAGACGCCCAGCCCGGCGACGAGGACGGTGCGGCCGGCAACCGCCGGGGCAGCCACGCTCACAGGCCCACGAAGTTCAGCCAGTCGGCGTAGAACAGCCCGAGACCGAAGGCGACCGCCATGCCGGTGACCAGCCAGAACCGCACGATCACGGTGTTCTCGGTCCAGCCGGCGAGCTCGAAGTGGTGGTGCAGCGGTGCCATGCGGAAGACCCGCCGCCGGGTGGCCCGGAAGAAGGCCACCTGGATGATCACCGACAGCGTCACCGCGACGAACAGCCCGCCGAGGACGACGAGGAGCAGCTCGGTGCGGGTGACGATCGCCAGGCCCGAGAGGAGCCCACCGAGGGCGAGCGAGCCGGTGTCGCCCATGAAGATGCGGGCCGGGCTGGTGTTCCACCACAGGAAGCCCAGGCACGCCCCCATGCCCGCCGCGGCCACGAGGGTCACGTCGAGCGGATCCCGGACGGTGTAGCAGCCCTCGATCAGCTCGTTGGCGCAGTCGTGGGTGAACTGCCAGAACGAGATGACGATGTAGGACGCCAGCACCATCGCCGAGGCGCCGGCGGCCAGCCCGTCCAGCCCGTCGGTCAGGTTCACCGCGTTGGAGAACCCGGCGATGAACAGGTAGGCCAGGATCACGAACGCGATCGGCCCGAGGGCCAGCGGCGCGATGTCGCGGACGTAGGAGACGACCGTCGACGCCGGGGTGACGTCGTTCCCGTCCGGGAAGTTGATCGCCAGCACCGCGAAGGTGACACCGACGACGAGCTGCCCCACCAGCTTGGCCGTCTTGTTCAGCCCCAGGCTGCGCCGGTGCCGGATCTTCAGGTAGTCGTCGAGGAATCCGACGGTGCCCATGCCGACCATGAGGAACAGCAGCAGCAGCCCGGTGGCGCTGAAGCCCCAGCCGGACTCGCCGACGAACACCAGGTGGGCGGCGACGTAGCCGACCACGGTGGCACCCACGATGACGGTGCCGCCCATCGTGGGCGTGCCCTTCTTCGACAGGTGGCTCTCGGGGCCGTCGTCGCGGATCTCCTGACCCAGGCCCTGCCGGCGGAAGGCCCGGATGGCCAGCGGCGTCAGGAGGATCGAGATGATCAGACCGACGGCCGCGGCGATGAGGACGCTCCTCACTGCGCGGCACCGCCCAGCAGATCGGCCGCGAGCAGCTCCAGGCCGTAGGAGCGACTGGCCTTCACGAGGACGACGTCCCCCGGGCGCAGCACCTCCGTGAGCCACGCGAGGGCAGCGCCCCGGTCCGGCACGTGCACCGACTCCTCCCCTGCGCGCCGCCCTGCGGCGGCCGCGCCTTCCGCTATGCCTACCGCATCGGCGCCGACGGCAACGACCAGGTCGACCCCTGCCGCGGCCGCGTCGCGGCCCAGCCGCTCGTGCTCGGCGGCGGCGTCCGGCCCCAGCTCGGCCATGCCCCCCAGGACGGCGATGCGCCGCTCCCCCGGCAGCCCGATCAGCGCCGCCAGCGCCGCGCGCATCGACTCGGGGTTGGCGTTGTAGGCGTCGTTGACGACGGTGACGCCGTCGGCCCGCCGGTCGACCTCCATGCGCCATCGGCTGCGGCTCTCCGCTGCCGACAGCGCCGCGGCGACGGCGGCCGGGGCGAGGCCCACGGCCAGCGCGGCGCCGGCCGCCGACAGCGCGTTGGCGACCTGGTGCTCGCCGACCACCCGCAGCGCCACCGGGTGGCGCTCGCCCCCGGCGACCAGCGTGAAGCGGGCGCGGGCGTTCTCGTCCAGCCCGACGTCGACGGCGCGGACCGCGGCCTGCGCGGCGCGGCCCGTGGTCAGCACCCGGGCGCGCGTGCGGCCGGCCATGCCGAGCACCCGCGCGTCGTCGGCGTTGAGGACGGCGGTCCCCTCGGGGGGCAGCGCCTCCACGAGCTCCCCCTTGGCCTGCGCGATGCCGTCGGCGCTGCCGAACTCGCCCAGGTGGGCCGAGCCCACGTTGAGGACGATCCCGACCTCGGGCCGGGCCACCCGGCACAGGCGGGCGATGTGCCCCGGCCCGCGCGCGCCCATCTCGAGCACGAGGAACCGGGTCGTGACGGCGGCGGAGAGCACGGTCAGCGGCAGGCCGATGTCGTTGTTGTAGGACCCCGGCGGGCTCACCGTGGGGCCGGCCGAGGCGAGGACCTGGCCGAGGAGGTCCTTGGTGGAGGTCTTCCCCGACGAGCCGGTGATGGCCAGCGTGCGCACGCCCGCGGCGGTCAGCCGCACGTGGACGCCGGCGGCGAGGCGGCCGAGCGCGTCGACCGGGTCGTCGACGACGACGCACGGAAGGGCCGGATCCGGGCGCGTGGCGAGCGCGGCGACCGCGCCGGCGGCCGCCGCCGCCCCCAGGAAGTCGTGACCGTCGGCCCGCTCCCCCACCACGGCGACGAAGAGGTCGCCCGCGGCGACCGCGCGGGAGTCCAGGGTCACCTTCCCGGTGACCGCGCCGTCGGACGGGACCGACAGCCGTCCTCCGGTCAGCTCCGCCACCTCGGCCAGCGACAGCCGGATCATGCCGGCGTCCCCGAGCCGGCGAGCACCTCGAGCAGCTCCGTGCGGTCGTCGAACGGGTGCACCGTGCCGGCCACCTCCTGGCCCGTCTCGTGCCCCTTGCCGGCGACCAGCAGGGTGTCGCCGGCCTCCGCCAGCCGCACCGCCGTCGCCAGGGCAGCGCGGCGGTCCCCCACCTCGAGCACCTCCGCGCGACGGTCGGCCGGCACCTCCCGGGCCCCGGCGAGCATCGCGGCGCGGATGCCGGCCGGGTCCTCCGACCGCGGGTTGTCGTCGGTGACCACCAGCACGTCGCTGCCCTCGGCGGCCACCCGGCCCATCTCCGGGCGCTTGCCCGGGTCCCGGTCACCACCGCACCCGAGCACGGTGATCAGCCGCCCGGGGGTGGCGCCCCGCAGGGCCGCGAGCGCGGTGCGCACGGCGTCGGGGGTGTGCGCGTAGTCGACGACGGCGACGAAGGGCTGGCCGGCCTCCACCGGCTCCATGCGCCCCGGGACCACGGTCGCGGCGAGCCCGGTGAGCGCGTCCTCGACGGCGACGCCGATGCCGTCCAGCAGGGCCACCGCCAGCACCGCGTTGGCCACGTTGAACCTGCCGGGCAGCCGCAGCCGCGCCGGCCAGCTCCGGCCCCCGGGCCCGTGCAGCGTGAAGGTCGAGCCACCTCCGGGCGCCGTGGCCACGTCCGAGGCGGTCCAGTCGGCCACCGCCCCCTCGCTGCTGGCGACGGTGACCGGCCGCGGGCGGTCGGCCCGGGCCGCCAGCCGGCGGCCGTAGGCGTCGTCGACGTCGACGACCTCCACGTCGGCCCGGCCGTCGAACAGCAGCGCCTTGGCCTGGAAGTAGTCCTCCATGTCGCGGTGGAAGTCCAGGTGGTCCCGGCCCAGGTTGGTGAACCCGGCCGCGGCGAACCGCACACCGCCCACCCGCCCCTGGACCAGCGCGTGGCTGGAGACCTCCATGACGACGGCGGACACCCCGGCGTCGGCCATGCCGGCGAGCAGCGCGTGCAGGGCGGGCGCCTCCGGGGTGGTGCGGACGCTCGGGAGGGCGCTGACGGTGCCGTCCGCGGAGCGGGTCCGGGTCTGGACCGTGCCGATCAGGCCGGTGGCCCGCCCGGCGGCGGTCAGCCCCGCCTCGACCAGGTAGCTCGTCGTCGTCTTGCCGTTGGTGCCGGTGATCCCCAGGACGGTGAGCCGGCGGCTGGGCTCCCCGTAGACGCGGTCGGCGACGGCCCCGAGCACCTGCCGAGGGTCGTCGACGACGCACACCGGCAGGCCGGTCGCCAGCGCGTCGGCCCGGCCGGCCGGGTCCGTGAGCAGCGCCACGGCGCCCCGGGCGGCGGCGTCGGCCGCGTAGCGCACGCCGTGCGTGCGGGCGCCGGGAAGGGCGGCGTACAGGAAGCCGGGGCGCACCTCGCCGGACGCCAGCGTGAGCCCGGAGACGGCGACGTCGGCGGCGGAGCCCTCGGGCGCGCCGATCAGGTCGGCCAGCCGGGCGAGGGACAGCGGGCGGTTCCCCGTCGGCCGCGGGGCCGTCCCGGGGTCGGTCGGGGTCACGGGACTCCAATCTACCGGCGGCGGATGTCCGCACGGCGTCACCGCGCCCGGGCGCCGCTGCAGGGCCCCGCCACGAGCTCGCGAGCGGTGGGGGGCAGCGGGGTCCTTCCTCAGGGCGCGCCGGTCAGGGTGAACTCGGGGCGCGCGGTGCCCGACGGCACGACACCGTCGGCCATGAGCGCGGCCCGCATGATGTCGGCGAACACGGGCGCGGCCACCTGGCCGCCCTCGGCCGAGCTGGTGGGTCGCTCCAGGTCCACCGCGACGACGTACTGCGGGTCGTCCGCCGGGGCGAACCCGACGAACGTGGTCACGTAGCCGCCGCCGGCGTAGCAGTTGCACTCGGGGTTGGCGCGCTGCGCGGTGCCGGTCTTGCCGGCCACCCGGAAGCCCTCGACCTGGGCCAGCGGCGCGGTGCCGCCCGTGCCGACGACGGCCTCGAGCATGTAGGCCATCTGCTCGGCGGTGGACTCGCTCACGACGCGCGTCCGGGCCGGCTCCCCGGGCGACGTGGGGCGGCCGTCGGCGCCGGTCACCGACGACACGATCCGGGGCTCCACCCGCACCCCGCCGTTGGCGATCGCCTGGTAGACCGAGGCCATCTGCAGCGTGGTCACCGAGACGCCCTGGCCGATGGCCACGTTGGCGGCCCGCACCTCGCTCCACTCGCCCGATTCCTGGAGGATGCCGCGGCTCTCGCCGGGCAGCTCGATGCCGGTCTTCTCACCGACGCCGAACGCCCGCAGGTACTCCTCGAGCTTCTCGTCACCGACCTCGCGGGCCAGCATGATCGTGCCGACGTTGCTGGACTTGGCCAGGATGCCGGTGACGGTCCAGTCGACGGGGTCGTGGTTGTGCGCGTCCTTGACGACGCGGTCGCCGGCCTCGATCTGGCCGTCGACGGTCAGCACCCGGTCGGGCGTCGCGACGCCCTCCTCGACGGCGGCCGCGAGCGTCACCGCCTTCATGACCGAGCCGGGCTCGAACACGTCGGAGACCACGGGGTTGCCCAGCAGGGCGGGGTCGGTCGTGGCGTAGCTGCCCGGGTCGTACCCGGGGCAGGAGCCCATGGCCGCGACGCGTCCGGTCGCCACCTCCAGGACCACCGCCGAGGCCCGGGTGGTCGCGCCGTCGGCACAGGCCTGCCCCAGCCGCTCCTCGGTGACGAACTGCAGGTCCTGGTCGAGGGTGAGGGTGACGTCCCGGCCGTCGACGGCCTCGGTGACCTCGTCGATGCCCGAGGGGATCGGGTGACCGCCGCTGCCGACCTCCACGGTCCGCTCCCCCGGCGAACCGGAGAGCTGGTCCTCGAAGACCTGCTCGATGCCGGCCAGCCCGTTGCCCTCGCGTCCGACGAAGCCGACGACCTGGCCGCCCACCGCCCCGGACGGGTAGAGCCGCACCGGGTCGTCCCGGAGGTAGACGCCGGCGAGCTCCAGCTCCGCGACCGCGTCGGCCGTCTCCGGGGCGATCTGGGTGGCCAGGACCACGTACCGGCTGTCGGCGGAGAGCTTCTCGGTGAGCTCGGGCACCGGGACGTCGAGCAGCGTGGTGAGGGCGAGCGCGGTGCGCGCCGGGTCCCGGACCACGGTCGGGTCCGCCACGACCTTCGAGGCGTCGACGGTGTAGGCGAGCGGGTCGCCGTCCCGGTCGAGGATCTGGCCGCGGATCGCCGCCAGCGGGATGGTGCGCAGCCGGTCCTGCTCCGCCGCGCTGGCGTAGGAGCCGCCGTCGATGCCCTGGAGCACCACCAGCCGTCCGACGACGACGACGAGGAGGGTGATCAGGACGGCCAGCCCCCACCGGTTGCGGCGGCCGCGCTGCTCGACCGACAGCCCGGCACCGCTGCGCCGGGTACCGGGGATGCGACGGGGGACGAACGGCCCGGTCTCCCCCCGGCCGGCCGGGGACGGGCGGGGGGCGCGGGCGCCGGGTCCGCGGACGCTGCTCGGCACGGGTCAGTTCCCGCCCGGCGGCGCGGGCTCGGGCTCAGGCTCGGGCGCGGGCTCGGGAGCGGGAGCGGGCTCGGGTGCACCGCGCAGCGTCGTGGTGCCGTCGGGGCCGAGCACCAGGTAGCCGGCGACCCCGGCCGGGACCAGCCCGGCCTCCACCGCCGCCCGCGCGACGTCCGCAGGGGTGTTGCCGGCCACCACGAGCTGCTCCAGCCGCTGCACCTCCTGGGCACGCGCGGCGTTCTCGCCGCGCATCTGGGTCGCCTTCAGGCTGTCCACCGCGATGGCGGTGTTGAGCACCAGCAGCCCGAGGGTGGTGAGCGCGAGGAGCGCGACGACCAGGAGGACGAACGGCGCCTTGCGGGAACGCGCGGCGCTCCGCACCCTCCGGCGCGGCCGGGCGGCGGCACCGGTCGGTACCAGCCGCAGCTCCGGGCGGGGCGTGGCGCGGCCGGTGCCGCGCGCACCCGACGGCGAGGTGCGCGGAGCCGGACCGGTGGCCCGGGAGGGAGCGGTGCGGGCGTGGGGGGTGCGGGGAGCCGTGGCGCGCGGCAGGGGCGTGCGCACGGCGGCGGCCCGGGTCATGCCGCCCGCCGGATGCGCTCGGCCGCCCGCACCCGGGCCGACGCCGCCCGGGAGTTGCCGGCCGTCTCCTCCGGCCCGGGGGCCTCGCCACCGCGGGTGAGCAGGCGCAGCACCGGCCCGTGCTCCGGGAGCGGCACCGGTAGCTCCGGCGGGGTGCGGTCCGCGGCTCCCGCGGCCAGGGTCTGCTTCACGATCCGGTCCTCCAAGGAGTGGAAGGTGATGACGGCGACGCGACCGCCCACGGCGAGGGCGTCGATCGCGGCAGGGAGGGCACGCTCCAGCGCGCCGAGCTCGTCGTTGACCTCGATGCGCAGGGCCTGGAACGTCCGCTTCGCGGGGTGGCCACCGGTCCGCCGGGTGGCCGCGGGGATGGACTCGCGGACGAGCTCGGCCAGCCGGGCGGTGCCCGTGAACGGCTCGCGGGCCCGCTCGCGGTCGATGGCGGCGGCGATCCGCGAGGCGAACCGCTCCTCGCCGTAGACCCGCAGCACGCGCGCGAGGTCCTTCGGCGGGTAGGTGTTCACGACGTCGGCTGCCGTCCGGGGGGCGCCCGGGTCCATGCGCATGTCGAGCGGGGCGTCGGTGGAGTAGCTGAACCCCCGGTCGGGCCGGTCCAGCTGGAGCGAGGAGACCCCGAGGTCGAACAGGACGCCCTGGACCTCGTCGATGCCGAGCCGGTCGAGCACCTCGGGGAGCTCGTCGAAGACGGCGGGCACGACCGTCACGCGCCCGGCGTGCCCGGCGGCCTCGATCCGTCGGGTGGCCTCGGCGCGGGCGTCCGGGTCGCGGTCCAGCCCGACGACCCGCAACCCCGGGTGCGCCTCGAGCATCGCGAGGGTGTGGCCGGCCAGCCCCAGCGTCGCGTCGACCATCACGGCACCGTCGGCGGCGCACGCCGGGCCGAGGAGCTCGAGGACCCGGTCCAGCAGCACCGGCACGTGCACCGGGGGCTGCCCGGGCCCGGGGGCCGCGGCAGGTCCGGTGCTGCTCATCGTCTGCTGCCTCTCGAGTGGTCCTGACGGGTCCCGCGATGGTGCCGCGCCGCGGGCGGCCGCTGGGGGACGCGGAAGCGGGGGCGTGCGGGATCGGGCGGGTGGGGGGCAGGAGGTGGGTGGGGCGCGGTGGGGTGGGTGGGGCGCAGTGGGGCCGGTGGAGCGCAGTGGGGCGGCGGGAGGCCGGATCCGGGGGGGTGTCCGGCCCCGCGGCTCCGCCTGGCGTCGGGGAAGAGCGTCAGGTGGGGTTCCGCGGGGCCGGTGGGTCACCCCCTGCCGGCGAGGGGCCGGCCCGCTGATCCGTGCGGTCCTCCTCGTGGGACCGAGCCGCGGGGAAGGCGGCTGGGGCCCGGTCCGGTCGAGCCGCGGGGAAGGCGGCTCGAACGGGTGCGTCGCGGAGGCCGGTGGGAGCGGGTGGGGCGATCCCGGGATCACGACAGCGTCGGCATCCCCTCGCTCTCCATGTCGGCGAAGGCGGCCTCCTGCTCGGCCACGTAGGCGTCCCAGGTCGCGGAGTCCCAGATCTCGAAGCGGGTGTCCACGCCGACGACGACGACGTCGCGGTCCAGGTGGGCGTACTCGCGCAGGCTCGCGGGGATGGTGATGCGGCCCGTCTTGTCCGGCTCCAGCTCCACCATCGAGCCGAAGCTCATGCGGGCGCGCATGCGCGCCGCGGCGGTGTCGGAGGGTGCCATGGCGGCCATCGCGGCGCTCTGCTCGGCGACCCGGGCCATCGTCAGCCCGTAGATGCAGCGCTCCTGGCCCTTCTTGATCACCATGCCGTCGGCCACCTGGTCGCGGAAGCGGACGGGGAGGGCGAGCCGGCCCTTTTCGTCGAGGCGCAACTGGTAGCTGCCGACGAACACCGGATCACCCCCTGCATCGGTCCTCCCATGGCTCTGCAGCTCCCCCGGACGGGACCCTGCCTCCCCACCAGGCGACACAGTAACCCACTGGCCCCCACTGGACACCACCTGAGGCCGTGTCGTGACCCACCGCCCCCACCTCGCGGAACGCCCTCGCGACCGGGGTCGCGGAGCACCGTGATCCGCGCCCGGGACGGGGGGTCGACTGCGCACGTACGGTGGAGCGGTGACGGAGGCGACACGGTCCGCCGACGGGACGGCCGACGCGTCGGTCGACGTCGCCGCGGAGGGCGCACGCATCGCGGCCGCGGTCAGCCGCGTCGTCCAGGGCAAGGAGGACGTCGTCCGGCTGGCACTGGTCGTGCTGCTGGCCGAGGGCCACCTGCTGATCGAGGACGTGCCCGGGGTCGGCAAGACCACGCTGGCCAAGGCGCTGGCCGGCGCCGTCGACGCCAGCGTCCGGCGCATCCAGTTCACGCCCGACCTGCTGCCGAGCGACGTGACGGGGGTGGCTGTCTACGACCAGGAGACCCGGGCGTTCGAGTTCAAGCCGGGGGCGATCTTCGCCAACCTGGTCGTGGCCGACGAGATCAACCGCGCCTCCCCCAAGACCCAGTCGGCGCTGCTGGAGTGCATGGAGGAGCGGCAGGTCACCGTCGACGGCGTGAGCTACCAGCTGGCCCGCCCGTTCCTGGTCATGGCCACGCAGAACCCGCTGGAGATGGAGGGCACCTACCCCCTCCCCGAGGCCCAGCGCGACCGGTTCACCGCCCGCGTGTCCATGGGGTATCCCGATCCGGCCGCGGAGCTGGCCATGCTCGACGACCGCTCCACCGCCGACCCGCTGACCGCCCTGCGCCCGGTGGCCGACGCCACCCTCGTCCGGTCCCTGGTCGCCGCCGTGGGCCGGGTGCACGTCGCCGAGGCCGTCCGCCGGTACGTCGTCGCCCTGGTCGAGGCCACCCGCCGGTCACCCGACCTGCGCCTGGGCGCCTCCCCGCGCGCCGGCCTGCAGCTCCTGCGGGCCGCCCGCGCCTCCGCCGCCCTCGACGGGCGTGACCACGTGCTGCCCGACGACGTCCAGGCCCTCGCCGTGCCGGTGCTGGCCCACCGCCTCCTGCTCAGCGGGGAGGCCGTGGTCGGCCGGCGCAGCGCCGAGCAGGTGGTGGCCTCGCTGGTGGCCTCCGTGCCGGTCTTCCGCGGGCGCTGAGCGTGCGCGGCGTTCCCGGCCGGTCCGTCGGGGCCCTCACGACCCGCGGCCGCTGCCTCCTCGCCGGGGGCCTGACGCTCGGGCTGGTGGGGGCGGTGCTCGGCGAACGATCGCTGGTGCAGCTGGCCGCCTTCGTCCTGGTCCTGCCGCTGCTCGCCGCCGTCAGCGTGGCGCGGGGGCGGTTCCGGGTCACCACCCGGCGCACCGTCACCCCGCAACGGGTGCCGCGCGGCACGCCGGCCGAGGTCGAGCTGCAGCTGCAGAACGCCGACGCGCGGCGCGGCGGGCTCTGGCTGCTGACCGAGCAGCTGCCGGCGGCGCTGGGCCGCTCGCACCGGTTCACGGTGGCCGGCCTGGCCCCGGGCGCCGGCACCACCGTCAGGTACCGGCTGGTCGGTCGACACCGCGGCCGCTACCAGCTGGGGCCGCTGCGGCTGCGGGTCGTCGACCCGTTCGGCCTGGTCGAGCGCACCGCCGTCGGCTCCGACACCGCTCCCCTGGTCGTGGTGCCCCGCGTCCGACCGCTGGGGCGCGGTGGCCCGGGTGGCGGCCGGGGTGGCGACGACGGCACGCACCGCGCGTTCGCCGTCCACGGCGACGACGACGTCAGCGTCCGCGAGTACCGGCGCGGTGACGACCTGCGCAGGGTGCACTGGCGGGCGAGCGCGCGCACCGGCGAGCTCATGGTGCGGCTCGAGGAACAACCGTGGCGCGCCCAGGGCACCCTGCTGCTGGACACGCGGGCGCGCGCGCACCTGCTGGCTCCGGCGTGGGACGCCTCCCGGCGCGCTCCGGGGCCGCCGGGCGACGACCAGCCACCCGCCGACAGCCTGGAGTGGCTGGTCGAGGCGGCGGCCAGCATCGGGGTCGCGCTGGCCCGGCGCGGCGCCCGGCTGCGGGTCGTGACCAGCACCGGGGAGCTGACGCCCGATCCCGGCGCCGCCGCGCTCGGCGCCGAGGAGCTCCTGGACCGGCTGGCCGTCGTCGGGGCCTCCCGGGTCGGCGACCTGTCCGACGCCGCGTCGGCCGCGTGCCGCGCCGCCGGCGACGGGCCGCTGATCTGCCTGCTGGGCGCGGTCGGACCCGACGACGTGGCCGACCTCGTGCGGCTGCGCCAGGGACCGGTGCCCGGCCTCGCCGTGCTGCTGGACGTGGCGACCTGGGGCGAGCCGGGCCGCGGCCGGCGCAGCGCGACCGGTGCCGCGCTGGACGCGCTCTCGACCCAGCGCGACCAGGCCGTCGCCGCCCTCTCCGCGGCCGGCTGGCGGGTGACCACCGCGTCGGCCGGGCAGGACGTCGGCGAGGCGTGGGCCGCGCTGACCGGGACTCCCGTCGGGGCGCCGGCATGACCGCGACGGACGTCCGCACCCCGGTCGCCGCCGCGGCAGCGACCCTGCTCGGCGCGCTGGCGCTCTCCCCCGTCTTCACCAGCCGGGCGTGGGTGCCACCGGTGGTGACGGTCGTCGTCGCCGTGCTGGCCGGCGGCCTGGCGCTGCGCGCGGCGGTCGCCCGGCTCGCCGGCGACCGCACACGCTCGTGGCCGGTCGAGGCGCTGGGCCCCGTGGTGGTGCCGGTCGGTCAGCTCGTCCTCGTCGTCTGCGTGCTCACGGCCGTGTTCGTGCCGGATGCCGCGCCGGCCGGGGTGCTGCCCACGCCGGCCGCGCTGGCCCGGCTCGCCGAGGTCTTCGGGGCGGGGGCGGCCGAGATCCAGGAGCAGGCCACGCCCGCGCTCCCGCTGACCGGCCTGCTCGCCCTCACCACCTTGTTCGTCGGGCTGGTGGCCGTCGCGGTGGACCTGCTGGCGGTCACCGTGCGGCAGGCGGCGGTGGCCGGGGCCGCGCTGCTCCCCCTGGTGTGCGTGCCCGTGGCGACGGTGACCGGCGGCATCGGGCTGGTGGCGCTGGTCGGGCCGGCCGCCGGCTTCGCCGTGCTCCTGTGGGCCGACCAGCGCCGCTCCCTGGAGGGACCCACCGGCGGTGGCACCGCCGTGCGCATCGGCGTGGTCGCGGTGGCGGCGGGCGCCGTCCTGGGCACCGCGGTGCCCACCCTCCCGGAGGGCTCGTTCGCCACCGGGCTCGGCGGCGGGGCGGGGTCGGCCACGGGGACCTCCCTGGACCCGGCGGCGGAGCTGCGGGGGCAGCTGACCCTGCCCGAGCCGATCGAGCTGCTGCGCGTGGACACCTCGGTGGAGGACCCCGGCTACCTGCGCGCGGTGGCGCTCGACGAGTACGACCCGGTGGAGGGCTGGTCGCTGAGCAACCTCGACGGCGAGGTCTCGGTCGCCGAGGACGACCTCCTCGCTCCGCCGCCGGCCCGCCAGCCGGCCCGCCAGGTGGTCGCCGAGGTGCAGGTGCTGGACCACGACGACCGGTTCCTCCCCGTGCCGACCTCCCCCCTCTCGGTCCGCACCGACGGCGAGGACGGCGCGTGGCGCTTCGACGACGCGACCGGGACCGTGTTCGGCCGCGGGATCACCACCGCTGGGCTGACGTACCGGGTGACCGCGATCGAGCCGCGCCCGTCCGACGAGCTGCTCGCGCGCGCGGCCCCGCTCCCCGCGGACGACCCCCTGCAGCAGCGCTTCGGCGCGCTGCCCGAGCTGGACCCGGCGATCACCGACCTGGTCGCCGGGCTGACCGAGGGCGCAGGCACCCCGTACGAGCGCGTGCTGCGCATCCAGGCGTACCTGACCGACCGGTCCAACGGGTTCGTCTACAGCCTCTCCACCGCCCCCGGCACCAGCGGCGACGACCTGGTGGACTTCCTGCGGCTCAAGCGCGGCTACTGCGAGCAGTACGCCGGCGCCATGGCGGTGCTGGTCCGCCAGATGGGGCTGCCCGCCCGCGTGGCGCTGGGGTACACGCCCGGCGACGTCTCGCCCGACGGAACCCGGCTGGTCACCAGCGACGACGCCCACGCCTGGGTGGAGGTCTGGTTCCAGGGGATCGGGTGGGTGCCCTTCGACCCCACGCCGCTGGCCGCCGACCGGCAGGTGGAGCTCCCCTGGTCGCCGCGGACCACGGCGCAGGAGCGGCTGGACGCCGCACCGGCCGTCCCCGCGCCGTCGGTGGCGCCTCCGCCGGCGGCCCCCCGGACGGACCGCCTCCCGCAGGCGGCGCCCCAGGTCGCCGCCCCGACGCAGACCGGGGCCGACCGGGGTCCGCTGCTGATCGGCGCGGGACTGCTGGCGCTCGGCGCCGTCGTCCTGGCCGCCCCGGGCTCCGCGCGTGCCCTGCAGCGCCGCCGCCGGCTGGCCGGGGGCGGGACGTGGGCGGAGCTGCGCGCCACCGCCACGGACCTGGGCGTGCACCTGCATCCCTCGTGGACCCCGCGCCGGGTGGCCGACGCGCTGGCTCTCACCCTGACCCGGGGGCCCGGCGGACCGTCGGTGGAGTCGTCGGTGGCGGCCGTGCGCCGGCTGGCCCGCGCCGAGGAGGCAGCCAGCTACGGGCGGCCGGGCAGCGCGCGACCGGACGCCGAGCTGCAGGCGGCGCTGCGGACGGCCCGCCGGGGGCTGCTCGGGGCGCGCCCGCGGGCGGTGCGGGTGCGGGCGCTGCTGTGGCCGGCGTCACTGGTGGCCGAGATCCGGGAACGGGGCGCCCGGTGGGCCCGGTACGGCTCCGGCCGCCGTCCGGGGCGGACGGCGGCCGGGAGGTCGGTGCGCGAGGGCTACTGGTCGTAGCGGCGGCGGAAGCGCTCCTCGAGCCGGTTCTTCATCGGCTGCCGCCCGCGCTTGCCACCGCGGCCGGCGGCCGAGGAGCCGCGCGGCCCGGCGGGCCCGGCGGCCTCGACCGCACCGGTGGCCCCCCGGTAGTGCAGCACCCCGAGGGCGGCACCGCCGAAGGCGACCAGGAATCCCAGGACGCCGAGCGGGACGGACTCGGCGACCGCGCCGGCGACCAGGACGGCGAGGCCGACCAGCACCAGCAGGGCACCGAGTTGCAGTTTGCGGCGAGCCTTCTGACGGCGATCGCCGGTGCGGACCGAGGATGCGAACTTCGGGTCGTCATCGACGAGGGCGCGCTCGATCTGCTCCAGCAGACGCTGCTCGTGCTCGGAGAGCGGCACGTCGACCTCCAAATGGGCGGAGCCAGTTCCGTCGGAGGCTCCCGCCGACGGTATCTCCGAGGATACGAGCCGATTGGACGCGGCGAAAGGCGACGCCACGGTGACCGGCCCGACGCGCCGGCCGATCACTCCTCCGGGTGCAGCCCGCGGCGCGTCGTGCCTGGTCAGCGAGCCGCCCGCCCGACCGGCCCCGAGGAGCCCAGCAGCGTCGCCGGCCGGACCGCTCCCGCTCCGAAGCGCCGGGCGGCGCGATCGGCGGCCAGTTCCGCCTCCCGGCGGCCGTGCTCGCGCGCGCCGAGCTCCAGCTGCCGGGGGGCGGAACCCGCCTCGACGAGCCGTTCGGCCCGGACGCCGACCAGCCGGATGCGGGTCCGGTCCAGGCCCAGGGCGTCGTAGAGGGCGCGGGCCGTGTCGTAGAGCTCCTGCCCCACGTCGGTGGGCGCGGCCAGCGTGCGACTGCGGGTGATCGTGGTGAAGTCGGCGAAGCGGACCTTGATGCTGACCGTGCGGGCCAGGCAGCCGGTCGAGCGCAGCCGCCCGGCCGTCCGCTCCGCCAGCCGCAGCAGCTCGCGGTGGACCACCCTGGGGTCGTCGACGTCGGCGGCGAAGGTCTCCTCCGCGCCGGTGGAGCGCTCGGGCTCGTCGGGGACGACCCGCCGGGGGTCGCGCCCCCACGCGAGTTCGTGCAGGTGGGCGCCCGCGGCGGCACCCAGCGCCCGCTGGAGGGTCTTCGCCGGCACGTGGGCCAGGTCGCCCACGGTCCGCAGCCCGAGCCGCAGGAGCGTCTCCTCCGTCTTCGGACCCACTCCCCAGAGCGCACCCACCGGCAGCGGGTGCAGGAAACCCATGACCTCCGGGGGGCGGACGACGAGCAGCCCGTCGGGCTTGGCCCGGGTGGAGGCGAGCTTCGCCACGAACTTGGTGCCGGCGACCCCGACCGAGCAGGTGATGCCCTGCTCGTCGAACACCCGGGCGCGGAGGTACTCGCCGATGGCCACGGGGTCACCCAGCCGCCGGCCGGCGCCCGAGACGTCCAGGAACGCCTCGTCCAGGCTCAGCGGCTCGACCAGCGGGGTGATCGACCGGAACAGCGCCATGACCGCCCGGGACACCTCGGCGTAGAGCGCCATGTCCCCCGGCAGCACCGTCGCCGTCGGGCACAGCCGCAGCGCGCGGGCGGTGGGCATGGCCGCGTGGACCCCGTACCTGCGGGCCTCGTAGGTGGCCGAGGTGACCACGCCGCGGTTCCCGGCCCCGCCGACGATCACCGGCGTGCCGGCCAGCTCCGGGCGCCGGCGCACCTCGACGCTGGCGAAGAAGGCGTCCATGTCGATGTGCAGGACGGTGCACCCGTCCGCCCGTCCGACGCCGCCCGCCACCGCCACCTCCCGCACGTTCCCGTGGATCGAACATGCGTTCGACCCACGGGAACGATAACGGTCCGGCGCCGGGGCGGCCGACCGGCGCGCCCCGGCCCGCCGAGGTCAGCGGGCGACGACCTCGGTGTCCTGCTTGCCCGGCCACATCTTGGCGCCGATCACCCCGCCGAGCGCGGAGGCGATGATCGACAGACCCAGCCCGAGGACCGCCCAGCTGGCGGCCGAGCGCGCCGTCTCGGCGGCCTGGCCGGCCTGGATGTCGGGCAGGTTGGCCTGCTGGATGCCGGCGACGTCGGTGACCACGCCGGCCAGGGAACCCAACAGGGCACCGCCACCGAACAGCGTCAGCAGCACGATGGTGACCACGGTCAGCGCCCACACCAGGATGCCGTGGAGCAGCCCCTCGCTGACCCCGCGCCACAGCGCGGTCGCCCCGGCGGTGAGACCACCCAGGAAGAGTGCGAGCAGCCCGTTGATGCCGCTGATCAGGTCGGCGTTGTTCCCGTCACCACCTCCCATGTCCCACCAGCCCAGGGCCAGCGTGGCCAGCTGCAGCAGCAGGAAGGTGGGCACCGCGACGATCAGGCCGGCCCAGACCGGGCCCCAGCGGACGCGGTCACGGCGCGTGGGCGGCGTCTGGTGGTGCGTGTCCTGGAGGCCTACGCGGCTCGCCCCTTCGTCCCTGGCCGGGTCCAGCCGGCCACCCGACGTCTCCCGGGTCACGTCGGCGCTCGCGCCTGTCTGCGTACGACCCTCTGTCATGACATCTCCTCCTCGTGCGTCGTCTCGTGCCTCTGACCCCTCAGAGGTGCCCCTCAGGGGTGGACCCACACGAGATGCCCGCCAGGAAGGAGACGACTGCACCGGACGCCGAGCCGTCACGCGATCGTGACCCTCCCCGCACAGCGGAAACCGCTGGCCGGACGGCAGGTGTCAGACCCGGGTGAGGGAGGTAAGCAGCGACGCAGGGGCGGCCGGCCGGCCGCCCCTGATCGACCTGGACGGAGATGCCATGGCGCTCGACGACGACGACATGACCAGCACGGAGGGCCCGGCCGACGGCGGCGCCTCGGGCACCCCGGGCGCCCATGACGGTGGCGCGGACGGCGGTGCCGACAGCGGCGCGGACGGTGGCGCCGACGGCGGTGCCGACAGCGGTGCCGACGGCGGCGCGGACGGCGGTGCGGACGGCGGTGCGGACGGCGGCGCGGACGGCGGCGCCGACAGCGGCGCGGACGGTGGCGCCGACGGTGGCGCGGACGGTGGCGCCGACGGTGGCGCGGACGGTTCGGCCTGAACGAGTACCCGACCCCGCGGGGCCGGACGGAGCCACAGCTCCGCCCGGCCCTGCGGCGGTGCACGAACATGGCCCCCGAGCAGTTCGCCCGGGAGCACTGGGCGCGGCGCCCGCTCCTGACCCGCGCCGAGGACACCGGCAACTCCTTCACCGACCTGCTCGACCTGCCGGCGGTCGACGAGCTGCTCTCCCGACGCGGCCTGCGCACACCGTTCCTGCGGATCGCCAAGGACGGCGCGGTCGTCGACGCGAAGCGGTTCACCACGTCGGGCGGGGCCGGCGCGGAGATCGCCGACCAGGTCTCCTCGGACGCGGTGCTGCGGCTGTTCGCCGACGGGAGCACCGTCGTCCTCCAGGGGCTGCACCGGCTCTGGCCGCCGCTGATCGAGTTCGCCGACCAGCTGGCCGCCGACCTCGGCCACCCGACGCAGGTCAACGCCTACGTCACCCCGCCGTCGTCGCAGGGCTTCAGCCCGCACTACGACGTGCACGACGTCTTCGTGCTCCAGGTGGCCGGTGAGAAGCACTGGACCATCCACGAGCCGGTGCTGCCCGATCCGCTGCGCACCCAGCCGTGGAACGACCGCGCTGCCGAGGTGGCCGCGGCCGCCGAGCGGGCACCGGTGATCGACGCGGTGCTGCGGCCCGGCGACGCCCTCTACCTGCCGCGTGGGTTCCTGCACTCGGCGAAGGCCCTCGGCGAGATCAGCGCGCACCTGACCGTCGGCATCCACTCGGTGACCCGCTGGGCGGCGGCCGAGTCGGTGCTGGACCTGGTGCGCACGCTGGCGGCCGAGGACCGCGCGCTGCGGAGCTCGTTGCCCCTCGGCGTCGACCTGTCCGATCCCGACGCCCTGGCCGACGACGTCGCCGCCGTCGTCGAGGGACTGCGGGAGTGGCTGGGCCGGGTGGACCCGGCCGACGTCGCCGACCGCCTGCGGGCCCGGACCTGGGCGCAGGTGCGGCCGGAACCGGTCGCACCCCTGGCGCAGTCCGTCGCCGCGGCCGCGCTGGACCCGGGGACGGTGCTGCGACTGCGCCGCCACCTGCGGTGCACCCTGCGCGACGCCGACGACGGCCGGGTGACCCTCGTGGCGGGCCGGCGCACCCACTCCTTCCCGGAGGACGCCCGGGCCGCGCTGACCGAGCTGCTGGCCGCCGGCGAGCTGAAGGTGGGCGACCTGCCCGGCCTCGACCCGGCGGACCGCCTGACGCTGGCCCGCCGGCTGGTGACCGAGTCGATCGCCACCGTGCCCGACGCGACCCTGCCCGCCACCGGGCACGGCGGGCGGGGGGCGGCGTCCGGGGAACCCCGGTGACCCGGTGGAGGGCGTGACCGCACCGGACCCGGCGGGGAAGGACGACTTCTGCCGCACGGAGGTCCCCGCCCGCCCGCCGGGCCGGCTCGACGCCGGCCGCTGCTCGGTGCAGGCGCTCGAGCGCGGCGACTCGGGGGTGGGGACGGCCTCACCGGTGTCCCGCTGGCTGCTGGTCGAGCAGCCGGGGCCGTGGGGACGGCAGGCGCTGCTCCAGTCGAGGTTCGACGCACGCGTGGCCCGGTTGCTCGCCGAGCGGGCCGAGCGGGAGGGGGTCCGGGTCCTGCTGGTCCGCCGGCCCGGCGACCGGCTGGCCGACTCCGGCCGGCGCTGGGCCTACGCCGACAGCCGGCTGGGCCGGGAGGGGCTGTGGTGGTCGGTGCGCTCGACCGACGCCGACCTGCTCAGCGCGCCGTGGGACGGGTCGGTCGGCGAGCCGGCGTCCGGGCCGGCCTACCTGGTGTGCACGCACGGCGGCCACGACGCCTGCTGCGCGCTGCGCGGCCGTCCGCTGGCCCGTGCCCTGCCCGCGCCCGGCCCGACCGACGTGTGGGAGTGCAGCCACCTCGGGGGCGACCGGTTCGCGGCGAACGTGCTGGTGCTGCCGCACGGCTTCTACTACGGGCAGGTCCCCGGGGACGGCGGGCTGGTCGTCGCCGCGCACGACCGGGGGCAGGTGGCTCTGCCGTGGTTGCGCGGACGGGCAGGGCTGCCCGCACCGGTGCAGGCCGCCCAGCACTACGCGCGCGAGGAGCTCGGCGTCCTCGGCGTCGACGAGCTGCCGCCGGTCCGCTCGACCCGGCGGGAAGCGGCGGACCCGGGCGCGGAGCGGTGGGAGGTCATCCTGACCGGCCCGGCGGGGCCGGTCACCGTCACCGTGGAGAGCCGGCCGTCACCGGAGACGGTGCACCTCACCTGCTCCGCCACCACGGCCGGCCGGGTGCGCACCTGGCACCACCTGTCGCTGTCGGCACCGCCGGGCTGACCCGCCCGGCTCAGCGGAGCGCGCGTCCCCGGGCGGCGAGCAGCGGGATCGCCAGCTCCGTCGCGGTCAACGACCCGTGGTAGGCGGCCAGCCGGCTCGGCCCCGGCTCCAGCCGGGGGCTGACCAGCGCCCAGCTACCGCGGGCCAGCGCCACGACGTCCCCGATGCGGGCCGCCAGCGCGTCGTCCACCGGCCCGAAGATTCCGCTGGCGACGGCCTCGTCGCGCCCCACCACCCACGCCCGGTCGCCGAGGACCCCGCGCCAGCGGGCCAGCACGTCGGCCTCCGCCCCGGGCTCGGTGTGCACGTACCGGGCGCGGGGTTCACCGGCGAGCACCCGCACCCCGTCGGCGAGGTCGGGCTCGTCGTCGAGGTCCAGCCGCGTCGCGGCGGGGACGTCGAGCATCCCGTGGTCGGCGGTGACCAGCAGCGCGGCGTCGTCGGGCAGGCCGTCGACCAGCTGCGCGACGACGCGGTCGACCAGGGCGAGCTGCGCGCGCCAGCTGGGCGAGTCGACCCCGCGGACGTGGCCGGTGAGGTCGAGCTCGGCCATGTAGCCGTAGACCAGGGACCGTCGGCCCGCCTCCAGGCCCGAGCGCATGAGCGCGGTGAGGTCCCCGGGCCCCACCGCCCCGGTGTACTCGGCCCCGCGGTAGGCGGCCACGGTGAGGCCCGATCCCGCATAGGCCCACGGCCCGACGGCGGTGACCGCCACCCCGTCGGCGGCGGCGCGCTCGAAGACGGTGGGCTGCGCCTGCCAGTCGGCGGGGTCGGGGTCGTCGGTCCACTGGGTGTGGTTGAGGGTGCGTCCCTCCCCCGGCACCTCGGTGACGAAGCCCAGGATCCCGTGGCTGCCCGGGGGCAGTCCGGTGCCGATGGTGGTGAGGCTGACCGGGGTGGTGCTGGGACAGGGCGCCTGCAGGGTTCCGGCCGGGCTGCTCATGCCGGCCAGCGTGGGCGCCAGGTCGGCGTGCGCCCGGACGAGGTCGGCGCCCAGGCCGTCCACGAGCAGGACCGCCACGCGGCGGGCCCCGTGCAGCGCGTCGGCCAGGCCCAGCGGGTCGGCGGGCAGGTCCCCCCGGGGCACCGGCGTCCCCAGCGCCGCCGCGACGCCGGGCAGCACGTCGGCGAGGGTGGCGACGCCGTAGGCCGGCCGGTGCAGGTCGGGCGGCAGCACGCCGTCGCCCTCCCCGGTCACGCGCGGGTCGCCAGCAGGTGGAGGCCTGCGGCGACCTCGCGGTAGGGCGAGGTCTCGGCGAGCGCGAGCTCGAGGTCCCGGACGGCGGCCGGATCGGCCCCGGAGGCGGAGTCGAGCAGGTCGGCGACGACGGAGACCCCGCGCCAGGCGCCGGGGGTCAGACCGGCACCGCCGACGAGCGCCAGGAGCTCGTCGGGGCTGAACCGGCGGCGGAGCGGCCGGCCGGGGTGGGCGTCCTGGTCCCGGAGCTGGGCCAGCGCCTCCGCGGGGTGGCCGCCGACGGCTCGGGCGAGGACCGCGCCGGCCCGGTTGGCGACGGCGAGGCTCACCCGGCCGCCGGGCCGCAGCGCGCCGGCGATCTCGGCCAGCGTGACCCCGGGGTCGTCGACCACCTCGAGCACCGAGTGGCACAGCGCGAGGTCGTACCCGCCCTCGTCGTCGGCGAGGACCTCGTGCAGCAGGTCGCCGTCCCCCTGGACACCGCGCACCCGCCCGCCGACACCCGCCGTCTCGGCACGCCGGCGCAGGGTGGCCAGGGCGTCGGCGCTGGGATCGACGACGGTGACGGTGTGCCCCAGGCGGGCCAGCGGGACGGCGAACATCCCGCTCCCCCCGCCGACGTCGAGCACGCGCAGCGCGTCACCGGCGTCGACCAGCGGGTCGAGCGCGGCCCACACGGCGGCGGTGCGGGCGGGCAGCTGCTCCGCGGTCGGCGGAGCGGGAACGGTCGGCACCCACCGGAGCCTAGTGGCGGAGCGCGGCGCCCACCGCTTCCCCGCCGGTGGGCGCCGCGGGCCCGGGCTACGCGTCCGCGCCGTCGGCGGCCCGCCGGATCTCGGCCAGGTCGATGCGGCGCATCTGCAGCATCGCCTGGGTGGCACGCTGGGCGCGGCCGGGGTCGGGGTCACCGAGCAGCGTCATGAGCTCCGCCGGGATCACCTGCCAGGAGACACCGAAGCGGTCCTTGAGCCACCCGCACATGCTCTCCTCGCCGCCCTCGGTGAGCCGGTGCCAGTAGTGGTCGGCCTCCTGCTGGTCGGCGCACATGATCTGGAAGGAGACCGCCTCGGTGAACGAGAACTCCGGGCCCCCGTTGAGCGCGGTGTACTCCTGGCCGTCGAGGGTGAAGTCCACGGTCACGACGTCGCCCTCCTTCATCGGTGGGGGCAGGCCGGGCCCATAGCGGGTGACCTTCCCGATGCCGGAGTTCGGGAAGACCGAGGTGTAGAGCGCCGCGGCCTCCTCGGCGGTGCCGTCGAACCACAGGCACGGGATCTGTTTGGGCATGGCCGGTCCTCCTTCGCGCCGGCCGGATGCCGACGTCGGTGGTGGGACTGCCGCCGGCGCCCTGACTCATCGGTCGTCGCGCAGGCCGGTCCAGGCCGCCCATGCGGGCCAGAGGAGGTCGGCGTAGCGCTGGTAGCCGGCGGCGCCGGGATGCGCGCCGTCGCCCTCGGCGACCTCCCGGCGCCAGGTGGCGCTGCCGGTCAGGGATGCCAGCACGCCGGCGTAGGGCACTCCGCGGGCGGCGCAGAGTTCGCCGAAGCGGACGTCGAGCGCGGCGATGCGGTGGTTCTGGCCGGCGTCGGCGACCGGGGGCGGCCCCACGACCAGCACCGGCCACCCGGCGTCCGCGGCCGCGGCCAGCAGCTCCGCGAGCACGGCGACGGACGCGTCCTCGGGCACGCGCGGGCCCCCGGCCTCGACGGTGGTGTCGTTCACGCCGAAGGCCACGACGACCCGGCGGTCGTCCCCGGCCGACAGCCGCGGCCGGCACTCCGCGGACCACCGGGCGAGGACGTCGGCGCTCGTCTCGCGGCGGACGCCGAGGTTGTACGCGGCCAGCGGCAGGCCGGCGCCGTGGCTGCGGGCGCACAGCCGGCCGACCCAGCCCCGGTGCTCGGGATCGCCGACCCCGGCGACGAAGGAGTCACCGATGAAGCAGACGCGCAGATCACGGCTCACCGGGCCCATCGTGCCGATCCACCTCCCGGCCGGCGGCGGGGCACCCGCCGACCGGATCGCCCGTCGTTTACCGGGCCGGCCCCCGGGGGCACGGACCCGTCGTCAGCACCGTCGAACCCTCGCGAGGAGTTCCCATGGTCAGGGCCCCCCGCCCCCGCCTGGTCCGCCGGACCGCGGCCGCGTTCGCCATCACCGCCGCGTCCCTCACGACGGTCGCCTGCGGGGACGACGTGGTCGACGACGACGTGGAGCAGAACATCGAGCAGGGCGTCGACGACGTCGAGCAGGAGGTCGAGGACGCCACCGACGGCGAGGGCTGAGCGCACTGGTTCCTCAGTGACCGGAGCTGCCCGGGCTGGAGTGCCAGAGCTTGCGGGGTGGCGCGGCCGCGGCCCGCCGGGCGGCGCCCTTGGTCTCGTCGCCGGCGGGCTTGATGTCGGCGTAGGGCGACATCCGGAACCCGGTCGGGTGGACCAGGACCGGCCGCACGACCACCGGCCGGGAGCCGTGCGAGGCCGCGGCCCCCGCGATCGCCTGCTCGGTGTACTCCCCCGGAGCCGCCATCAGCTCGGCGACCGACTCGAGCCCGCCGGCCTCCCAGGCCTCGTGCAGCGCCGGGAGCTCCCACGCCCCGGTGGCCCGCAGCGACACCCCGCGCGGCCCCGTCCGGCGCAGCACCCCGCGGATGACCAGCAGCCACGAGTGGAAGACCGTCGCGGCGTAGGGGCCCTGCGCGTCCTCGAAGAAGGTCGAGTCGGTGCAGCCGGTGCCGTCGTCGAGGGTCACGAACACCACCCGGCGCCCGGACCGGATCGGCGGGGTCTGGGTGGCCACCTTGACGCCGGCCACCAGCACCTCCGCGCCGCTGCGGCAGCCGAGGAGCTCACCGGCCGGCACCGCGCCGAGCGCCGACAGGAACGGCCGGTAGAAGTCGATCACGTGCCGGCTGGCGTCCAGCCCGAGCACCTCCAGCTCTGCCCGCACCAGCTCGGCGTCGGTGAACTCGGGCAATCCGCTGCTCTCTGCCCACTCCGGGCCGGCCGGCTCCCCGGCGGACTCTTCGGACAGCTCCAGCCCCATGAGGTCCAGGCTCA
The DNA here is from genome assembly GCF_054051175.1 of Blastococcus sp. SYSU DS0753. Lineage (NCBI taxonomy): Bacteria > Bacillati > Actinomycetota > Actinomycetes > Geodermatophilales > Geodermatophilaceae > Blastococcus > Blastococcus sp. SYSU DS0753. The sequence continues at coordinate 77,816 of NZ_JBJHAT010000009.1, read as the reverse complement.
GCTGCCCGTCGGACGTCGCCCGCGCGCCGCTGCGGCTCCACCGGTCGAGCTCGCTGATCTGCAGCAGCAGGTCGCGCCGGGTCACCTGCCGGCGCCGGCGGGTCGGCCGGCCGGCCTCCCGGTCCCGCATGCCGAAGCCGTAGAGCGAGTCGAAACCACCGGCCAGCACCAGCCGCTCGACCACCGGGCGGGACACCGACGCCCGCGCCCAGAAATCCGTCAGTGACCGATAGGGCTGGCCGGCGACGACCCGCGCCACCTCGTCGTCGGATATGCCCTTCACGTCGGCCAGCGACAGCCGGATGCCGTACCGCGTCGGGTCGGGCATCGCCGCGGGCATCCACTCCGGACGCCGCCAGCCCGAACTCTCAGCCTCCACCTCACGGTCAGGGCTCGTCGCGTCGTCGTCCACGTCGTCGTCCGCGACCAGCCGTTCGACGCGGTAGCTGCCGGTCGAAGCGTTGACATCCAGGTCGAGCACCCGGATGCCGAAGTTGCGGGCGTCGTCGAGGATCAGCCGCTTCGGGTACATGCCGGGGTCGTGTGTGAGGACCCCGGCCAGGAAGGCCGCCGGGTGGTGGGTCTTCAGCCAGGCCGACTGGTAGGTGGGGAGCGCGAACGCCGCGGCGTGGGCCTTGCAGAAACCGAACGACCCGAAGGACGCCAGCACCTCCCACACCCGCTCGGCCACCTCCACCGGGTAGCCGGCAGCCAGCGCCCGCGGCACGAACCACGCCCGCACCTCCGGGTGGGCGTCCTTCTCCCCCAGGGCGCGGCGCACCTCGTCGGCCTCGGCCAGCGTGCAGCCGGCCATCCGGGCCACCACCTGCAGCACCTGCTCGTGGAAGACGACCACCCCGGCGGTCTCGGCGAGCGCGAACTCCAGGTCCGGATGGGGGTACTCCACCTCGCGCCAGCCGTTCCGGGCCATGAGGAAGGGGGTGACCATGTCGCTCTTCACCGGTCCGGGCCGGAACAGCGAGATGTCGATGATGATGTCCTCGAACGTCCGCGGCCCGAACTTGCCGACCAGCTCGCGCTGCCCCGGCGACTCGATCTGGAACATGCCGAGCGTGCGGGTGCTGCGGATCAGCTCGAAGGTCGTCGGGTCGTCCCGCGGGACGGCGTCGATGTCGACCGCCTCCTCGTCGACCCGCTCGATCTCGTCGAGGGCGTGCGCGATCGCCGACTGCATCCGGATGCCGAGCAGGTCCAGCTTGAGCAGCCCCAGCTCCTCGACGTCGTCCTTGTCGAACTGGCTCATCGGGTAGCCGAGGTAGCTGCTCTCCACCGGGGTGCGGTCCAGCAGCGTGGCGTCGGAGAGCAGCACCCCGCACGGGTGCAGGGCGATGTGCCGGGGCAGCCCGTCGAGCCGGGACACGAGGTCGAACAGCAGGTCGAGGTCGCCGGTGCCGCCGGCGCGGCGCGAGCCGTACCGGCTGGCCCGCAGCTCGGGGAGGTCGCGCAGCGCGGCGTGCACCTGATTGGCCCGGATGTGCGGGAACGCCTTGGCGACGGCGTCGACCTCCGCCTGCGGCAGGCCCAGCGCGGCCCCGACGTCGCGGATCGCGTGGCGCACCCGGTAGGTGTCCATCATCGAGATGCAGCTGACCCGGTCGGCGCCGAAGCGGTCGATCACCGCGTCGTAGACCTCCATCCGGCGCGCGGACTCCACGTCGATGTCGATGTCGGGCAACTGGTGGCGCAGCGGCGAGAGGAACCGCTCCATCAGCAGCCCGTAGCGCAGCGGGTCGACGTCGGAGATGCCCAGCAGGTAGGTGACCAGGCTGCCGGCGCCCGAGCCGCGAGCCGCCGCGCGAACCCTCAAGCTCTTGATGAGGTCGACCACGTCCGCGACGGTGAGGAAGTAGGACGGGTAGCCGAGGGAGTCGATGACCCCGAGCTCCTCCTCCAGCCGCTGCCGCACCCGGGTCGTGGGCACCACGCCCCGCCGCCCGAGCCCCGCCTCGCACCGGGCGCGCAGCACCTGCGCCGGGCCCATCCCCCGCTCCGCCGGCGTGGTGACGACGTCCAGCTCGGGGTACCGCACGCTGCCGATGCCCAGGTCGCCCGCGGGGTCCACGGCGCACTGCTCGGCCAGCCGGGCGGTGCGCTCGAGCAGCCGCAGGGCGGCGTCCCGGTCGGGGCCGGTCAGGTCCTCGGCGACCTCGGCCATCTCCTTGCCCGACTTCAGGTAGCCCTCGGCCGTGGTGCGGTCGACGTGCCGGGCGCTGAGCGGGACCAGCCGCCGGGCGGCGTCCAGCACGTCGGCGGTCGGGGCGTCGAGGGCGTCGACGTACCGGACCGCGTTGCTCAGGACCACCGGCGCCTGCTGCTCGGCGGCGAACCGGAGCAGCGCCTGGGCGCGCTGCCGGTCACCCCGGCCCCGGTGGTGCACCACCTCCAGCGCCAGCCCCGGCCCGAAGACCGCCCGCCAGGCGTCCAGCTGCTGGCCGGCCAGGTCGGCCCGACCCGCCAGCAGCGCCCGGCCCACCGGGGAGTCGGGACCGAGCAGGGGGACCAGCCCGGAGGCGTGCTCGGCGGCGATCGCCAGCGAGCTCACCGGCTCGCCGCGGGTGCCGCGCAGGTGGGTGGCGCTGGTCAGCCGGCACAGCGACCGCCAGCCGGCCCCGTTCCGCGCGAGGAAGGTGACCCGGGGCAGCCGCGGGTCGACGTTCACCCCGCCCCGGGCCGGGGTCCGGCGCGGGGGCGCCGCGGCCCGCGACCGCGGGGACCGGGCTGCGGAGGGCTCCTCCCCCAGCACGTGCGCGAGCGCCGGCGGCACGCTGGTACCCAGCGCCGGCGCCACCGCCAGGTCGACCCCGAAGATCGGCCGCACCCCGGCCGACCGGCAGGCCAGCGCGAACTTCACCGCGCCGTAGAGCCCGTCCCGGTCGGTCAGGGCCAGCGCCGGCATGCCGTGCTCGGCGGCCCGGGCCACCAGATCGGCGGGGTGGTTGGCCCCGTACCGCATGGAGTAGCCGGAGGCGACGTGCAGGTGGACGAAGGGGTCACTCACGTCCGGGACCCGGTGGACCGGGACCCCGACCGGGACGGCGCCCCGCCGACCACGTGCGGCCTCGGGTAGCGGGGCGGCTCGGGCGGTGCGTCGACCCCGAGCCCGGCCTCGACCACGGCGAGGAAGCCCCGCACGTCACGGACCAGGTCGTCGGCCTCCCGCTCGGTGACCGCCCGGGACAACCCCGCCTCCGCCGCGGCGCGTTTGGCCGCACCGGCGGCGAAGAAGGTGGCCCACTCCCCCAGTTCGGGGGCGACCTGCCCCAGCAGGACCCAGGCGCTGCGCGGCCGCCGGCGGCCGCCCTCGGGACGGGTGCGGGCGGCCAGCACCGCGGCGGCGGCCCGGAGCGCCGCCAGGTGCGCGGTGGCGTACCGCTCCCGCGGATCGGTGGCCGCGGCCGCCTCGGCCAGGCCGCGGTGCGCCTGGCGGAGCAGCCCGGCGGCCGCGGCGGGCAACGCGGGCGGCAGCGGCAGCTGGCCGGCCGGCACGGCTCGTACGGCGCCCATCAGTCGTGCACCCGGACGAGCCACCAGCGGTTGCCGGCGGCGTCCCACGTGAGATCGTAGACGCCGGCGAAGCTCATCCGGGACCGCCCGGCCCGCACCGCCTCCACCCGCCAGACCTCACGGGGCGCCACCAGGTCGTCGGACGCACCGCCCGCCTCCGCGTCCCGCAGCCACCACGGCGCGGTCTCCAGCCAGGAGTCGAGCAGCTCGCCCACGACGTACCGGGACTGCCCGCGCCAGAACTGCACCGGCCCCAGCGGGCCGCGCTCGACCTGCACCTCTTCGCCGGCCCGACCGACGACCTCACCGAGCACCCGGCTCATGACAGCCTCCCCACGCCTCACCCCGCGCGCACGCCCGCCACCCCACCGGCGGGGAAGAGAGCCGGGAAGGACGGGCCGGTCGTCGTTCGAACACGCGTTCGAACGACGACCAGTAGACCCGAGCGCCCACCCCTCGTCAAGCCGGGCCACGGCGTGTCCGTCGACCGCGCCCGCACCCCCCGCCGGACGGGACACACCGGGCGCGCCTCTTTCCGGGCGGTGGCAGGATCAGTGCATGAGCCCACCCCCGCACCCCCGGGTGGCCGCCGTCGCCCGGGCCCTCGCCGCGGCCGGCGCCGAGGGTGAGGTGAGAGTCCTCCCCGCCGAGGTCCGCACCGCGGCCGCAGCCGCCGCCGCGCTGGGCGTGCCGGTCGGTGCGATCGTCAACAGCCTGCTCTTCCTCGCCGACGGCGCGCCCCTGCTCGTCCTCACCAGCGGCGCGCACCGCGTCGACGTCGTCCAGGTCGCGGCGCTGCTCGGCGTCGGCTCCCTGGCGCCCGCCCCCGCGGACGTCGTCCGCGAGCACACCGGCCAGCCCATCGGCGGGGTGGCCCCGGTGGGGCATCCGGCCCCCCTCGGCACCCTCGTCGACGTGGAGCTCGCCCGGTACGACCGGCTGTGGGCCGCGGCGGGGCACCCGACGGCGGTCTTCCCGACCAGCTACGACGAGCTGCTCCGCATCACCGCCGGCACCGCGGCCGAGGTGGGCGGCGGTCCGCTCGACGGGACCGCCACGACGGTCGGCGGCGGCGACCTGTCGGACGCCACCGGGGTCGCGCCGTGACGGGCACCCGCCCGGCCACCCGGATCCTCGAGCTCCCCGTCCCCTGGATGCGGGAGCACATGCACGAGGTGCTGGCCATCTACGGGCTGGCCATGGGCTACGACTCCGGCATCGTCGCCGGCCGGTACGGCTACGCGATCCAGCACACCGAACGGCCCGGCTTCCGCGCCGTCGGGGCCTTCGCGCAGACCCCGGAGGGCGAGCGGCTGGTCGGCTTCGGGTACGGCTACCTCATCGCCCCCGGGCAGTGGTGGCACGACCAGGTGCGCGCGGCGCTGGACCGCCGCACGGCGAAGAAGTGGCTGCCCGGCGCCTTCGAGGTCTGCGAGCTGCACGTCCACCCCGACGCGCAGAGCCAGGGGCTGGGCCGGCGGCTGCTGCACGCGCTGGTCGAGGGCCTGCCGCACCCGGTCGCCCTGCTCTCCACACCGGACGCCGACACCAAGGCGTTCCGGCTGTACCGCGCCGACGGGTTCGTCGACCTGGCCCGCGGCTACCACTTCCCCGGCGATTCCCGCCCCTTCGCGATCCTGGGCGCACGGTTGCCGCTGCATCCGCGCGACCCCTCCGCGACGAACTCCCGGTCGTGACCGCCCCCGAACCCGCCGCACCCGTGGACGTCGCACCCGTGGACGTCGTCGTCGTCGGCTCCGGCCACAACGGCCTCGTGGCCGCCTGCTACCTCGCCCGGGAGGGCCTGTCCGTGGAGGTCGTCGAGTCCGACGACGTCCTCGGCGGGGCGGTCTCCACCGTGGAGCGCTGGCCCGGGGTCCGCGTGGACCGCGGGTCCAGCGCGCACGTCATCGTCCGGCACAGCGGCATCGTCGAGGAGCTCGACCTCGCCGCCCACGGGCTGCGCTACGTCGACTGCGACCCGTGGGGCTTCGCGCCGGCCCCCTCGCCCGGCGATCCCGGGCCGGCCGGCCGGCCGCTGGTCTTCGCCGTGGACCTCGACGCCACCTGCGCCTCGATCGCGGCCGCCTGCGGACCGGCCGACGCCGCGGCCTACCGCCGGTTCGTCGAGGTCTGGGGTCCCCGCAGCCGGGCCGTGGTCGCCTCCTTCGGCCGCGCACCGTCGGCCGGTGGCCTGGTGCGGTCGTTCTGGCCGCTGGGTGCGCCCACCGAGGGACGGCCGCGCACCCCGGGCGGTAAGCTGGCGGTCGACTTCCTCGGCTCCGGCGACGCCCTGCTGGACAAGTGGTTCGGCAGCGAGCGGCTCAAGGCGGCGCTGGCGTGGTTCGGCGCCCAGTCGGGCCCACCGATGTCCGAGCCCGGCACCGCGGCGATGGTCGGCTGGGTGGCGCTGCTGCACGACGTCCCACCCGGGCACCCCGTGGGCGGCTCCGGCGGGCTGACCCAGGCGCTGCGCCGGCGGCTGGAGTCCGACGGCGGCCGGGTCGTGCTCGGCGACGGCGCCGCGCGGCTGCTCGTGGAGGACGGCCGGGTCGCCGGCGTCGAGACCCGCGCCGGCCGGGTGGTCCGGGCCCCGGCGGTGGTGGCCGCCTGCCACATCGGCGTCACCCGGGAGCTGGCCGGCGACGCGGCCCCGCCGGTCCTGGCCGACGCCGCCCCACCGGTCGGCAACGGCTTCGGCCTGGTGGTCCGTGCCCTGACCGACGCCCCGCCGTCCTACCCCGGTGCCGGGCCGGAGGCGCTGCAGGGCCTCCAGCTGCTCTGCACCGACCGGGCGCAGCTGGCCGCCGCGCACGGCGACTGGGGTGCCGGGCAGCTGCCCCGCGAGCCGGTGCCGCTGGCCATGTCGTTCTCCGCGAGCGACGACACCCTGGCCCCGCCCGGGCGGCACGTGGTCACGATCTGGGGCCAGTGGTACCCGTACGCACTGGCCGACGGCGGCGACTGGGACGCCCTGGCCGACACCGAGGCCCGGCGGCTGATCGAGGCCGTCGACCGCCACGCCCCCGGGTTCGCCGCCTCGGTCCGGGAGACGTACGTGCAGACCCCGCTGGCCCTCGAGCGGGAGCTGTCCCTCCCCCGTGGCAACGTCATGCACGTGGAGATGGGCCTGGCCAGCATGTTCGCCCTGCGCCCGGCCCCTGGCCTGTCGGGCTACCGCGTGCCCGGGCTCCCCGGCCTGTACCTCTCCGGCGCCTCCACCCACCCCGGCGGCGGGGTCTCGGGCAACTCCGGGCGGACGGCGGCCCGCACGGTCCTCGCCGACCGCCGGGCGCTGCCCCGCGCGCGGGCGGCGGCCGGCCGCGCGGTCCGCCGGATCCGGGACGGAGCGGGAAGGGCGTGACGACCACCACCGCGGCACCGCCGGCACCGACCGCGGCGCGCGTGGTCCCCGTCCTGCTGGTCGCGGCGCTGGTCGCCACGGCGATCGCCTACCCGCTCACCTCGGGCCCCGACCGGGACGTCGTCTCCTGGGGCATCGTGCTGCTCGGCTCGGCGCTGTCGGTCGCGCACGCGGGGCTGAGCCGGGGTGCCCGCACCGGGCTGGCCGTGCTCGTGCTGGTCGCGTCGGTCGCCATCGCGTTCGAGTCGGTCGGGGTGGCCACCGGGTTCCCCTACGGCAGCTACCGCTACAGCGACGTCCTCGGCCCCACCCTGCTCGGCGTCCCGTTCCTGGTGCCGCTGGCCTGGCTGATGATGGCCTGGCCCAGCTGGTTGCTCGGCGAGGTGCTGGCCCGCCCGGTACGCGCGAGCCGCCGCCGGCCGGCGCGGGTCGCCTGGGCGGCGGCGGTCTTCGCGGCGTGGGACGTCGTCCTCGACCCGCAGCTGGTGCAGGCCGGCTACTGGACGTGGGAGCACCCCTCCCCCGGCCTGCCGGGCATCGAGACCGTGCCGCTGACCAACCTCGCCGGGTGGCTGCTGGCCGGGCTGGTGCTGATGACGCTGCTCGACGTGCTGGTCGCCCGCACCGCGAGCGAACCACGCGTCGGCCCGGGCGCCCCGTTGTTCGCGCTGGCGTGGATGACCCTCGGCGGCGCCCTCGCGCACGCCGGCTGGCTGGGCCTGCCCGGCTCGGCGGCCTGGGGGGCGGCGCTGGGCGCCTGCGTCCTGGCCGTCCTGGCGCTGCAGCGCCGGCGCGCGGGGCGGCCGTGAGCGGGCGCCTGCTGCGCACGCTGGCCGGTGTCTCGGTCGCCGGCGCCGTGCACGCTGCCGTCAACACCGCGCTGCTGCGCCGCCCGCCGGCGGATCCCCCGGCGGTGGACCGGCCGGTCACCGTCGTGCTGCCGGTGCGCGACGAGGCCGAGCAGGTCGCCGGCTGCCTGGCGGCGCTGCTCGACCAGCGCGGCGCCGAGCGGCTCCGGGTCGTCGTGGTCGACGACGGCTCCACCGACGGCACCGCCGACGTCGTCCGGGCCGTGGGCGACCCGCGGGTGCGGCTGGTGACCGCCCCGACCCTGCCGGCCGGGTGGCTGGGCAAGCCGCACGCCTGCGCGGTGGGGGCGGCCGAGGCCGGGGACGCCGAGGTGCTGGTGTTCGTCGACGCCGACGTCCGCCTCTTCCCCGACGCCGTCGCCGCGGCCGTGGCGGTGCTCGACGCCCACCGCCTGGACCTGGTCTCGCCGTGGCCGCGGCCGTTGGCGGTGGGCCCGGCGGAGCGCCTGGTGCAGCCCCTGGCCCCGTGGCTCTGGCTGACGACCCTGCCCCTGCGGCTCGCCGAGCGCTCGCCCCGCCCGTCGCTGGCCGCCGCCAACGGCCAGTTCCTCGTGGTGCGGCGCTCGGCGTACGAGCGCGCCGGGGGCCATGCGGCCGTGCGCGGGGAGGTGCTCGAGGACATCGCCCTGCTGCGGGCGGTCAAGCGCGCCGGCGGGCGGGGCGTGCCGATCGACGGTTCGTGCCTCGCCGCCTGCCGGATGTACGACGGGTGGGCAGCGGTCCGCGACGGCTACGCGAAGTCGCTGTGGGCCTCCGTGGGCGGGACGCCGGTGGCCGGGCTGGCGGCCGCGGCCACGCTGACCGCCGTCTACGTCGTCCCGCCCCTGGCTGCCCTCCGTGGCTCGCCCGCCGGGCTGGTGGGCTACCTGGCCGGGGTGGCCGGCCGCCTCGCCGGTGCACGGGCCAGCGGAGCGCGCGCCTGGCCGGACGCCCTCGCGCACCCGGTGTCGGTGCTGGCCCTGGACGTCCTGATGATCCGGTCGGTCCGGGGGCGTCGGCGGGGCACCCTGCGCTGGCGCGGCCGACCCGTCGGCGCGACCCGGCCGGCGGCGTCGGCGACGATGAGCCGGTGACCTCCGCCGAGCAGCAGCGCCCACGCACCTCGTTCGACCCGGCCGCGATGGACGCCGGCGCCTTCTACCGGGTGCTGAACTCCGTCGTCGTGCCCCGCCCGATCGCGTGGGTGTGCAGCCGCTCCGCCGCCGGCGTGCACAACCTCGCCCCGCACTCCTTCTACACCGTCGCCTGCGTCGACCCGCCGGTCGTCCAGTTCACCTCGGTGGGCCGCAAGGACTCGCTGCGCAACGTGGAGGCCACCGGCGAGTTCACCGTGAACCTGACGCCCGAGGCCCTCTTCGAGCAGGTCAACGCCACCGCCACCGACTTCCCGCCGGACACCAGCGAGGCCGAGCAGGCCGGGGTGCGGCTCGAGCCCGCGGACACGGTCGCCGCGATGCGCGTGGCGGAGTCCCCCGTGTCCATCGAGTGCGTCCTGCACTCGACCCTGCGGCTGGGCGACAGCACCGTCGTCCTCGGCCGGGTCCGGCACATCAGCGTGTGGGCCGACGCCGTGCGGGACGGGCGGCCGCGGATCGAGCACCTCAAGCCGCTGGCCCGGCTCGGCGGCAACGAGTGGACGACGGTGGGCCAGATCCGCGAGATCGCGCGCATCCCCTACCGCCGGTGGGCCGAGGACCCCGCGATCGGGGAAGCCGTCCGCGGGGAGTGACCGCGGTCAGCCCGGCAGGTGGGCGGCGACCTCGTCGGCGGCCTCGGCCCCGAACGCCTCGGCGAAGCGGGCCAGGAAGCTCTCCCGTGGCAGGTCGTACTCCTGCGTGCCGATGACCTCGACCGCGGCGGTGGCGACGGCGGAGCCCAGCTGGGTGGCGCGCTCCAGGCCCAGCCCCCACGTCCGTCCGGCGATGAACCCGGCGCGCAGCGCGTCGCCACCCCCGGTGGGCTCCACCGGCTTGGTCTCGGGCACCGCGATCACCGACAGCGGCTCCTCGCCGGCCCGCCGCACCAGGACGCCGTCGGCGGCGCGGGTGGTCACCCAGATGCCCACGCGGGCGAGCACCTCGTCGGCCGTCCAGCCGGTCTTCTGCAGGAGCAGCGCCGACTCGTACTCGTTGGTGAACAGCACCTCCGCGCCGTGCACCAGCTCGCGGATCATCTCGCCGTCGGCCCAGGCCAGCTGCTGGCTGGGGTCCGCGGCGAAGGCGTAGCCGCGCTGCCGGCACTCCTGCGTGTGGCGCACCATCGCGGTGGGGTCGTTCGGCCCGACCACGACGAGGTCGGGACCGCCCACCCGGTCGACGACCGGTGCGAGCTCGATCTGCGCGGCCTCGGCCATCGCGCCCGAGTAGAACGACGCGATCTGGTTGTTGGCCTCGTCGGTGGTGCACACGAAGCGGGCGGTGTGCTTGAGCTCCGACCAGTGCACGCTGCCGGTGTCCACCCCGTGGCGCGACAGCCAGGCGTCGTAGTCGGCGAAGTCGCTGCCGACCGCCCCCACCAGCACGGGTGCGAGCCCCAGCAGGCCGAGCCCGTAGGCCATGTTGGCCCCGGCGCCGCCGCGGTGCTGCACCAGGTCGTCGACGAGGAAGGAGAGGGAGACGTTCTCCATCTGCCCCTCGACGAACTGCTCGGTGAACCGACCGGGGAAGGTCATCAGGTGGTCGGTGGCGATGGATCCGGTGACGACGACGGGCACGAGGGGCGCTCCTCCGGGTCGGGCTGCCTCCGGCCCGCTGCGCCGCGGGTACCGGGCGGGGAACGGGAGAGGAACGGCGAGGGTCGGGCACCGCACACCCTAGGTGCCGCGCACGGACGCCGCCGCCCCGAGGGCCGTCAGTGCGGCGGTGCGACGTCCTCACCGGGACCGGCCAGCTCGGCCCCCAGCCACCGGCCGAGCTGCACCGTGCCCACGACGCCGAGGAGGAGGCCCGCGGCGGCGCCGGCGGTGACGGCCAGGGTGGCGCCGTCGACCCCCGCGACCTCCAGCCCGCTGACCACCCCGGCACCGCCGAGCGTCAGTCCCGCCATGGCCACCCGGGTGGGCCGCTCCCACAGCGAGATCGGGCCGGTCCGGTCCACACCGGCCTGCCCGGCGCGGGCGCGCAGGTAGTCGGGCAGCCAGCACAGCGCCCCGAAGGCGACCGCCAGCCAGCCGGGCGCCCCGGCGACCCACAGCGCCGCCGCGTAGGCGGCCTCGGTGAGCCGGTCGACCACGGAGTCCAGGACGAAGCCGCGCTGGGAGGCGCGCCCGGTACCGATCGCCAACGCCCCGTCGAGGCTGTCCAGCAGGCCGGAGAGCCCCACCAGCACGCCGGCCAGGAGGAGCCAGGCGCCGCCCGCGGCCGCCGGGGGCACGGCCGCGACCGCGACGACCACGCCGGCGGCCGTGGCGAGCGACGGGGGCAGCGCCGCGAGCGGGCGGGCGAGCGCGTGCGCGAGGGTCAGCCAACCCCGCACGATCGGTGCCTGCGTGTCGGCGCCGCCGTGCCAGCGCGACCAGGCCTCGAGGTACTCGTCACGGCTCAGCACGGCGCCCCCTCCCGCGACCGGCGCCCTCCGGTGACGCCGGCCCCTCCGCCAGGGACAGTAGGTGAGTGCTCGCCGGTCTCTCCCCCGCCCGCCGCCGTCTGGTCGTCGCGGTGCTCGTCCTCGTCACCGCCGCGGTCGTGGGCCTCGGCGTGCTGCTGGCCACCCGGACCACCGACGTCGAGGGCCCGGGCCCGGGTCCGCAGGCGCGGCCGGGGCCGGTGCTGCTGGTGCCCGGGTACGGCGGAGGGACGGCGTCTCTGGTGGCGCTGGCCGACCGGCTGGAGCAGGCCGGCCGCGACGCCACCGTGGTGCCGCTGCCCGGGAACGGCACGGGCGACCTGGGCGAGGCTGCCGCGGCGCTCGACGAGGCCGCCCGCGCGGCCCTGGATCGCACCGGCGAGGAGAGCGTGGACGTCGTCGGGTACTCGGCCGGCGGGGTGATCGCCCGGCTGTGGGTCGCCGACGGCGGCGCGGAGGTGACCCGCCGCGTCGTGACGCTCGGCTCGCCGCACCACGGCACGGGGCTCGCGGACCTGGCCGGGCAGGTGGCGCCGTCTTCCTGCCCGGAGGGGTGCCGGCAGCTGGCCACCGACAGCCCGGTCCTCGCCCGGCTCAACGCGGGCGACGAGACGCCGGGTGACGTGGGCTGGGTGTCGGTCTGGACCACGCTCGACCGCACGGTCACCCCGCCGGACTCGGCCCGGCTCGACGGTGCGCTCAACCTGACCGTGCAGTCGGTGTGCGCGGAGAGCCGGGTCGGGCACGGGCAGCTGCCCGGCGACCCGCTGGTGCAGTCGATCGTGCTCGAGCAGCTCACCGCCGGGGAGCCGGTGGCGCTGGACGCCGCCGACTGCGCCCGCCTGAGCGGTTAGCTGGTGACGTCCTTGGTGGTGAAGTTCGCCCAGGCGGCGGCGAGCAGCACGCCGACGTAGACCGCCTGCAGCGCGAGCCCGCGGGTGATGTCCCGCCACAGGATCGGGTCGCGGAACAGGTCGACGAACGCCAGCCAGTAGCGCGTCGGGAGGTAGGGCGCGATCGGCGAGGCGGCGTCGAGGGTGAACAGCAGCGAGGACGTGACCAGCACGGCGAGCGCGCCCATCGTCGCGCCGAGCGGTGAGTCGGTGAGGGTCGAGAAGAACAGCGCGAACGCTGCGACGCCGAGCATGGACGCCCCGACGTAGCCGACGGCCAGCACGGTGCGCATGCCCAGCTCCTCCGCGCTGAGCGACGTCCCCGACACCGACGTCCCCGTACCCGGCCGCGCCTCGAACAGCGTCGTCCCCACGAGGTACCCGACGGCCGCGACCACGACCACGGTGACCAGCACGAAGGCCAGGACGGCCACGAGCTTGGCCACCAGCAGCCGGGTCCGCCCCGCCGGCCGGGCCAGCAGGTAGCGCAGCGTGCCCGCCTGCGCCTCGCCGGCGATCGAGTCGCCGGCGACCACCGCCACCGCGATGGGCAGGAACAGCGGCAGCACGATCGCCAGCGCGGCGAGCGGGTACAGCGCGCCGTTGGTGAGGACGGCAGAGAGGAACGGCGGGCCCTCGCCCGGCCGCGGGGCCAGGTCGGTGAGCACGAGCAGCACGGCCACGAGCACCGGCAGCGCGTTGAGCACGGCGATCGTCGCCCAGGTGCGCGGCCGCCGGAACAGCTTGCGCAGCTCCACGGCGATCACCGTGCGCGCTCCACCCGGTCGGCGCTGGTGGCCGCGGCCGCCAGCACCACCTCCTCGAGCGTCGGGCGATCGGCCGCGAGGCCGGTGACCGGTACGCCGGCGCGCACCAGCAGCGCGTTGACCTCGGCGGGGTCGCCGCCGCGCACCACCACCCGCTCGCCGTCCACGGCGGTGACGCGGCCGTCGAGCACCGCGCGCACCTGCCCGGGCGCGGGCGTGCGGACGACGGTGGCGCCGGTCGGGGCGGTGAGGGTGGCCAGGTCGTCCTGCAGCACGAGGCGGCCGCGGTCGAGCACGCCCACGCGGGTGCAGAGCTGCTCGACCTCGGCCAGCAGGTGGCTGGAGAGGAAGACCGTCGTCCCGCCGCGGTGCAGCTCCAGCAGCAGCTCGCGGATCTCGGAGATGCCCTGCGGGTCGAGCCCGTTGGTCGGCTCGTCGAGCACCAGGAGCTCGGGACGGCGGAGCAGCGCGCCGGCCAGGCCGAGGCGCTGCCGCATGCCGAGCGAATACGCCTTCACCGGCCGGCGTCCCACGCCCCCCAGCCCGACCTGGTCGAGCACCTCGGCGACGCGCCGGCGCCGGTCGCGGCGCGGTCCACCGGGGCCGGCGGCGTCGAGCAGCGCGAGGTTCTCCCTGCCGGAGAGGTGGCCGTAGGCGGCAGGCGACTCGATCAGCGCTCCCACCCGGGGCAGCACGCGGCGGCCGGCGCGCGGCATCCGCCCGCCGAGCAGGTCGATCTCCCCGCGGGTCGGCAGGACGAGGCCCAGCAGCATCCGCACGGTGGTCGTCTTCCCCGAGCCGTTGGCGCCGAGGAAGCCGTAGACGTCGCCGGCGCGCACGTCCAGGTCGATGCCGTCGACGGCGCGCACCCGCCCGTACTGCTTGGCCAGACCGCGGGTCGCGATGACCGTGCTCACCGCTGCCGCCCCAGCACCGGCAGCTCCGCGGCGGCCTCGACCAGTGCGTCGAGGGTGACCGTCCCGGTGAGCAGGTACGGTTCCGCGTCCTGCGGGTCCACGAGCATGAGTGCGACGGGGCCGGCCGCGATGCGGGTGCTCGTCTCGTCGGTGACGGCGTCCGGGCTCTGCGCCAGCGTGCGGCGCAAGGCTTCCGCCACCAGCCGCGGCACGGGGGCGACGGCGAGCAGGGTGACACCGCGCCCGTAGAGCCCGATGCCGGGCGGAGCGCCGTCGAGCGTCCGGCGCGGCAGCCCGGCCAGCGTGGGGAGGAAGCGCACCGGCGGGAGCCGCCGCCCCGCCTCGAGCACGATCTCGGCCTGGTCGGCGGTGCGCAGGTGGGCGTCCGGGGGCGGGGCGAAGGACGTGGTCGCGGCATCCGGGACCGCCAGCTCCAGGTCCAGGAAGCGGGTGTCCAGCGCCGGCACCTCGGAGGTCTTGCCGAGGACCACCACCTGCACCGGCAGGCCGCTGGCCCGGTCCACCCACACGTCGACCTGCCGCACCGACGAGGCGGGGTCCGCCGGGGTCGAGCGCAGCCCGAGGGCATCACGCCCGGCGATCCGCCGGGCCCCGATGCGGGTCAGCTCCTCGTCGGCGGCCTCGGACAGCAAGCGGCGGCCCAGGGTGGCGGGCAGCAGGTCCGGTGGGGCGGGGAGGGCGAACGGCGTGGCGTCCGCCCACGTCGCGGTGGCGCGCTCGTACTCCCAGGTCCAGGTGCCCCGGGCATCGCGGTGGATGCCCGTCTCACCGGCCGTGGTGATGACGGCGACCCGATGGTCGTCGGGGCCCCGCCACCACACGCGCATCTCCGTGCGGTCGCTGAACAGGTCCGCGAGGGAGTCCAGCTGGTCGGTCACCGGCAGGGCCAGCCCGCCGGCCGATTCGGCGTACCCGGAGTACTGCACGTCCCGCGAGGCCAGGACCGCCGCACGCAGCTCGGCCGCGGGCACCGCCGAGTCTTCGACCGGGAGCGCGCCCACCAGCGCCGGGAGCGCGACGAGGACCGCGACGACCGCCCCCACGACGGCCCAGCGCGGAGCCGCCGCCCGCGGTCCGGACGCCATGCGGTCACCGTAGCCCCGGCCGGCCCGGTGGGTCCCGCGGCGATCCTCACCGGGAACTCACCGGGAGGGCTATCGGGCGGCTCGGTCCACGGACACCACGGGCGCGGCGCCGAGCACCCGGCCGACCCACAGCTGCAGCACGCGCCGGTCGCGGTCGCCGTCCTCGCGCAGGACGCTGGTGAGAGCCAGCCCGCGGTAGAGGGCGAGCAGGCCGTCGATCTCGGTCCGGTCCCGGGAGGAGCCGGGGAACAGCTCGGCGACCAGGTCGCGGACGGCCGCCCCCACCCGCCGCTCGGCGGGGAGCAGCGCGGCGCGCAGCACCGGCTCGGTGCGTGCGGCGGCCCACAGCTCCAGTCCGGCCAGGAACAGCGGGCCGGACATCACCCGGTGCAGGAGGTCCACCTCGCTGGCCACCCGGCCGGTCGCGGCATCGGCGCGCACCTGCTGGATCTGCGCGTCGGCGACGTGCGAGACGGCGGCGACCAGCAGCGCCTCCTTGGTGGCGAAGTGGTGCAGCAGCGCCCCGCGGGACAGCCCCGCCCGCTCCTGCACCCGCTGCGTCGTCGTCCCGGCGTAGCCGTGCTCGACCAGGCAGTCGATGGTCGCGGAGAGCAGCCGCGCCCGGGTGTCCGCCCGGCGCTGCTCCTGGGTACGTCGCTCCGTCACCGCGTCAGGATAGGTACTGACAAACCGTCCGAACGGACTGTAAGTTGCCGTCCGACTCGAGAGGGAGTGGTGACCGGTGTTGACGGTGGAGCTGGTGCGGAGGGGCGCCCGGCGGTTCGCGGACCGCACGGCAGTGATGAGCGGCGATGCGTCGCTGACCTTCCGGGAGGTGGACGAGACCGCCAACCGGATGGCGCACGTGCTGATCGGGCTGGGGGTGGCCCGTGGGGACCGGGTCGGCCTCCTGGTCGAGAACGGGCTGTGGTCGGTGCCGATCGACTTCGCCTGCCTCAAGGCCGGCGCCGCGCGCGTGCCGCTCAACGCCCGGCTGGCGGCCGACGAGCAGGCGCGGATGCTCGCCGCCACCGGCGTCCGGATGCTCATCCACGGTGCGGCGCTCGCCGACCGGGCGGCGGAGCTCGCCGGGCGGGTGGACGGCCTCCGGCTGGTCAGCCTGGGCCAGACCTCCGACGTCGAGGCACTCGACCTGCTCGACGAGATGGCCGACGCGAGCGCCGCCGACCCGCGGTTGCCCGCCGAGCCCACCGACCCGGTGCTGATCCTCTACACCTCGGGCACGACCGGCGCGCTCAAGGCGGTGGTGCACACCCAGGCCAGCTACGCCGCGATCTGCGCCAACATCCTGGCGAACCTGGTCTCCCCCGGCCGGGACTCGGTCATGCTGCACGCGGCGTCGCTGATCCACGCCAGCGGCACGTTCGTGCTCCCCTACTGGATCCGCGGCGGCGCGGCCGCCGTCCTGCCGGGCTTCGACCCCGCCAGCTACCTGGACTCACTCGCCCGCTACCGGGCCACCGAGATCAACCTGGTACCCACCATGCTCGGCATGCTGCTGTCCTCCGGCGCCGCCGAGCGCGCCGACGTCTCCAGCCTTCGCACGGCGGTGTACGGCGCCAGCCCCATGCCCGGCCCGGTGCTGGCGCAGGCCCTCGACGTGTGGGGTCCACGCCTGGTGCAGTACTACGGGCAGACGGAGGCACCCCTGGCGATCACCGTGCTCGACGCCCTCGACCACACCGACCCGTCCCTGGCCGGCTCGTGCGGCCACCCCTCGGTCGACGCCGAGGTCCGGGTCGTCGGCAGCGACGGCGGCGCCCTGCCGGCCGGCGAGATCGGCGAGCTCCAGGTGCGTGCCCCCTTCGGCATGGCCGGCTACCACGACGCGCCCACCCTCACCGCCGAGACGATCAGCGGGGACGGCTGGATCGCCACCCGCGACCTGGCCCGGCTGGACGACCGCGGCTACCTCACGCTTGTCGACCGGACCAGCGACATGATCATCACCGGCGGCTACAACGTGTACCCGCGGGAGGTCGAGGAGGTGCTCATGGCCCACCCGGCGGTGTCCGGTGCGGCCGTCGTCGCCGCACCCGACCCGACGTGGGTGGAGGCGGTGACCGCCTTCGTCACGCTCCGCCCCGGGTCGAGCGCCACCCCCGACGAGCTGCGGGACGCGGTGCGCGGCGCGCTCGCCGGTTACAAGGTCCCCAAGACCGTGCACGTCGTCGACCAGCTCCCCCTCTCCCCCGTCGGGAAGATCCTCCGCCGGGCCCTGCGCGAGCCGCTGTGGGCCGACGCCGCGGGGCGCTCGTCGTGAGCGAGACGGTGACCGTCGAGCGGAACGGTCCGGTGACGACGGTGCGACTGTCCCGCCCGGCGGCACGCAACGCCGTCGACGGGCCCACCGCCGCCGCGCTCGCCGACGCGTTCCGGGCCTTCGACGCCGACGACGAGGCCGCCGTGGCGGTGCTGCACGGCGAGGGCGGCACCTTCTGCGCCGGCGCGGACCTGCGGGCCATCGGGACCGACCGCGGCAACCGCACCGAGACCGACGGGGACGGGCCCATGGGCCCCACACGGATGCGGCTGCGCAAGCCCGTCATCGCCGCGATCGCCGGGCACGCGGTCGCCGGCGGCCTGGAGCTCGCGCTGTGGTGCGACCTGCGGGTCGCCGACGAGACGGCGATTCTCGGGGTCTACTGCCGCCGCTGGGGCGTGCCACTGGTCGACGGCGGCACCGTGCGGCTGCCGCGACTGATCGGCACCTCCCGGGCCATGGACCTGGTGCTCACCGGGCGAGGGGTGGACGCCGCCGAGGCGCTGCAGATCGGATTGGTCAACCGGGTCGTGCCCGCCGGGCAGGCGCTGACCGAGGCCCGGGCGCTGGCCGCCCGGATCGCCGCCTTCCCCCAGACCTGCCTGCGGGAGGACCGGGCCTCCCTGCTGGAGCAGGACGGCCTCGACGAGGAGGCGGCCATGGCCAACGAGTTCCGCCACGGCATGGCCTCCCTCGCCGTCGACGCGCTGCCGGGGGCCGCACGCTTCGCCGCCGGGGAGGGCAGGCACGGCAGCGGCGTCTGACCCGGTCCGGGTGGCCACCGCGGCGCGGGACGACACGACTCCGCGCCCGGGGCCGCACCGCGCTGAGCAGCACCTTCGCACAAATCCGTCTTGCCTTCCGGGGCGATCGAACGTATGTTCGATGCATGGCGGACGTCGGGGCGGTGAGCGACTGGTACGCCACCGCCCGCGCCCGGGCGGTGGCCGCCGGACGGCGCCGGCGAGCCCGCGAGGCGTCCACCGAGTGGCCCGAGTTCGCCCCGCCGGTGAGGCTGGCCGCCGGCCCGCTCGGCGAGGTGCAGGCCGCGGACCGCGAGATCGCCCGGCAGACCGCGCTGCGCGCCCGCGCGGTCGCCAGGTTCGCCGCGGACCGGCCCGCCGACGGCGACCGTGCCCAGGGTGAGCCGGGCGCGATGAGCCCGGAGCGGTGGGCCGCGCGTCCCGAGGTGCTGCGCGGGGTGAGCGAGTGGGCGACGCAGGAGCTCATGATCGCCCTCTCACTCTCCGCCCGGGCCGCGGAAGCGTTGCTGGTCCGCTCGCTGACGCTCGTGGAGCGGCTGCCCGGCACGCTGGCCGCCCTGGAGGCGGGGGCCCTGCACCCCGGGCACCTCTGGACCATGCTCGAGAAGGTCGCTCCCATCGCCGACGACCGGGTGCGTGCCGAGGTCGAGGCGGAGCTGCTGCGCTGGGCTGCGGGCCGGGTGGTGACGCCTGCGCAGCTGAACGACAAGGCGCGCCGCGAGGTGGCCCAGCGGGACGCCCGCGCCGCGGCCCGCACGCTGCAGGAGGCGCTGAAGCGGCGCGGGGTCCACATCCGCCCGGATGCCGTCGACGGCATGGCGACCGTGAGCGTGTACGCCACCATGCCGGAGGCCCAGGCGCTGTACCGGGCACTGACCGCCTGCGCGGAGGCGCTCGACGACGGCGACGACGATCAGCGCACGCGGGGCCAGAAGATGGTCGACTGCCTGCTCGACCTGGTGCTGCGCCCGGGCGAGACCGATCTGCCGCCGGTGCAGGTGCTGCTCACCGTCGTCGCCTCGCTGGCCACCCTCGCCGGCGGAGACGGTTCCGGGGAGATCGACGGGCAGGTCGTGCCGGCCGAGATGATCCGCCACTTCCTGACAGCGCTCACCGGCCGGCCGCTGGGATCCGACTCCGCGGAGCCGGCCCCGGGGCAGCCGTCCGGCTCGATGTCGTGGCAGGCGCAGGAGCAGGCCGAGCTGGAGTGGTGGCTGGCCGAGACGGAGCGCCGGCTGCTCAGCGGTGAGCTGGTCGATCCCGACCCCGACGGCAACGGCGACCTCGCCCCTCCCCCGGACGTCGCCACCTACGACGCACTCCCGGGCGACGCGATCGAGGGCGCCGAGATCGAGGACGCGCCCCGCGCCGACACCACCTACGACGCACTCCCGGGCGACGCGATCGAGGGCGCCGAGATCGAGGACGCGCCCCGCGCCGACACCGGTACCGACGCCGCCGTGGCCCAGGAGCGCCGCGGGTGCACCGCAGCCTCACCGACGTCGCGAGGGCCGGACCGGCGGCGCGGTGATCCTCCGGCGCCGGAACCGGAGGACACCCCACCGGATGCCGGCAATTCCTCACCGGCAGCAGCGACCACGGCCAGGGCGGTACCTCCCGGGCCGGCGGCCACCTCGCCCGAAACCGGCTGGTGGACGCTGGCCGACGAGGCGGTCGAGACCGCCGGCCTCGCCGTGCTCCGCGCGGAGCAGGAGCTCTCCCGCGCCGGTCGACTGGTCCGCACGGCAGTCACGGCCGACGCCGACGACGAGGCCACCTGGCGGGCCGGCCCCGGAGGGCGGCTCACCGCAGCGGAGGACGCCCTGGCGGCGCTGCGGTCGGCCTCCGACGGGCAACGGGCGTGGCTCGCCGACCTGCTGGGGAGCACCGGTGGCGGTGGGCTGGCCGAGCGGCCGAGGATCGCCCTGACCGACGCGTTGTCCGGCACGCTGCTGGCCCTGACCGACCTGCCCGGTCTGCGCCGCGCGGGCAGCTGCGACCGTCCGAGCTGCCGTCGGAGCACCGGTCGCTGCACCCACGACCTCTCCGACCGGCCCGGCCTCGGCGCCCCGGGGCCCAGCACCGGCTACCGCCCTTCGGGCGAGCTGGATCGGTGGGTGCGGGCGCGGGATCGTCGCTGCCGGTTCCCCGGCTGCCGTCGACGGGTGCCCCGCGGCGGCGAGCTCGACCACCACCGCCCGTATCCGGACGGTCCCACCAGCGCCGGCAACCTCGCCGGCTACTGCACCACCGACCACCGCGGCAAGCACCAGGCACCGGGGTGGCGCCACGACCTCGGCAGCGAGGGGACCCTCACGGTCACCACCCCGAGCGGTCTGGTCGCCACCACCTCGCCGCCGCCGTACTGAGCGCCACACCACCGCCACGCATCGAGAAACCGGGTACGGGGCACCCCGTGCCCATGGCTGCTCAGATCAGCGACGCCGTCGTCGTCGACGTCCTCCGCCGGCTCGACCGCCTGCTGACCCCGCTGGCGGACCGGATGGGCCGGCCGCCGGAGCTGCCGCGCGAGGAGCGCGACCGCTGGTGGGCCGACCGGGTGTCCCGGGTGGCCGCGGGCGTGTCGGCGGTCCCCCGCTTCGCCGGCAAACTCGCCGATCTGCTGCCGCTGCAGAACAGCGTCGGCACCGCGGTGCAGTCGTTGGTGGTGCTCGGTGTCGCCGGGGAGCACGGGGTGACCGCCCCGGCCGACCGGGTGTCGCTGCTGGCGCGGGTCCTGCTGCGCCGGGAGCTCACGCCGACCCAGGTCGAGCCGCTGCTCACCCGGAGCAAGGGCACCTACGTGGAGGGCGCGTTCGGCCCCCGGGACGAGCGCCGCGGGGCGAAGGGCGCCGTCCGCACGCTGTGGCGGGCGGCTCGGCTGCTCGGCCGAATCGACGACGCGCTGGACGCCCGCCCGAAGGGGAAGCTGTTCGCCCGCGCCCTGTCGAACCTGCCGGTCGTCGGTGTGGCCGGCGGGTACGCCTCCGAGCGCGAGGGGCTGCGGCGGGCGGCTGCCCGCGCCGCCGACCTGCTGGAGGGGACGCGGCAGGGCTGACGCCCGGGTGGTGCGGGCCGGCCGCCCCGGCAGTCCGCCCTACCCGGTGCGGGCGCTCGCCGGTTCCGCGGGGGCGGCGTCCCGGGCACCGCCCCGGCCCTCGTCCCGGTCCTCGTCCCGGCTCTCGTCCTGCGCGTCGTCCCGCTCCGGGTCGCGCCAGCCCGGCCCGGCAGCAGGCTCCCGGCCGCGCAGGTAGTCCACGACCCGGGCCACGCAGGCGGCGATCGGCACCGCCAGGAAGGCGCCGAGGACGCCGTAGGTCACGCCCCCCACCGTGACCGCGAGGATGATCGCGAACGGGTGCAGCCGCAGCACCGGGCTCAGGATCAGCGGTTCGAGCAGGTTCCCCTCGGCCTGCTGCACCACCACGACGAGGGCCAGCACCAGCAGCGCCGTCGTCAGCCCCTGGTCGGCCAGCGCGACGAGGACGGCCAGCAGCCCCGAGACGAAGGCCCCCACGATGGGGAAGAACCCGCCCAGGAAGACCAGCACCGCCAGCGGCATGGCCAGCGGGACGCCGAGGAGGACCAGCCCGATCCCGATCGCCACGGCGTCCACGAGGGCGACGATCAGCTGGCCGCGGAAGTAGGCGCCGAGGGTCCAGAACAGCTGCCCGGACACCCGACCGACGTGCTGCCGGGTGCGCTCGGGCAGCAGGCTGATGATCCCCGACCAGATGCGCCCCCCGTCGCGCAGGTAGAAGAACAGGGCCACCAGGAACAGGACGACGGCGGTGGCGACGTCGCCGAGCGTCCGCGCCACCTGCAGCCCGCGGTCGACGACGTCGCTGCCGCCGCCGCCGAGCGCACCGGCTGCCTGCTGGGCCATGTCGGCGAGCCCACCGTCGCCGACGTCGAAGGGCAGCGAGAAGGGCGTGTCAGCGACCAGCTCCGCCAGGTCGCTGAGCGCCTCCTCGACGCTCTCCGCCAGCGCCGGGATCTCGTCGGCGAAGCGCGGCACCACGAACCAGATCGCCAGCCCCAGCAGCCCGAGGAGGAAGATCAGCAGCAGCAGCGCGACGACGGTGGAGGGCAGCCCCTTCCGCTTCAGCCAGGCCGCCACCGGCCAGAGCACGGCGGCCGGGAACAGGGCGATCGCCAGCGGGGTGGCGACCACGCTGACCTCGCGCAGCAGCAGGTACGCCAGCACCGCCAGGGCGAGCACGCCGAGCGCGGCCCAGGCCCGCCGCCCGGCGCGCACCAGCCAGGAGTACCGATCCACCTGCTCCTCTTCCGCGACCATGGGGCCTCCATGCCCCGTCGCGCGCCCGGGCAGACCCTGGTCAGCGGACGGCCGGTGCGCTCCCGGCCAGGTTGGCGAAGACCTCACGCGTGGCGGTGGACCGGTTCATGGTGATGAAGTGGATCCCCGGCACCCCCTCGTCGAGCAGCCGCCGGCACAGGTCGGTGGCCACCTCCACGCCCAGCGCCCGCACCGCGGCCTTGTCCTCCGGCCGGTCGCCGTCCAGCGCGGCGAACCGGTCGGCGAGCTCCGCCGGGAACGCCTGACCGGACAGCTGGACGATCCGGGTGATCTGCCGGACGTTGGTGACCGGCATGACCCCGGCGATGACCGGGACGTCGCACCCGCGGGCGACGACCCGGTCCCGCATCCGCAGGTAGTCCTCGGCCCGGAAGAACATCTGGGTGATGGCGAAGTCGGCACCGGCCCGGCACTTCGCCACGAACATCTCGACGTCCGTGTCGAAGTCCGGCGAGCGCGGGTGGCGCTCGGGGAAGGCGGCGACGCCCACCGAGAAGTCGCCGACCGAGCGGATCAGCTCCACCAGCTCGGCGGCGTAGCGCAGCCCCTCCGGGTGAGCCACCCACTCCGCCTGCGGATCGGCACCCGGTGGGTCACCCCGCAGGGCCATGATGTTGCGGACCCCTGCCGCCGCCAGGCGGCTGATCACGTGCCGCAGCTCCGCGACGCTGTGGTCGACCGCGGTCAGGTGCGCCAGCGGCGTCATCGTGGTGTCCGCCGCGATCCGCTCGGTCATCGCCACGGTGCCCTCGCGGGTCGAGCCGCCGGCGCCGTAGGTGACCGACACGAACGAGGGGTGCAACCGCTCGAGTTCGCGCAGCGCCGTCCAGAGGAGCTCCTCACCCGCCGGGGTCTTCGGCGGGAAGAACTCGAACGACCACGTCGGGCGCTCGGTGGCCAGGAGCTCACGGACGGTGGGTGTCACGGCATCCGAGGGTACGGGCGGTGCGGCAGCCCGCCCGCGACCGTCCTGTCGGAGAACTCCCCCGGCAGGTGCATCCGCAGCGCTCCCGCGCCCGGAAGAAGGCGTGTCCCGACCACCGAGCGACGGAGGAACGATGCAGCGGAGCACCCCCGCCGCCCTGCTGGTGCGGCGGCACCCCACCGGATCGGGCGATACTGACCAGATGATCGTCGGGGCGCAGCCGCGCGAGTCCGCCCGCCCCGCACCTCCGCTGTCGGTGGCCGACCTGGACCGGGTGCGCGCCGCGGTCGCCGAGGCGCTCACCCGCTTCCTCGACCAGCAGCGCAGCACGCTCGCCGCGATGGACGCCAGCCTCGTCCCGGTGGTCGACGAGGTCTGCGCCGTCGCCGCGGGTGGCAAGAAGCTGCGCCCCTCGTTCGCCTACTGGGGATGGCGGGGAGCGCGCGGACAGGGCCCGGGCGCCGGCGAGGACGAGGACGCCGTCCTGCGCGCGGTCGCGGCCCTGGAGTTCGTGCACGCCAGCGCGCTGGTGCACGACGACGTCATGGACGCCGCCGGCACCCGGCGCGGCCGCCCCACCACCCACATCGGCTTCGCCGACCGGCACACCACCCACGGCTTCTCCGGCGACCAGGACCTCTTCGGCGTCGGCGCGGCGATCCTCGTCGGCGACCTGGCGCTGGTCTGGTCCGACGAGATGCTGCGCTGCTCGGGCATCTCGGAGCCGGCCCTGGGCCGGGCGCGCGCCGTCTGGGACGCCATGCGCACCGAGGTCACCGCCGGCCAGTACCTGGACCTGCTGCGCGCCGCCGGTGGGCTGCCCGGGCCCGACGGCGCGCTCACCGTGGCCCGCTACAAGAGCGCGGGGTACACGGTGCAGCGCCCGCTGCAGCTGGGCGCCGCCATCGCCGGGGCCGGCCCGGCCGTGGTCGAGGCCTGCTCGGCCATCGGGCTGCCCCTGGGCGAGGCGTTCCAGCTCCGCGACGACCTGCTCGGGGTCTTCGGCGACCCCGAGGTCACCGGGAAGTCCGTCGACGACGACCTGCGCGAGGGCAAGCAGACGCTGCTGGTCGCGCTGGCCGAGGAGGCCGCCGACGACGCCGGGCGCCGGCTGCTCGGCGACCTGCTCGGCAACCCCGCGGCCGGGCCCGACGAGTTCGAGGCGCTGCGCGCGCTGCTGGTCACCACCGGCGCCCGCGACCGGGTGGAGGAGCGCATCGCCGCCAGCACCGCCCGGGCCCGCCAGGCCATCGCCGAGGCACCCCTCGCCGAGGACGCCCGCGCGGCGCTGGACGCGCTCGCGGTCGCCGCGACGTCACGCACCGCCTGATGGTGCGCACCGTTCCGGGTCGCACCGACCGCGTCGTCGTCGTCGGGGCGGGGCTCGCGGGGTTGGCCGCGGCGCTGCGCCTGCGCGGGGCCGGCCGCGAGGTCACCGTCGTCGAGCGCGCCGGGGGGCCCGGCGGGCGGGCCGGGCGCATCGAGCGCCGCGGTTACGCGCTCGACACCGGGCCGTCGGTGTTCACCGCGCCGGAGATCGTGGCCGAGACCCTCGCCGCCGTCGGCGAGCGGCTGGAGGACCGGCTCGAGCTGCGCGCGCTGCGGACGAGCTACCGGGCGCAGTTCGCCGACGGCACCTCGCTCGACGTGCACGCCGACCCCGCGGCGTTCGCCGCCGAGGTGGCCGCGCTGTGCGGGCCGGCCGAGGCCGCCGCCCTGCGGCGCTACCTCGCCGACCTCGCCGAGCTGTACCGGCTGCAGCTCACCACGTTCATCGACCGCAACCTGGACTCGCCGCTGGACCTGCTGGGCCCCGAGCTCCTGGCGCTCGCCCGCCGGGGTGGCTTCGGCCGGTTGTCCCGGCACGTCGCGCGGTACTTCGCCGACGACCGGCTGCGCCGGCTGTTCAGCTTCCAGGCCCTCTACGCCGGGGTCTCCCCCTTCCGCGCCATCGCCGCCTACGCGGTGATCGCGCAGCTCGACATCGGTGCCGGCGTGTGGCACCCGGTGGGTGGGATCGGCGCGGTGCCGCGCGCGCTGGCCGGCGCCGCCGCCGACGCCGGGGTGGTCCTCCGGTACGACACCGCCGTCGGCGAACTGGAGACGCTCGGCAACCGGGTGACCGGCGTGGTCCTGGCCGACGGCGATCGGCTGCCCGCCGACGCCGTCGTCGTCACCACCGACGCGCCGCACGCGCTGGTGCCGGGGCTGCGCGGCCCCCGCCGCCCGGTCTACTCGCCCTCCTGCGTCGCGCTGCACCTCGGCGTGCGGGCCGAGCTGCCGGGGCAGGCGCACCACACGATCAGCTTCGGGCACTCCTGGCGCGGGGTGTTCGACGAGCTCACCCGCGACGGCCGGCCGATGAGCGACCCCAGCCTGCTGATCAGCATGCCCTCGGTCACCGACCGGTCCCTGGCCCCCGAGGGCGGGCAGGTGCTCAGCGTCGTCGCGCCCACCCCGAACCTGGACCCGCGCAGCGGCGGCAACCCGGACCTGGACTGGGCGGCCCTCGGGCCCCGCTACCGGGACGAGCTGCTGGCCACCCTGGAGGCCCGCGGCTTCACCGGCGTCACCGGCGCGATCGAGGTGGAGCACATGGACACCCCGGCCACCTGGGCCGCCCAGGGCATGGCGGCCGGAACGCCGTTCGCGCTGGCGCACACCTTCGGCCAGACCGGCCCGTTCCGCACCCCGACGCTGCCCCGCCGCGGCCCCGAGAACGTGGTGCTCGCCGGGTCGTCGGTGCAGCCGGGCGTCGGGGTCCCCATGGTGCTGATCAGCGGCCGGCTGGCCGCCGAGCGGATCACCGGGCCGGTGGCGCGGTGAGCCCGCTCCGGCCGCCGGGTACCCAGGCCGCCCGGCAGGCGCAGCTGGCGGCCGCCTACCGGCACTGCGCCGCCATCGCCGCGGAGCACGGCAAGAGCTACCACCTGGCCACCCGCCTGCTCACCCCCGAGCGGCGGCCGGCGGTGCACGCCCTCTACGCCGCGGCGCGGGTCGCCGACGACTTCGTCGACCACCCCGGCGCCGACCCGGCCGGCGACCTGATGACCTGGTCGGCGGCGCTGCTCACCGAGCTGGAGACGGGCTGGTCCGACGACCCGGTGCGGCTCGCGCTGGTGCACACCTACCGGCGCTACGGCATCCCGGTCGAGCACCTGGTCGACTTCCTCGCCGCCATGACCAGCGACCTCGACGTCACCGGCTACGCCGACCTCGACGCGCTGGACCGCTACATGTGGGGGTCGGCGTCGGTCATCGGCCTGCAGGTGCTCCCCGTGCTGGGCACCGCTCCGGGCATCGCCCGCGAGGAGGCGGCACCGCACGCCGTCGCCCTCGGCGAGGCGTTCCAGCTGACGAACTTCCTGCGCGACGTCGGCGAGGACGTCGACCGCGGCCGGGTCTACCTGCCCGCCGACCTGATGGCCGCGCACGGGGTGACCCGGGAGCAGCTGGCGGCCAAGCGGTTCGACGACCGGTTCCGGCAGCTGATGCGGGAGATGGTGGCGATCGTGCGCCGCCGGTACGACGACGCCGCGCCCGGCACCCCGATGCTGGCGCCGGAGTCGCGCGACTGCGTGCGCGCGGCCACCGCCCTCTACGGCGGGATCCTCACCGAGATCGAGCGGGCCGACTACCGGGTGCTCGACCGGCGGGTGTCGGTCTCCAGGCCGCGCCGCCTGGCCGTGTTCGCCCGGCGGTTGACCGCCGCCCAGGTGGCGAGGGTGAGGGTGACCATGGCGAAGCCGAAGAGCAGGTCCTCCACCGGCGCGTAGGCGATCCGCGGCCCCCAGATCGTGGCCGGGTCGTAGGTCACCACGTCCAGCCCGGTGAGCACGCCGTTCATCAGCAGCTGGAAGAACACGATGATCGCGTAGGCGACCCAGAACACCCGCCGGGTGACCATGCGGGTGCGGAGGACCGCCAGGTCCACCACGAGGACGGCGGCGACCGCGGTCACCGCCAGGGCGCTGTAGCTCACCTCTCGGCCTCCCTCGCCGGATAGCCCGCATCCCAGCCGGTCACCTTCCGCACCGCCTCGAGCGCGAGCACCGAGCACAGCGGGACGACGAGGAAGAACAGGACCTCCTCCACCGGGATCCCCCCGGGCAGCCGGACGCCGACGGTGCGCGCCGCCGAGTAGTCCCAGTGGCCCTGCGCGATGGCGTAGAGCACCCAGCCGACGAAGACGACGAACATCGGGAGGACGGCGAGGAGGAACCGCCGCCAGCGCGCGTAGACGCGCACGCCCAGCAGCAGCTCCAGCGGTGCGGTCACCACCAGGCAGCCGACCAGCAGGCCCAGGTACGTCAGCCGCTCCACGGAACCCGCTTCCGTCCCCGGCCCGCCCCCGGATGCACCCGGCTCAGAGCGCCAGCGCCTGCGCCCGCCGGGTGACCTCGGTGTGCCGGTCGTCCCGCAGCGCCTGCACCGGGGTGCCGGGCAGCGACTCGTCCTCCCGGAACAGCCACTCGAAGGCCTCCTCGTCGCTGAAGCCGCCGTCCCGGAGGACCGTCAGCAGCCCGGGCAGGTGCTTGAGGACCACCCCGTCCTGCACGAAGTCGGCGGGGATCTTGCCGTTCCCGCTGCCGGGGACGGCCATCAGCTTCCCGTCGCGCAGCAGCTGCCGGACCCGGTTCGGGGAGGTGCCCAGCAGCTGGGCGACCTCCGCGGGGGTGAGCGTCTCCATAGAGTGTCAGCCTATGGCGAACAGCGGACCAGCGGGCAGCCCGGTGCCGGGACCGACCGGCCGGCACGACGGGGCGGAGGCCGCCGAGGTCACCGAGGTTGCCGAGGACCCCCGCCCGGAGCCGCCGTTCGTCGACCTCGTCGACCTCGAGGCCCGGTCCCGGGAGCTGCTGCCCCGGCCGGTCTACGACTACTACGCCGGCGGCGCCGAGACCGAGACGACGATGGGCGAGGCGACGGCGGCCTGGCGCACCTGGCGGCTCCGGCCCCGGGTGCTGCGCGGCACCACCACCGCCTCGCTCGCCACCGAGCTGCTGGGCACGTCGGTGGGCACCCCGATCGGCATCGCCCCCTGGGCCTACCAGGCCATGGCGCACCCCGACGGCGAGCTCGCCACCGCCCGGGCCGCCGCCGCCACCGGTGCCCTGATGACCGTGTCCACCAGCGCGACCCACAGCCTGGAGGAGGTCGCCGCCGTCGAGCCCGGCAGCCCGAAGTGGTTCCAGCTCTACCGGATGCACTCCGAGCGGCACACCGACGACCTCGCCCGCCGCGCCGGGGACGCCGGCTACCGGGCGCTGGTCATGACCGTCGACGTCCCGCTGCTGGGGCGCCGCCGGCGCGACCTGCGCCACGACTTCGTGCACCGCGCCGGCGTGCGGATGGCCAACCGGCCCCCGGAGGGCGAGGAGCCGACCCTCGACGGCCTGGCCACCGCCACCTGGACCTTCGACGAGATCGCCCGCTTCGGAGAACTCTCCGGCCTGCCGGTGGTGGTCAAGGGCGTGCTCCGGGGCGACGACGCCGTCCGCTGCGTGCAGGCCGGCGCCGCCGCCGTGTGGGTCACCACGCACGGTGGCCGGCAGGTCGACCCCGCGGTGAGCAGCGCCCAGGCGCTCCCCGAGATCGTCGACGCCGTCGGCGAGGACGTGGAGGTCTACGCCGACGGCGGCATCCGTTCCGGGTCGGACGTGCTCACCGCGCTCGCCCTGGGGGCCTCGGCGGTCTTCCTCGGCCGGCCGGTCGTCTGGGGGCTCGCCGCCGGGGGCGAGCAGGGCGTGGCGCGGGTCCTCGGCGGCCTCGCCGAGGAGCTCGAGCACACGATGGTCCTGTGCGGGCTCGACGACGTCCGGTCGGTACCCGCCGACACGGTGGTGGCGGCGCGATAACCTCCCGGAGGGCCGTGACTGGCGCGTCGAGGTGGGCCACCACCGGGGAGCGGCCCGCACCACCGTCGCCGTGCGCCTGGGCACCTCACCGTCGTTCAGCGCAGGAGCCCTCATGACCACCGCCCCCCGCATCACCCACTCCTTCGACGGCACCGCCGCCTCGGCCGCCTACCGCAACGCCCTGGCCGTGATCGGCGCCGTCGAGCCCCGGGTCGCCGACGCGATCAGCCAGGAGCTGACCGACCAGCGCGCCTCGCTGAAGCTGATCGCCAGCGAGAACTACGCCAGCCCCGCCGTGCTGCTCACCATGGGCAGCTGGTTCAGCGACAAGTACGCCGAGGGCACCGTCGGGCACCGCTTCTACGCCGGCTGCCAGAACGTGGACTCCGTCGAGGCGCTCGCCGCCGAGCACGCCCGCGAGCTGTTCGGCGCGCCGTACGCCTACGTGCAGCCGCACTCGGGCATCGACGCCAACCTGGTCGCCTTCTGGGCCGTGCTCGCCCAGCGGGTCGAGCTGCCCGCCCTGCAGGAGGCCGGCGCCCGGCACGTGAACGACCTCACCGACACCGACTGGGCGCAGCTGCGCCGCGCCCTGGGCGACCAGCGGATGCTCGGGATGTCGCTGGACGCCGGCGGTCACCTCACCCACGGCTTCCGCCCCAACATCAGCGGCAAGATGTTCGAGCAGTCGTCCTACGGCACCGATCCGTCGACCGGGCTGCTCGACTACGCCGCCGTCCGCGCCCGGGCCCGCGAGTTCCGGCCGCTGATCCTCATGGCCGGCTACTCCGCCTACCCGCGGCGGGTGGACTTCGCGGCGATGCGCGAGATCGCCGACGAGGTGGGCGCCACCCTGGTCGTCGACATGGCGCACTTCGCCGGCCTGGTCGCGGGCAAGGTGCTCACCGGCGACTTCGACCCGGTGCCGCACGCGCACGTCGTCACCAGCACCAGCCACAAGTCGCTGCGCGGCCCGCGCGGCGGATTCGTGCTGGCCCAGCCGGAGTTCGCCGACGCCGTCGACCGCGGCTGCCCCATGGTGCTCGGTGGCCCGCTGCCGCACGTGATGGCCGCGAAGGCGGTCGCCTTCGCCGAGGCCCGCCGCCCCGAGTTCGCCGGCTACGCCCAGGCGGTCGCCGACAACGCGCAGACCCTCGCCGAGGGGCTGACGAAGCGCGGCGCCCGGCTGGTCACCGGCGGCACCGACAACCACCTGGTGCTCATCGACGTCACCGGCTTCGGCCTGACCGGCCGCCAGGCCGAGTCCGCGCTGCTGGACGCCGGCATCGTCACCAACCGCAACGCAGTGCCGGCCGACCCCAACGGCGCCTGGTACACCTCCGGCGTCCGGCTGGGCACCCCGGCGCTGACCAGCCGCGGCTTCGGTCCGGCCGAGTTCGACCGGACGGCGGAGCTGATCGTCGACGTCCTCTCCGCCACCACCCCGGCGGCGACCCGCGACGGCGCGGCCTCGCAGGCGAGGTACGTGGTGGCCGACGGCGTCGCCGACCGCACCCGGGCGGCGGCCGCCGAGCTGCTGGCCGCGCACCCGCTGTACCCCGGCCTCGACCTCGCCTGATGCGGCCTCCCCGCAGGGGCCCGGCGCGAGCTCGCGAGCGCCGGGCCCCTGCGGGGAGGTCCTTCTCCATCCGTCACAGGCGCCCCGGTGATCCCCGTCGCCGCGTCGTGGAGCGACCAGGCCCCTCCCCGCTCCTACACTCGGCCGTGTGGACACCGCCGTGACCGACCCCGTGGTCGGCCT
Source organism: Blastococcus sp. SYSU DS0753 (assembly GCF_054051175.1). Taxonomy (NCBI): domain Bacteria; kingdom Bacillati; phylum Actinomycetota; class Actinomycetes; order Geodermatophilales; family Geodermatophilaceae; genus Blastococcus; species Blastococcus sp. SYSU DS0753. Next base: position 46,897 of record NZ_JBJHAT010000009.1, on the reverse strand, counting down.
CGTTCTCGAGGGGCGCTACCGCCTCGAGGAGCGGGTGGCGCGGGGCGGCATGTCCACCGTCTACGCGGCCACCGACCTCCGGCTGCACAAGACCGTCGCGGTCAAGGTCATGGCCGAGCACCTGGCCCACGACCCCACGTTCGTCGACCGGTTCACCCGCGAGGCGCGGGCGGCGGCGATGCTCAGCCACGTCAACGTCGTCGGGGTCAGCGACCAGGGCAGCGACCAGGGGCTGGTCTTCCTGGTCATGGAGCTCGTGCGCGGGCGGACGCTGCGCGACCTGCTCAGCGCCCGCGGCCGGCTCACCGTCGGCGAGGCCTTCGCCGTCCTGGAGCCGGTGCTCGCCGGGCTCACCGCCGCGCACCGGGCCGGGATCGTGCACCGCGACATCAAGCCGGAGAACGTGCTCATCGGCGTCGACGGCGTGGTCAAGGTGGCCGACTTCGGCCTGGCGCGCGCCGTCGTCGGCACCGGCCAGACCAGCCAGACCGGCGGGGTGCTCATCGGCACCGTCGCCTACCTCTCCCCCGAGCAGCTCGAGCGCGGCCGCGCCGATGCCCGCAGCGACATCTACGCCGCCGGCATCGTGCTGTACGAGATGCTCACCGGGCATCCGCCGTTCGGCGGTGACACCCCGCTCGCGGTGGCCTACCAGCACGTCCACCACGACGTGCCCGCACCGTCCGCGGAGGTTCCCGGCCTGCCCTGGCAGGTCGACGAGCTGGTGGCCCGGACCACCCGCCGCGACCCGGCCGGGCGACCCCTGGACGCCGGTGCGTTCCTCGCCGAGCTGCACGACGTCCGCACCGACCTCGGCATCGACCCGGTCCCCGTGCCGACCGGGCAGAGCACGGCCGGCCCGGCCACGCTGCGGCCCACCAACCGCCCGACCCGGCCCCGGCCCGGCCACCCCAGCGATCCCGGCACCGAGGTGCTCGGCGGCCGCGGCTCGCGCGCCGGGCGCACCAGCATGCTGCCGGGGATGGGCGCCGGTCCCACGACCGACGTGCAGGGCCGTCGCCCCGGGCCGGCGCGGCCGCGTCCCGGCGTCCCCGACCACATCCGGCGGCGCCGCGCCCGGCTGCTGGTCGCCGTCGTCCTGCTCATGGCGATCACGGTCGGCGCGGTCGGCTGGTGGCTGGGCTCCGGCCGCTGGACCGACGTCCCCGCGCTGACCGGCAAGCAGGAGGCCGCGGCCATCGACCTGCTGCAGGACGCCGGGCTCGACCCCGACCCGGTCGTGCGGGAGTGGAGCGAGTCGGTGCCGGAGGGCGTGGTCATCTCGACCGACCCGTCGTCGGGCGAGCTCATCCGCGGCACCGACGTCCGCGTCGTCGTCTCCAAGGGGCCCGAGCGCTACACCGTGCCGCCGGAGCTCGTGGGCCAGCCGGTCGACGACGTCGAGGCGCGCCTGCAGGCCGACCTGCCGATCCAGATCACCCGGGGCCAGGCCTACGACGACGCCGTGCCCCCGGGCAATGTGATCGGCTTCGACCCGCCCGCGGGCACCGCGCTCAAGCGCGACCAGGTCGTGACGGTCGTGGTCAGCCAGGGCCGGGCACCGGTCGCCGTCCCCGACGTGACCGGGCAGACCCCGGAGCAGGCGCGGGCCAACCTCGAGGCGCAGGGCTTCACCGTCGAGCGCGACGAGGACGGGCGCAGCGACCAGGTCGACAAGGGCGAGGTCATGGCCGTCGAACCAGGTCCCGGCGCGGGCCCCGTCCCCTACGGCAGCACCGTGCGCATCCAGGTCTCGGCGGGCGTCCCGCTGGTCACCGTGCCCGACGTCGTCGGCAAGAGCGGCGACGAGGCCACCGCGATCCTGCGGGCCGCCGGCCTGCAGGTGGAGGCCACCCGGTTCTTCGGCAACCGGGTGCTGCGGCAGAGCCCCGCTGCCGGCGAGACCGTGGAGCGCGGCACCCCCGTCACCATCCTGCTCACCTTCGGATAGGTCCTTGTCGCACACCTCCCCCGGTGTGCCCGCCATCGGCGCGCACATCCAGATCAAGGGCGGCCTGGCCACGGGCGGGCTCGCCTACACCGACGCCGTCGCCGCCCGCGCCGTCCAGGTCTTCGTGGGCAACCCCCGCGGCTGGAAGCTCACCGACGGCGACCCGGCGCAGGACGCGAGGTTCACCGCCGGCTGCGCCGAGCGCGGCGTGCCCTCGTTCATCCACACCCCGTTCCTGGTGAACGTCGGCTCGCCGACCGAGGCGACCGTGACGCAGTCGGTCGCCTCGATCGCGCACAACCTGCGGCGCGGCGCGCAGCTGGGCTGCCAGGGCGTCGTCGTCCACGCCGGGTCCGCCGTCGGGGAGGACCGGTACGAACCGGCCCTGCGCCAGCTCCACGAGCAGCTGCTGCCCGTGCTGGAGGCCGCCGACCCCGACGGGCCGCGGCTGCTGATCGAGCCGACGGCCGGCGGCGGCAAGGCCCTCGCCGCCACGGTCGAGGAGCTCGGCCCCTACTTCGCCGCGCTGGAGCACCACCCGCTGCTGGGCGTGTGCTTCGACACCTGCCACGCCTGGGCCGCCGGCCACGACCTCGCGGCCCCCGGCGGGATGTCGGCCACCCTCGAGGCGCTGGAGGCCACCGTGGGCCCCGGCCGGCTGGGCCTGGTGCACGTGAACGACTCGCTCGACGCCTGCGGTTCCAAGCGCGACCGGCACACGACCATCGGCGAGGGGCTGATCGGGTCGGGCGAGTACGGCACCGGCCCGTTCGCCGAGCTGCTGCGCCACCGCACCACCGCCGGGGTGCCCATGGTCGTGGAGACGCCGAGCCTGCGCGACGGCGACCCGTGCGGCGGCCACGCCGCGGACATCAAGCTGCTGAACTCCCTGATCGGCGACTGACCCCGGCCGGACCCGGGCGAGATCTGCACACTCGCCCCCATCAGCCGCCCGATGCGGGCCACATCGCAGATCTGGCGGTGCCGGCCGCTCTCACCGGTCCGCCCGGCCGCTAGCGGTCGAGGAGGTCCGCGAGGACGTCGGCGGCGTGGTCGACCGCGACGCGGTCGACGTCCAGGTGGGTCACCAGCCTGATCCGGCGCGGGCCGACCTGCCCGACCAGCACGCCCCGCGCCCTGGCCGCCTCGGCGATCATCGGGGCCGGCACCTCGTCGACGACCACCATGTTGGTCTCCACCGACGCCGGGTCGACCCCCAGCCGCTTGGCCAGCAGCTGCGCCTGCTCGTGGTCCTCGCCCAGCCGCGGCAGGTGGTGGTCGAGGGCGTGCAGGCCCGCCGCGGCCAGCACCCCGGCCTGCCGCATGCCACCGCCCAGCCGCTTGCGCCACAGCCGGGCGGCCGCGATCCGCTCCGCCGACGCGACCAGCACCGACCCCACCGGCGCCCCCAGGCCCTTGGACAGGCACACCGAGGCGGTGTCGGCGAGCCGGCCGTAGGTCGCCAGGTCGACGCCGGAGGCGACGTGCGCGTTCCAGATGCGGGCGCCGTCGAGGTGGACGGCGACGTCGGCGCCGCGCGACCAGTCCCACAGCCGCTGGAGCTGGTCGAGCGGCTGCACCCGGCCGAAGCCGCGGTTGTGGGTGTTCTCCACGGCGACGGCCGCGGTGGCGGTGAGGTGCCAGTCGTCCTTCGGCCGCACCTGCGCGATGACCTGGTCCGCGTCCAGCCGACCCCGGTCGGAGACCACGGTGCGGGTGGAGATGCCGAAGACCGCCGCCGCGGCACCCATCTCGTAGGTGACCACGTGCGCGTCGGCGTCGCAGAGCACCTCCTGGCCGGGCTCGCAGACCAGCCGCATGCCGATCTGGTTGCCCATGGTCCCCGAGGGGACGAACAGGCCGGCCTCGTGCCCGAACATCGCCGCCACCCGCTCCTCGAGCGCGGTGATCGACGGGTCCTCGCGGTAGACGTCGTCGCCCACCTCGGCCTCGGCCATGACGCGGCGCATCGCCGCGGTGGGCCGGGTGACGGTGTCCGAGCGGAGGTCGATCACGGCCCCGTCCAGAGGCTCGTCCCGAGCATGCCAAGGGTCGGTGGCCCCGTCCAGGGCACCGCCGCGAGCGTGCGAGCGGTGGGGAGGACGGGGTCCTTCTGGGGGTCCTTACCCACGCAGCATCTCCGCCACGAGGAATGCCAGCTCCAGCGACTGACCGGTGTTCAGCCGCGGGTCGCAGGCGGTCTCGTACCGGCTGTTGAGGTCCTCGTCGCTGATCTCCATCGCCCCGCCGAGGCACTCGGTGACGTCCTCACCGGTCAGCTCCACGTGGATGCCGCCCGGCCAGGTGCCCAGCGCCCGGTGCACGTCGAAGAAGCCGAGCACCTCGTCGACCACGCGGTCGAAGTGCCGGGTCTTGTAGCCGGTCGAGGACTCGTGGGTGTTGCCGTGCATCGGGTCGCACTGCCAGACGACGGTGTGCCCGCTGGCGGTGACCTTCTCCACGATGCCCGGCAGGACGTCGCGGATCTTCCCGTTGCCCATCCGGCTGATCAGGGTGAGCCGGCCCGGCACGCCGTCCGGGTCGAGGCGCTCGACGAGCTCCACGGCCTGCTCCGGCGTCGTCGTCGGGCCGATCTTCACGCCGATCGGGTTCGCCAGCTGCGACACGAACTCGATGTGCGCGCCGTCCATCTGGCGGGTCCGCTCCCCCACCCAGACGAAGTGGGCGGAGAGGGCGTACGGCCGGCCCTCGTGCATGCGCAGCAGTGCGCGCTCGTAGTCGAGGATCAGCGCCTCGTGCGAGTTGAACAGCTCCACCCCGCGCAGCGCGTCGGAGTCGATGCCGCAGGCCCGCATGAACGCCAGTGCGCGGTCGATCTCCCGGGCGATCACCTCGTACCGCACGCCCGCCGGCGAGTTGGCGACGAAGTCGCGGTTCCAGTCGTGCACGGCGTGCAGGTCGGCCATGCCGCCGCGGGCGTAGGCCCGGATCATGTTCATGGCGGCGGCGGAGTTCGCGTAGGCCCGCACCAGGCGGTTCGGGTCGGGGATGCGCTTCTCCAGCACCGGCTCCAGGTCGTTCACCATGTCGCCCCGGTAGGAGGGCAGGCCCAGGGCATCGGTGTCCGACGAGCGCGGCTTGGCGTACTGCCCCGCCACGCGGCCGACCTTGACCACCGGCACGCTCGCGCCGTAGGTGAGCACGATGGCCATCTGCAGCATCGTGCGGGTGGTGGCCTGCAGGTGCGGCTCGGTGTTGAGGTCGAACGTCTCCGCGCAGTCACCACCCTGCAGCAGGAACGCCTTGCCCTGCGCGACGTCGGCCAGCTGGGCGCGGAGGGTGTCGACCTCGCTCGGGGCGACGATCGGCGGGACCGAGGAGAGAGTCGCCAGCACGGCGTCCAGCGCGGCCCGGTCGGGCCACCGCGGCTGCTGGGCGGCGGGTAGTTCCCGCCACCGGTCCAGACCGGGGACCAGCTGGGCAGGTTCGGGGAGGCTCACGCCCCGAGGGTACGGCGAGACCCCTCCGGGCTGGCCAGGGAGTCGTCCCACGAAGCGGGACGGCGTCCCGGCGCGGGCGCCGGCGGACCGTGGAGCGACTCCATCCAGGCGCACCACCCGCCCCGCGCGGTGACGATCAGGCCACAGACGGTCGCTCCCGCGGCGAACCCCGCGCTGAGCTGCCGATATCCCGGTCGAGCGGCGGCACCCAGATCGCCGCCCCTACCTGGAAGGCAGAACATGCGCTGGACGAACCTGCCCGCCTGGGCGGTTCCCTCGAACACGGGCATCCGGACCAAGGTCGTGGCCCTCGCGGTGGCCAGCGTCACCGCGACCGGCGTGGCCATGGGCGGCGTGAGCGCCTGGCAGAGCAGCCGGTTCGCCGACGACGCCGCGCAGCACATGGACGCCCTCGTCGAGCAGGACATCAGCCGGGCGGCCCGCGGCACCTACGACGTCGTCGCCACCCAGGGCGCCTCCACCGCCGCCAAGGTCGACTCCGACCTCGCCACCGCCCGGTACGTCCTGCAGCAGGCCGGCGGGTTCGCGATCGACGACTCCGGCACCGGGTTGGTCCTCTGGGACGCCAAGAACCAGCTGACCGGCGAGGTCACGCCGCTGACCCTCCCCCGCGTCCTCGTCGGCGGCGAGTGGCTGGGGAAGAACAGCGACGCCGCCGTCCCCACGCCGGTGGTCGACACCGTCAAGACGATGGTCGGGGCCACCGTGACCATCTTCCAGAAGACGCCCTCGGGCGACTTCCTGCGCGTGGCCACGAACGTGCAGGCCGCGAGCGGCGCCCGCGCCATCGGCACCTACATCCCCGCCGTCAACCCCGACGGCGCGCCGAACCCGGTCGCCTCCGCCGTGAGCAAGGGCGAGACCTACCGCGGCAACGCCTTCGTCGTCGACTCCTGGCTGGTGTCGGCCTACGAACCCATCCTCGGGCCCGCGGGTGACGTGGTCGGCGTCCTCTACGTCGGGGTGAAGCAGGAGAACCTGCCCGCGCTCCGCGAGGGCCTGCAGGCCACCACCATCGGGGAGAACGGCCACGTCGAGATCTACGGCGGCACGGGGGACCGCACCGGCACCGTGCTGATCAGCCCCGACGGCAGCCGCGACGGCGAGCAGATGCTCTCGGCCACCGACGCCGACGGCACGCCCTACGTGCAGCAGATCGTCGACGCCGCCCTGCAACTGCAAGGCGGCGAGCAGGCGACCGTGCGCTACGACGACCCCCAGGCCGGGCCCACGACCGTCCGGGTGTCGTACTACGCCCCCTGGGACTGGGTCATCGCCACCGTGGCGCGCGACGAGGACTTCGCCGGCGCCCAGGAGTCCCTCGCGTCCGGCCGCTCGTCCATGATGTGGGCGATGGTGGTCGCCGGCCTGGTGATCGCCGTGCTGGGCGGGGTGCTCGCCCGGTGGGTCGGGCACCGGCTGACCCAGCCCCTGACCCACCTGCGCGACCGCATGGCCGAGATCGCCGACGGGGAGGGCGACCTGACCCAGCGGATGGACGACTCCCGCGACGACGAGGTCGGGCAGCTCTCCGGCGCCTTCAACCGCTTCGTGGAGAAGGTGGCCGGCACCGTGCGCGACATCCACCGGTGCGCGCAGGACGTCGCCGCCTCCGCCGCAGGGGTGTCCACCGTCGCCGACGGCCTGGCGCAGCGGGCCTCCCGCAGCCGGGACCAGGCGCAGGGGGCCCACGGCGTCGCGGCGGAGATCAGCAGCAGCGTCTCCTCCGCGGCCGCCGGCGCCGAGGAGATGGGGGTCTCGATCACCGAGATCGCCCGCAGCGCCGCCGAGGCGGCGGAGGTCGGCCGCCAGGCGGCGTCCCTCGCGGAGCAGACCGAGACGACGATCGCCGCGCTCGGGGCGAGCTCCGCGGAGATCGGGGACGTCGTGAAGGTCATCTCCGGGGTGGCCGAGCAGACCAACCTGCTGGCCCTCAACGCCACCATCGAGGCGGCCCGCGCGGGCGATGCGGGCAAGGGCTTCGCCGTCGTCGCCAACGAGGTCAAGGAGCTCGCGCAGGAGGCGGCGAAGGCCAGCGAGGAGATCGCGCAGCGGGTGCAGGGCATCCAGTCCGAGACCACCGACGCGGTGCGGTCGATCTCGCGCATCGCCGAAGTGGTCCGGGCGATCAACGACCACCAGACGACGATCGCCAGCGCCGTCGAGGAGCAGACGGCGACCACCCGGGAGCTCAGCCGCAGCGTGGCGACGGCGGCGGAGGGCGCCGGCACCGTCACCACCACGCTGACCACGGTGAGCCGGGACGCCGACGACAGCGCGACCGACGTGGAGCGGGCCCGCTCGGCGGCCCAGGAGCTGGACGGGCTGTCCAAGGAGCTCAACCGGCTGCTCGCCGTCTTCACCGTGTAGCCGCCGCCGCGTGGCGGAAGGCCCTCTCCCGGCGACGGGAGAGGGCCTTCTGCGCTTCTCAGGTCAGCGCACGCCGCGCCGTGCCCCCGAGCCGGCCTGGCGCCGGCCGGAGAACCGGTTGTAGAGCAGGAGCACGAGCACCGCTCCCAGGACGGAACCGATGATCCCGGCGGGACCGAAGCCGCGGTCCCGGAAGCCACCGAAGAGGAGGCCGAGGAGCAGGCCACCGACGACGGAGCCGCTCACCCCGAGCAACAGCGTGGCGCCCAGGCTCATGGTGTCCTTGCCGGGCACGAGCGCCCGGGCGAGGAAACCGGCGATCAGACCGACGACGAGCAACCAGAGCAGGGAGAGCACGGGGAACCTCTTCACGACGACGTGGCGGACGTGCTGCGGATGTCCGGGGCGGTGGGAGCGCACCCGGTCGGGACCGGGCAGCGTTCCGGGGGCCGTCTCTTCCCGGTGGCGGCAAGCGGCTCGCCGCGACGGCTCAGGCGCCGCCGGACCGGGGACGGCCGCGGCGGGGGCGACCGACGCCGTGCCGGATCTCGCCCGGCGGGGGGATCGGGAGGCCCAGCAGCCGCAGCACCCGGGCGACCACCGGCGAGGCCGCCACCAGGACGACGTCGCGGGCGAGCGCCGGGGAGAGCCCGTGCGAGTCGATGAAGCTGACGCGGCCGAGGTCGACCGCGATCGGCCCCGGATCGGTGGCCCGCACGTGGGCGAGGAGGGCCGCGAACAGATCAGCGCCCGCCAGGTCGAGCTCACCGGACACCTCGACGAGAGGACGGCGCCCGCCCCACCGGATATCCAGGGTCAGCTCGGCACCGTCCGCGACCGCGCCGGTGTGCCGGGACGCCGGGTGCCCGGCGCGCAGCCGCTGCGCGGATCGGCCGGGTCGGGCCACCGACGGGGTGGCCGGGGAGGCGGTGGGCCGCGGGAGCGGGTGGAAGGTCCGAGCCATGTCCCGACGCTAGGACTGCGCGCCCGCCGCCGGCAGGGGCCGGGCCGGACGACACCCGCTGCCACTCGTTGCCGAGATCCGGCAGCGTCGACCGGGCAACCCGCTGCTCAGCGGAGGGTGAGGGGCCTCGCCGGCCAGTCGAGCAGGCGCGCTCCGGTGACGGCGACGAGGAGCGGCAGCTGGTCGGCCGGATCCGCCGGGTCGTACCCGCTGAGCTCCCGGATCCGCTGCAGCCGGTAGGTCACCGCACGCACGCTCAGGTGCAGCCGACGGGCCGCCGAGGCCGCATTGCGCCCGCCGGCGAAGTACGCCTCTGCCGTCGCGACGAGGGGTTCGGGGCCACCCCGGGCGTCCACCAGCGGACCGAGCACCGTGCCGACGAGGTCGGCGATCGCCTCCTCGTCCCGGAGCAGCACCCGGTAGACGAGCATGTCCCGCGCGTGGACCACCGGTTCGGGGAGGCTCAGCCGCTGCGCGACCTCGAGGGCGTCCACCGCCTCGCGGTAGGAGCGGAGGACCCCCCGCGGACCGGGGTACGAGCGCCCCACCCCCACCCGCCACCGCGCACGGCGGGTCAGCCGGCCCACCGCCTGGCCGGACAGCTCGGCCAGCGCGTCGTCGTCGGGGGCCCGCCCACCCGGCGCCGGGACCGAGGACAGCACGCAGACGAGCCGACCGTCCTTCGCCGCGACGAGCAGCCCTCGGTCGCCGAAGCGGGCGCGCGCCTCCGCCTCCAGCCACCCGGTCAGGGGCATGCCGGAGTCGGTGGGCCGGTCGGTCGCCGCCACCGTCACGGTGTGGCTGCCGGTCAGCGCCAGCCCCAGCCGGGCGGCCCGCTCGACGAGCGCGCCGACCTCCGACCGGCCGGTGAGCAGGTCGTCGACGAACTCCCGCCGGAACGCCTCCTCGCGACGGACCACGTCCCGCTCGGCGTCGACGTGCCCCGCGGCCAGGGCCGCCAGCGCCGTGTCCGCCCCGCGCCACACCGCCTCGCCGACGGACACCAGGTCGACGGAGCCCGACCGTCCGCGGGAGTCACCCACGAGGCCCGGGAGGCGGGGCCAGAGCCTGCGCGACGCGGTCATGTACAGGTCCACCAGCGCGGGCAGCCCGACCCCCTGCTCCGCCGCCCTCGCGCCGAGCTGCCGGCAGTGGGCCTCCTCGGCGGCCGTCAGCCGGCGCCCCTGCACCGCCACGGCGGTCAGCGCGGTCAGGTACCCGTCGAGCAGGGACGCCGGCACCCCGTGCTCCCGGGCGGAGGCGTCCTCCACCTCCGCCAGCACCTCGGACTCCGGGCGCTCGCTGGGTCGGCCCACACCGGGCACTGTTCCGTCTCCCGCCCCCGGGGTCCACCTGCGGGTGGTGGGCACGTCAGCCCGCGGCCTCGATGGCGTGCCAGCGCGCGAGGTTGTACCGGGCGTCGACCAGCGCGTCGTGGGTGCCCTGCGGCTTCGGCGGCAGCGGCGGCTGCCCCCGGTCGTCCCAGCGCTGCCGCAGCTCCCGGGTGAAGCGCGGGATGGGCCGGGGCAGCGCCGGCATCGCGCCCCACAGCTGGCACAGCGCCACGTGGTCGTAGGCGGCGAACCAGGCCCACAGCTCGATCTCCTCCCCCGGTGCGGTCAGGAAGGAGAGCAGGTCCTCGCGGATCCGCTGGCGGCTGCGCCACGCCTTGTCCGCCGGCGGGGGCAGCTGGTCGAGCACGTTGCGGCGCACCCAGGGAATGGCCTTGCCGGGGTCGAACTCCGTGCTCACGGCGTAGAACTCCCGGCCGGTCTCGTCGACGACGCCGATGGAGACGAGGTCGATCGTGGTGCCGTCCTCGATGAACTCGGTGTCGTAGAAGAAGCGCCGCACGCCGTCCACCGTAGGTCGCCGCCGACGGCAGCTGGTGCGCGCGTTCTTCTCCGTCAACGAGGACCTCGTCGCCCAGTGGGTCCGGGAGCCCCACGATGCCCCGAGCCGCGCTGCTCACGCTGCTGCGCGACGTGCTCGACCGGCTGCTGCCCCGTCAGCCGGCGAGCGTCGTGGGTGCGCGGTCGGCGGCCTCGGTGACCGGCGGCTGCAGGGTCGCGATGACGTCGTTGGCGCTGGCGCCCGTCGCGTCCATCGACTTCTTCACCGTGGCGCCGTAGACGTCGACGTACTCCTGGCCCGACAACGTCATGATCTCGTACATGATCTCATCGGTGATGGAGCGCTCGACGAACCGGTCCCCGGCCAGCCCCTCGTAGCGGCTGAAGTCCAGCGGCTCCCCGAAGACGACCTTCACCCGCATCAGCTCCTTGCCGAAAGGCAGCTTCCGGGAGCTGTAGCACATGGCCACCGGGATCACCGGGACACCGGTCTCCAGCGCCATGCGGGCGACCCCGATCTTGCCGCGGTAGAGCCGGCCGTCGGGCGAGCGCGTGCCCTCCGGGTAGATGCCGAGCAGCTTGCCCTGGCGGAGGATGCGCAGGCCGGTCTGGATGGCGTTCTCGGCCGCCGACGCGCTGGACCGGTCGATCGGCACCTGGCCGGCGCCGGAGAAGAAGGCACGCTGCAGGAAGCCCTTCACGCCCTTGCCGGTGAAGTACTCCGCCTTCGCCAGGAAGGTCACCCGCCGCTTCAGCTGCAGGGGCATGAAGATCCAGTCGGCCGCGGAGAGGTGGTTGCTCGCCAGGATCGCCGCACCCGTCGCCGGCACGTGCTCGACGCCCTCGGCCTTCGGGCGGCAGACCACGGTCACCGCCGGACCGATCGCGACGAACTTGAGGAACCAGTAGAACAACACGCCTCCCTCGGGGACTGCCAGACTAGGGAGCCTGGGGCCCCGATCACAATCCGGGCCCCGTCGTGAGGTAGCCGACACCGGCGCGACGCCGGATGCCGAGGAGGAGCGCCGTGCCCGGACCGACCCCCGTTCCCGAGGTCATGCCCGGCGCCGAGCCGTTCGAGTTCCCCGGCGGCGAGGGGCCGGCGGGGCGCACCGGCGTGCTCCTCGTCCACGGGTTCACCGCGACGCCGATGAGCGTGCGGCCCTGGGGCGAGCACCTGGCCGCCGAGGGCTTCGCCGTCCGGTGCCCGCTGCTGCCCGGCCACGGCACCCGCTGGCAGGACTGCAACGCCAGCACCTCCGACCAGTGGACGCAGACGGTGGAGCACGCGTTCGACCAGCTCGCCGCCACCTGCGACCGGGTGTTCGTCGCCGGCCTCTCGATGGGCGGGACGCTGGCCACCCGCCTGGCCGAGGTGCGCGCGGGCGACGTCGCCGGACTGCTCCTGGTGAACCCGGCGCTGACGACCCAGCGGCTGGACGCCAAGCTGCTCCCGCTGCTGGCCCGGCTGACCCCCCGCTGGGCACCGATCGCCAGCGACATCAAGAAGCCCGGCGTCACCGAGCTCGCCTACCCGAAGCTGCCCACGCGCGCGATGCTGCAGCTGCGCGGCCTCTGGGCCGCCACCCGCGCCGACCTGGGGCTGGTCACGGCGCCGGTCATCGTCTTCCGCAGCGCCGAGGACCACGTCGTGGAGCCCGTGAACAGCGCCCTGCTGCTGGCCGGTGTGGCCAGCCCGGACACCACCGAGGTCGTGCTGGAGGACAGCTACCACGTGGCCACCCTGGACAACGACGCCCCGCTGGTCTTCCGCCGGTCCGCCGAGTGGATCCGCGCGCGCGTGCCGGTGGACGAGACCGGCGCCTCGTCGGGCGGGCGTCGGTGACCGAGCGGCGCGGACGGGGCCGCCGCGACAACGGCCTGGACGCCGCGCTCTGGAGCCCGGTGCGCGACGTCGACCCACGCGTGGGCGAGCACCTCCTCGACGTCCTCGAGGCCGCCGGGATCGCCGCCTACCTGGAGCCGGCCGCCGACGTCGGCCCCTACACCCGGTCGGTCGTCCTCCCCAGCCCGCCGTCGGACCGGCTGTTCGTCGACCGGTCGCGCCAGGCCGAGGCGCGGGGGCTGGTCGAGCAGCACGCCGACGAGCACCCGGCCGAGCCGCGCGTGCTCCGCCGGCCCGCCGGGCGCGACCTCGACGAGGACGCCGAATGGCGCCGCATCGTGGCCGCCTTCGAGGCCGAGCACGGCCCCACGGCCGTCGACGGGGCGCCGTCGGACGCGCCCCCGCCGACGCCGCACGAGGTGCCGGTGCTCGACCGGCCGGAGGAGCACTTCGAGCCGCCGGCCCCGCCGCCGCTGCCGGTCCCCGCACCGGCGGTCCTCTACGCACTGCTGCTGGTGGCCGCCGGCATCCTGCTCATCGGCGTCCCCTCGATCATCGGCCTCTCGGCCGACGCCGGCCTCGTCCTCGGGGTGGGCGTGGTGGCCGGTGGCGTGGCGCTGCTGGTCTCCCGCATGCGCGACCGCTCCGACGACGGCGACGACGGGGCGGTGGTCTGAGCATGGGCACCGCCACCGCCACCGTCACCGTCGCGGGCCACCTGATGGACACCGGCACCCTCGCCCGCATCCTCGACGACGTCCTGGAGTACGGCGGGGACTACCGGATCGCCGACCTGGCCCTGGGGCGCGAGCACGCCGACGAGTCGACGGCGCTGATCGAGATCACCGCCGACGAGGCCGAGCGGCTCGAGCGGATCCTCATGCGGGTGCAGGTCCACGGGGCCAACGCCGTCGACCCGGGGACGGGGACGGCGACGACCCGCCCCGCCCCCGCGGACGGGGTCTTCCCGGACGACTTCTACTCGACCACCAACCTGGAGACCCTCGTCCGCCTGGACGGGGAGTGGCTGCGGGTGCGCAACCCGGAGATGGACTGCGGCCTGGTGGTGTCCACCGAGGAGACCGGCACGGTCGTGCGCACGGTGCCCGTGAGCGACGTGCGCGCGGGAGACACCGTCGTCTGCGGGGCCCAGGGGGTGCGGGTGGAGCTGCCCGTGCAGGCCCCACGCGGCACGGAGGACGACTTCGGGTTCATGTCCTCCGCGGTGTCCAGCGAGAAGCCCCAGGCGCTGCTGGTCCGGCAGATCGCCGAGCGCATGCGCGAGGTCAGGGCCGCCGGGAAGCGGGTGCTGTGGGTGGGCGGGCCGGCCGTGGTGCACACCGGCGCCGCCCCCGCGATGGTGCGGCTGATCCGCGCCGGCTACGTCGACGTCCTCTTCGCCGGCAACGCCCTGGCCACCCACGACATCGAGTCGGCGCTGTTCGGCACCTCGCTGGGGGTCGACCTCGCGAAGGGCTCGGGGGTGCCGCACGGCCACGAGCACCACATCCGCGCGATCAACACGATCCGGGCGGCCGGCTCCATCCCGGCGGCCGTCGACTCCGGCGTCCTCACCGGCGGGGTCATGCACGCGATGGTGCAGGCGGGGAGACCGTTCGTGCTGGTCGGCTCGGTGCGCGACGACGGGCCGCTGCCCGACGTGCACACCGACGTGATCGAGGGTCAGCGCGCGATGCGCGCCGAGCTGCACGACGTCGGCTTCGCGATCATGGTGGCGACGATGCTGCACTCCATCGCCACCGGGAACATCCTGCCGGCGTCGATCCCGCTGGTCTGCGTCGACATCAACCCGGCCACGGTCACCAAGCTGGCCGACCGGGGCAGCGCGCAGGCGATCGGCATCGTCACCGACATCGGCCTGTTCCTGGAGCAGCTGGCCCGGGAGCTGGCGCCGGCGGACTAGGCCTCGCCCTCGGCGACGGCCCTCCGCACCAGGTCGGCCGCGCCCACGATGCCGGCCTGCGGCCCCAGTTCGGCGACGACGACCCGGGGGCCGGGGCGGAAGCCGCGGCCGGGCAGGGCGCGCTCCAGCCGCTCCCGGGCGGGCCGCAGCACCATCTCGCCGAGCACGCTGACCCCGCCGCCGATCACCACGACCTCGGGGTCGAGCACCGCCGCCAGGTCGGCGATCCCCTGGCCCAGCCAGTACCCCACGTCGGTGACCAGCTCGAGCGCCAGCGGGTCGCCGTCGTAGGCGGCGCGGGCCACGTGCTCGCCGGTCAGCCGGTCGGGCTCGCAGTCGACCCGCTCCAGCAGCAGCGCGGCGGCCGCCGGCGAGGTGCGGGCCACCTCCCGCGCGGTCTGGCCCAGCGCCGTCCCGCTGGCGTACTGCTCCCAGCAGCCCCGGTTGCCGCAGGCGCACAGCCGCCCGTCGGGGACCACGCGCATGTGCCCCCACTCCCCCGCGACCCCGTGCGAGCCCCGGCGCAGCCGCCCGTCGAGCACGATGCCGCCCCCGATGCCGGTGCCGAGGGTGATCATCAGCGCCAGGTCGGCACCCCGGGCGGCGCCGTAGCGGTACTCGGCCCACGCCGCGGCGTCGGCGTCGTTGCCCACCCACAGCGGGCGCTGCAGCCGCGCGCCCAGGTCCTTGCGCAGGGTGGAGTTCCGCCACGCCAGGTGCGGGCTGAACAGCACGGTGTCCCCCGTGCGGTCGAACCAGCCGGCGGCACCCACGCCGACGCCGACGACCTCGTCCCCCAGCCCCCCGGCGAGCTCGTCGACGACGGCCGCGATGGCGTCCTCGGTGTCGCTCACCGAGGCGCCGGGCGTCGCCCGCCGCGCGGTGGCCACGATCGTGCCGTCGGGCGCCACCAGCCCACCGGCGACCTTGGTGCCGCCGATGTCGATGCCGAGCGCCGGGCGGGCCGTCACCCCCGGCCCGGTCACGCGATGTCGATCCGCTGGACGGCCGGCTGGCCGGTGGACTGCTCGGTGGGCTGCTCGGGGGGCTGCTCGGGGGCGCGGTCGCCGGTCGCCGGGGTGGCGCCGCCGGCGCCCTGGTCCTCCGCGAACGCCCGGAGCGCGGCCGCGGTGGTGGTGAGGACGTCGGCCAGCGCGGCGGTCACCTCGGGACGCTCACCACGGACGACGGCGGCCGCCTGGCAGACCGGGCACCAGCGGCAGTCCCCGCCATGCCCGTCGCCGGAAGCGGCGGCGGGCCGCTCGGCGCTGGCCCGGACGACGTCGAACAGGCGGCGGGCCTGGTCGAGCCAGTCGGCACCGGTGGTCATCTGATCCTCCCCTCGGCCGCCAGGAGGTCGGCCGGCCACTGCTGCGGATCCGGGCGGAAACTGACCTCGAGGCGGGCGTCGGCGGTGCCGGGGGCGAGCAGCCGTCCCCCCGTCACCTCGCACCGGCGCAGCAGCGAGTCCAGGCGCAGCGAACGACGATCCTCCCCTACCGACAGCACGAGGTCATCGCCCCACCGGGTCAGCCCCACGGCGGCGCGGTCGGCGAAGGGCAGCGGGACGACCAACTGCCACCCGGACCCGCCCCGGTGCGGGGCCGGTCTCGCCGGCCCGCCGGACGCCGGGAGATCCAGCCCGTCCAGCAGGGCCCGGGCACCGGCCACGTCCGCCGGTGAGGCCGGCAGCTCGGGGACGTCGTGCACGGCGGCCACCTCCGCCAGCCGGGACCGGGCGGCGTCCTGCTCGGCGATGCGTCCCGCCCACCACTCCCCCGGACCGCCGACCGGCAGCACCCGGGCGAGCACGGTGGCGACCCGCAACCCGTGCAGGGCCAGCACGGTCGCCGCGTTCCGCAGCTCCGGCACGGCGGGGCCGCGGGCGGCGGCGGCCAGCCAGACCGCCGTGGCGGTCGAATCGGCCAGCCGCTCCCGCGCGAGCAGCCGCTCGAGCCCGGGCAGCGCGGCGAGCAGCGCGTCCACCGGTCCCTGGCGGGCCGCCCCCGCCGCCACCGTCGCCGTCCGCACGGCGGCCAGCGCCCGGGCCGTCGGCGGCAGCGCCTGGTCCAGCCACCAGCGCAGGACGCCGGGCAGGGCCGCCAGCGCCAGCCCGTCCCGCAGGGGGCCGGCGTCGACCACCACCAGGTCGGCGTCGGCGGAGCCGAGGGCCACCATCAGCGCGAGCTCCTCGGCGCCCGGCAGCGGCAGCACCGAGCTGGCCGGCGGCAGCTCCAGGTGCGGCAGCAGCGCACCGAGCGCACCGGCGTGGGCTCCCCACAGGTCCTCGACCGCCCGGCGTCCCTGCACGCGCAGCGTGCGCAGCCCCGGGACCTCGTCGAGGCCGGGCACGGGTGGCGGCTGCCGGGAGAGCAGCAGCGTGCGCCGGCCCTCCTGGGCGGCGCGGACGGCCGCGGCGGCCGCCAGCGTCGAGGAGCCCGTCCCGCCGGGGCCGGTGACCAGGAGGGTGCGCACTCGGCTCAGCCCTCGACGCGCTTCTTGAGCTCCTTGAGCGCGGTGTCGAGGATGACCTTCTCCGCCTTGCGCTTGATCATGCCGAGCATCGGGATGGAGAGGTCGATGGTGATCGAGTAGGTGACCTCGGTGCGGCCGCCGGTCTCGGCGAGGGTGTAGGAGCCCTCCTGCCGCTTCTGCATCTGTCCCTGGACCAGCGTCCAGGAGACCCGGCGGTCGTCGTCCCAGGTGTACTCGAGGACGTAGTCGTCCTTCACCGCGCCGGCGTCCAGCACGAAGTGCACCCGCCGGGCCCGGCCGTCCGCGCAGGTCTCGAGGACCTCGACCTTCTTCGCGGCGGTCACCCACTGCGGATACGAGGGGAAGTCGGCGATCACCGCCATGACCTCGGCCGCAGGCGCCTCGACGACGATCGACTGGGTGGACTGGTCGGCCATGGGCAGCAGGCTAGCCGCTCCCCGCCGTGCCCGGCCCCCGTACGCCACGGCACTCGGCTACTCCCGGGTAGCACCAGCCGCTAGATTGTTCGGACGTCCCCGTACCGGGGCCGCGGGCGACGGTGCCTCCGGACGGTCGGGGAGGAAAGGACCGGGCGTGCGCGAGTTCAGCGTTCCAGCAACCCACGAGGTGGGCCCCGACGAGGCCCTCACCGACATGCTCACGACCAACGTCGCCGAGCACGGGAACGAGGTCGGCCTCCGGCGCCGGGTGGACGGCCGCTGGACCGACGTGACCTGGCAGCAGTTCGGCGAGGAGGTCCGCGGCGTCGCCAAGGGCCTGATCGCCGCGGGGGTGGCCGCCGGCGACCGCGTCGCCCTGCAGGCCAAGACGCGCTACGAGTGGACCGTCCTCGACTACGCCATCTGGACCGCCGGCGCGGTCGTCGTCCCGGTCTACGAGACCTCCAGCGCCGACCAGGTGGCGTGGATCCTCTCCGACTCCGGGGCCACGGTCGCCGTCGTCGAGCGCGACGAGCACGCCGCCGCCATCGAGTCGATCCGGGACCAGGCGCCCGAGCTGAAGGCCGTCTTCGTCATCGACGACGGCGCGGTCGAGCAGCTGACCGCGACCGGCCGGGAGGTGCCCGACGGCGAGCTCGACGCCCGCCGGGCCACGCTCCACGCCGACAGCCCGGCCACGCTGATCTACACCAGCGGCACCACGGGCCGCCCCAAGGGCTGCGAGCTGACGCACGCCAACTTCCTGTTCGAGATCGGCAACGGCATCACACTGCTGGACCGGTTCATGAACGTGCAGGGCTCGCTCCTGCTGTTCATCCCGCTGGCCCACGTGCTCGCCCGCGTGCTGCAGGTCGGCGCCATCAAGAACCGCACCGTCATCGGCCACACGCCCGACGTGACGAACCTCGTCGAGGACCTCGGCGAGTTCAGGCCGACGTTCGTGCTCGCCGTCCCCCGGGTCTTCGAGAAGGTCTTCAACTCGGCCAAGGCCAAGGCGGAGGGCGACGGCAAGGGCAAGATCTTCGACCGGGCCGCACAGGTGGCCATCGACTGGTCCCGCGCCCAGGACACCGGCGGCCCGGGGCTGGGCCTGCGCGTGCAGCACGCGCTGTTCGAGAAGCTGGTCTACGGCAAGCTGCGGGCCGCCCTGGGCGGGCGCTGCCTGGGTGCCATCTCCGGCGGTGCCCCGCTGGGCGAGCGGCTCGGCCACTTCTTCCGCGGCATCGGCGTCACCGTCTTCGAGGGCTACGGCCTCACCGAGACCACCGCGGCCGCCTCGGTGAACCACGACGCGGCCCTGCGCATCGGCACCGTCGGCCGGCCGCTGCCCGGTGTCACGTTCCGGATCGCCGAGGACGGCGAGGTGCTCATCCGGGGCGGCATCGTCATGCGCGGCTACTGGAACAACCCGGAGGCGACGAAGGAGGCCATCGACTCCGAGGGCTTCTTCCACTCCGGTGACATCGGCGAGCTCGACTCGGACGGCTTCCTCAGGATCACCGGCCGGAAGAAGGAGATCCTGGTGACCGCGGGCGGCAAGAACGTCGCCCCGGCGGTGCTGGAGGACCGGCTGCGCGCCCACCGGCTGGTCAGCCAGTGCATCGTCGTCGGCGACCAGCGGCCCTACATCGCCGCGCTGGTGACCCTCGACGAAGAGGCGCTGCCGCAGTGGCTGGAGTCCAGGGGCAAGGACACCTCCCTCACCGCGGCCCAGCTGCGGGAGGACCCCGACGTGCTCGCCGAGCTCGACGCCGCGGTGCAGGAGGCCAACAAGGCGGTCTCCCAGGCCGAGGCGATCAAGAAGTTCACGGTGCTGGCCACCGACTTCACCGAGGACAACGGGATGCTGACGCCCAGCCTGAAGCTGAAGCGCAACGTGGTCATGAAGGAGTTCGGCTCCGACGTGGACGCGCTCTACAGCCGCTGAACGCCGCGTACCGAGGCCCGCCGCGCCCCTGCGCGGCGGGCCTCAGTGCTTCGTGAGGAGCTCGTCGAACGTCGCGGCGATCGAGGTCCAGGACCACCGCTGCTCCACCCAGGCCCGCCCGGCCAGGCCCATCGCCCGGGCGCGCCCCGGGTCGTCGAGCAACCCCACCAGAGCCGACGCCACCGCCTCCGGTGACCGCGGGTCCACCACGTGCCCGGTGACGCCGTCGCGCACCGCCTCCGGCGCACCGCCCGAGGTGCCCGCGACGACCGGGCGGGCGCTGGCCGCGGCCTCGAGGAAGACCATGCCGAGGCCCTCGACGTCGAGTCCCCCGCGCCGGGTGCGGCAGGGCATGGCGAACACGTCTCCGGCGGCGTAGTGCGCCGGCAGCTCGTCGTGGTCCACCGGGCCGGTCAGCACGACGGAGCCCTGCAGGCCGCGGGCGGCGATCGCACGACGCAGCTTGCCCTCGTCCGGCCCACCACCGACCAGCAGCAACCGGGCCCCCGGGTGACGGGCGAGCACCCGCGGCCACCCCGCCACGAGCACGTCCTGCCCCTTGCGGGCGACCAGCCGGGAGACGCAGACGACCACCGGTGCGTCACCGAGCCCGTGGCGGGCACGCACCGCCGTCCCGTCGACCCCGGGGGCGAACCGGTCGACGTCGACCCCGGGCGAGAGCTGGGCCAGCCGGGTGCGGCCCCCGAGCGGCGGGGCGAGGCGCTCGCGGGTGTACTCGCTGATGTAGGTGAGGACGTCCAGCCCCGTGGCGATCCGCTGCATCACCTGCCGGCTGCCCGGGAGGGCGACCCAGCCGGTCTCGTGGCCGTGCGTGGCGCCGACCAGGTGCCGGACCCCGGCGGCGCGCAGCGCGGGCGCGAGCAGCCCCAGCGGCGCGGCCGCCCCGAAGAACGCGGTGTCGCAGCCGTACCGCTCCACCAGCTCCACGGCCGCGCGGGCGGTCGCCCGCGTCGGGAGGAGCATCCCGGTCGGCCGGCGCACCACCGGATAGGGCAGGGATCGGTCGTGCTCGGCCGAGCCCGGTGCGTCCGACGCCAGCACGACCAGCGAGTCCGGCGTCCGTCGCTCCAGCAGCGCCGCCACGAAGGTCTGGATGCCCCCTTGCCGGGGCGGGAAGTCGTTGGTGACGACGAGCGTCCGGCTCACGGCCCCTCCAGGCGCGCCCAGTCCTCGGCCATCGCGATGCGCTGCGCGGTCGTGGGGTGGCTGCCGAAGAACCAGTGCCAGGCCGCCGGCGGGTCCGGATCGCCGAGGTTGGCCGTGGCGAGCCGCTGCTGCATGGCGGTGAAGGCCTCCGGATCGCGGGTGAGGTCGAGGGCGTGCAGGTCCGCGCGGGCCTCGACCTGGCGCGACACCAGGTTCTGCACGGGTGTGGCCAGCAGGCTGCCCACGGCGACGAGGAACAGCAGCAGGGGGACCACGCGGGGGTCGCCGGCCGAGGGCGCCCCGGCGCGGCGCAGCAGCGGCGTCCACATCAGCAACCAGCCGAGCAGGGCGGTCGCCGCGCCCGCGCCGAGCGCGCCCATGAGCGTGCCGGTGAGGACGTCGTCGGTGGCGACGTGCCCGAGCTCGTGCGCCGCGATCGACTCGATCTCCGCGTCGGGCAGCTCGCCGAGGACGGTGTCGTAGACCACGATGCGCCGGGTGGAGCCGAACCCGGAGACGTAGGCGTTCAGCGCCGTGGTCCGCCGGGAGGCGTCGGAGACCAGCACGTCCTGCACCGGGGTGCCGTTCTCCTCGGCGAGCGCCAGCAGGTCACTGCGCAGCTCACCCGCCGGCAGCGGCTCGAAGGAGTTGAACGCCGGCTCGATGACCACCGGGTAGAGGAACGAGCCGACGACGACGAAGCCGGCCACTGCCGCCCCGCCCCAGGCCCACCAGGTGCGCGGCGCGCGACGGACCAGCCACAGGAAGGCCAGCACCACGACCACTGTCAGCGCCGCGCTGATGGCCCACGAGACGGCGACGTCGCGCAGCCAGAGCCCCCAGCCGCGGGTGGACAGGCCGTAGCGCGTGCGCACGGACTCCGCGTAGGCGGAGATCGGCAGGGTCACGGCGCGGCCCAGGAGGAGCAGGACCGGCACCCCCAGCACCACCTGCACGACCCAGCGGTCCCTCCACCGCGCCCCCAGCGACCGCATCAGGCGGGCCCCCAGCGGGGTGAGCCCCAGCACGGCCGAGACCGCCAGCCCGAGGACGAGGGAGAGCAGCGACGCGGGTCGCAGGGCGGCGGCGAAGGCCTCCGCGCGCTCGATCGCCGCGGGGTCCAGGCCAGCGGTCGGGTCGGGCTCGGTGTGCCCTCCGGGCGGTTCGGGCAGCACGTCCCACGGGGTGCGGACGACGATGACGACGACGACGGCGATCCCCAGCAGGGCCGCGGCCACCAGGGCGGCCCGGCGAACGCTCACCCGGCCGATCCTAGGCGGGCCAACCGCAGCGGCCCGTCCCGGTTCGGGGACGTGCTGGGCGGCCGGCATCCTGCTCGACCCGGTCGCGAGGCCCGCCCTCACCGTGTTCCCGTCCTCCGGGCCTGCCCGAGGTCCTCGGGATCGGGCCCTCGGTCACCTGACCGGCCAGCGACCGCGAGGGCCGGCGACCCCTGTCGGGATCACCGGCCCTCGTTCCTCGCTGCGATGCTCCCGGAGCCGTCAGCCGGCGATGCGACGGGCGCTGTTGTAGTTCCCCATCGAGTCCACGCTCGCCACCTTCACCGGCTGGCCGGAGGTGGAGGCGTGCACCATCTGGCCGTTGCCGATGTACATGCCCACGTGGCTCACCGGGCTGTAGAAGAACAGCAGGTCGCCAGGCTGCAGCTCGCCGCGCGAGACGGGCCTGCCCATCTGGCTCTGCGACCGGCTGGAGTGCGGCAGCATCACACCCGCCGCGGCGTAGGCGTACGACGTCAGCCCCGAGCAGTCGAAGGCGTTCGGCCCGCCGGCACCCCACACGTACGGGTCCCCGATCTGGGCGAGCGCGGTGTTCACCGCCACCTGGGCGGCCGAGCTCGGCGCGATGACGGCGCCGGTGGGCGCCGGGAGGCCGGTACCACCGTGGGCCTGCGCCACCTGCTCCTGCTGCGGCGCGGTGAGCGCCTCGTACCGGCGCTGGTAGTCGGCGATCTTCGCCTCGAGCTCCTCCTGCTGGGCGGCGATCTGCTCCACCGTCCGCCGGGCGTCCGCCGCGGCCTCCTCGGCGGCGTCGCGGGCCTGCTCCGCGTCCTCGGCCGCGCGCGACACCTCGGTGAGCACCTCGCTGGTGTGCCCGGCGATGGCGTCGAGGGTGCCCAGCTGGTCGACCAGCTGGTCGGCCGAGGTGCTGGTCAGCAGGACGTCGAGCGGCGACATGCCGCTGCCGGTGTAGACGCTGCGGGCCAGCCGGCGCATGTGGCCGTCGAGGGAGCCGAGCCGGCCCTCCGCCTCCGCGACCGCCTCGCTCGCGGCCTGCGCGTCGCGCTGGTGGCCCTCGAGGACGACGCGCGCCTCGTTCAGCTGCTCGGAGACGACCTCCAGCTCGTGGCTGGCCTCGGCCACCTGGGCGGCGATCTCGTCGGCGGTGCCGGGGACCGCCGACGCGGTACCCGGGAGGACGGTGACGGTCAGGGCTGCGACGGCGCTGACCAGGAGCCCCGAACGGAGCGGTCCGAAGCGGCGGGCGCTGGCGGAGCTGCGCCGGCCGGCGGTGTGGAGTTGTTCGGGGGCGTGCGTCAGTAGTGCGTGAGGGGTCGCCACGTGCGGCGGCTCTCCGTTTCTTCCACTTCGACCGCCGACCGAGTTAGCTGACGGGTTCGGGCTGGGAAGACTGGCCCTATCCCCCACCCACCGGCGAGCCGGCGGCGGGAGAACTCACCCCAGAGTGCGGTGGGTCCCCGGTACACCTCGGGCGCAGTGGTGCGCGCCACGCGGTGATTAGGCGGTGTCCGGTCGAGGCCATCCATCGATGGATGACGACCACCCGGCCGAACGGAGGGAACCCTACGACCGTGATGCGCCTGTGACAAACAGGGACAGCTGAGACGTGTGCGTCGGGCGCCTGGCCGCCCACCTGGGCATTCACCCGATCGGGTGGTCACCCGGCCCTCGCCGCGGGGTGCGGCGGCGATCAGCCGGTGCGCCGTCCGGACCGCTCCCCGCCGTGCCCGTCGGGATGCCGCAGCGGGGGAACCAGGCCGCCCTCGGCCAGCGCGCGCACGGCGCTGCGTTCCACCTCGTCGAACTCCACCACCACGCCCGGCGGTGGCACGACGACGTCCTCGGCGGCCGCGGCCGGCCCGCCACGCGGCCGCCCGGTCATCGGCACGACGACCGGGTCGCCCCCCTGCCACCCGGGCGGGGCTCCCAGCAGCACGGTCACGACGCAGTCGGCGCAGCCGGTCCCGCGGGCGGTGCAGGTGTCGCAATCGATGAGCATCGCTTCTTCTCCTCCGTGAGTTGCTGCGCACGGTAGGAAGGGCCACCGACATTTCCGCCGCGCCACCGACGGCCCGCGCCGGATCAGCTGCCCGCGAACTCCCAGTGCCACGGCTCCTCGCGCCCGTTGCCCGGATCGGCCCACGTGGGGTGCAGGAAGCCGAACCGGCCGGCGTTGGCAGCCATCCAGGCGTACTGCGGGGTGCCGAACGTCTCGACGCCACCGCACAGGTCCACCGCCAGACCCCAGCCGTGGTTGCTGGTGCCGGGCACCGCGGCCAGGGCCGGCTTCTCCCCGTACAGCCGCACCTGGCTTGCGTAGGTCCGGTAGGAGTCGGTGATGCACAACGGGCTGCCGAAGGCGGTCGCGTAGGCCGCCGACATGGCGCGGTAGGCGGCGGCCGCGTCGCAGCGCAGCGCGTGCCCGCCGACGCCCAGCGGGCACATGGCGCTGGGCGGGATGAGGCCGTTCGGGTAGCCGCCCCATGCGCGGGCTCCGTCGTAGCTGGGCGGGTAGACGGTGTTGCCGCACTCGGTCCGCAGCGCCCCCGCGGCCGGCCCCGGGACGGCGACAGGGGGCCGCTGGCCGAGGACCGGGCGGCCGATCGCCAGCACCTGGTCGCCCGGCAGCGTGCGCACCACGACCGCGCCGGCCCGCGCGTCAGCGGTCAGCATGGTCCGCGGGTCCAGGGCGATGCCCACGTGCCCGAGCCCCGCCTCCGGGGAGCCCAGGAAGACCAGGTCGCCGGGGAGGACGTCGGCGCGGTCCACCGGCACGGCGCTCGCGAACAGCTCCTCCTGCGTCGCGGGCAGCTGGACACCGGCCCGGCCGTAGGCCACCCGGACCAGTGCGCCGCAGCCCCAGGACTCCGGCCCCGCCGTCCCCGGCGCGTACGGCTGCCCCAGGGCCTCCATCGCGCCGCTGACGGCGGCGAGGGTCTCGGCGGGCAGCACCAGGAGCGAACTCGGCCGCCCGGGCAGCTGGGCCACCCCGCGCTGCGCGCCGCCCCCGGCGGCGCCCACCGGAGCCAGGCGGTCGGGGAGGCTGCGCTCGGGTTCCCGCAGCGCAGCGGCGGGCACGTCCGCGAGGCCGGCGGTCCGGAGCTGGTCGACGTAGGCCCGCCAGCTGGCCGCCGTCTGCTCGTTCACCGACGCCTGCTCCCCCTGGAGCGCCGCCAGCTGCCGGTCGACGACGGCGAGCGTGTCGTGCAGCTCCGTGGTGACCGCGTCGGCGGCCGCCTCCAGCGCGGCCACCCGCGCGGCCACCTCGTCCGCCCGCCCCTGGGCTGCGTCGAGCGCGGCCTGGGCGCGCTGCTGCTGGTCCAGGGCGGCGCGCCGGTGGCTCTCCGCGATGCCGATGAGGTGGGCGAGGTGCGCGTCGACGGCGTCGAGGAAGCCCATGCCGGCGAGGACCTCCCCCGGATCCCCACCGGCGAGCAGGAGCGTGAGGGGGGTGAGGGCGCCACCGTCCCGGTAGACGGCGACGGCGTACCCGGCGACCTCGCGCTGGTGCCCGGCCAGCACGCCCCGGGCGTCCTCGAGCACCGCCCTCGCCTCGTCCACCGACCGCTGCGCCTCGGCCAGCGCCTCGCGTGCGGCGACGACCTGCCCCTGGCGCGCGCGGAGGTCCTCCTGGACCTCGGCGGCCCGCCGTTGCAGCTGGTCCAGGTCGCGGCTGTCCAGCACGCCGGAGGTGCCACCCGGCTGGTCGCTGGGCGCGGCGGCCACCGGCCCGGCGGGCAGCAGCACGGCCGCGCCCGCCACCAGCACCGCGGCCACCACGCACCGCCGGGCCCGGGCGGGCGGGCGCCACCTCGAGCGCGCGGGCATCACCGACCACCTCTGCCTGCGGGCCGGTCGAACCGGACGCGACGGCCACTGGCAGGCATGGTGTCCCGATCGGGGCCGGAACACCAGGTCCCACTCGATGCGGGCAGCCCCGGACCCCCGGTCAGGGGGCCGGTGCGCGGCCGGCCCCGGCGCGCGTCCCCCGGAGTGTCAGCCCCCCGACCTAGCGTCCGCCCCGTGGCCCCCTCCCCCGCACCGCTGCGCTACCAGCAGGTCTCCATCGAGGAGGTCGGGACACCGCTGGCGCAGGTCACGTTCGTCGTCGTGGACCTGGAGACCACCGGCGGGTCCCCGAAGGACAGCGCCATCACCGAGATCGGGGCCGTGCGCGTCCGCGGCGGGCAGGTGCTCGGCGAGTTCCAGACCCTCGTCGACCCAGGCCACGAGATCCCGCCCTACATCAGCGTGCTGACCGGGATCACCTCGACGATGGTCGCCACGGCCCCGCGGATCGGGGCCGTGCTCCCCACCTTCCTCGAGTTCGCCCGCGGCGCCGTCCTGGTCGCCCACAACGCCCCGTTCGACCTCGGGTTCCTCAAGGCGGCGTGCGCCGAGAACGGCCTGGTGTGGCCCACGGCGGCGTCCGTCGACACCGCCGTCCTCGCCCGGCGGCTGCTCAGCCGGGACGAGGTGCCCAACTGCAAGCTGGCCACCCTGGCCCCGTACTTCTCCGCCACCACCTCGCCCACGCACCGGGCCCTGGACGACGCGCGGGCCACGGTGGACGTGCTGCACGGCCTCTTCGAGCGGCTCGGCCCCCTGGGCGTCACCACCCTCGAGGAGCTGACCGGGCTGACCCGGCAGGTCGATCCGGAGCGTCGGCGGAAGCGGCACCTGGCCGACGCCGTCCCCAGCGGCCCCGGCGTCTACCTGTTCCGCGGCCCCGGGGACGAGCCGCTCTACGTGGGCACCTCCAGCGACCTCCGCAGCCGGGTCCGCAGCTACTTCACCTCGGGCGAGCAGCGCAGCCGCATCACCGAGATGGTCGGCCTCGCCCAGCGGGTGGAGCCGATCCCGTGCGCGCACGCGCTCGAGGCCGCGGTCCGCGAACTGCGGCTCATCGCCCGCCACAAGCCGCGGTACAACAGGCGGTCCCGCTTCCCCGAGCGCGCGCTGTGGGTCCGGCTCACCGACGAGCCCTTCCCGCGGCTGTCGGTGGTCCGCCGGGTCCGCCCCGAAGCCGGCGTGTTCCTCGGGCCGTTCCCCGACCGCCGCGCCGCGGACGCCGCCGTGGCTGCCGTCCACGAGGTGCTGCCGCTGCGGCAGTGCACCGCCCGCCTCTCCCCCCGCACGCCGGTCAACGCCTGCGCGCTGGCCGACATGGGGCGTTGCGGCGCCCCCTGCACCGGCGCCCAGTCGGTTCCCGAGTACGCCGGCGTGGCGGCGGTCTTCGCCGCCGCGGTGGGCCACGACCCCCGTCCCCTGCTCGCCCCGCTGCTGGACCGGGTGGAGCGGCTCGCCGCCGAGGAGCGCTACGAGGACGCCGCCGTGCTGCGCGACCGGGTCGCCGTGCTGGTCCGGGCCCTCCGCCGTCGGCAACGGCTCGAGTCGCTGGCTGCCGTGCCCGAGCTCGTGCTGGCCCGTCCCGACGGCCAGGGCGGGTGGGAGCTGTCCGTCGTCCGGCTGGGGCGCCTCGCCGCGGCCGGGAACGCGCTGCGTGGCACCACCGTGCGGAGCGTGCTGCCGGGCCTGCTCGCGACCGCGGAGACCGTTCCCGGTGCGGACGACCCGACGTCGGTCGACGAGACCGAGCTCGTCCTCCGCTGGCTGGAGAAGCCCGGCACCCGGTTGGTGCAACTGACCGGCACCCTCGCCTCCCCCGCACCCGGCACCGGCGCCTACAGCGGGTTCCTGGCGCGGGTGGAGTCCGGGCGTGACGCGCAGGACCCCTTCGCCGACGGGCGGTCGCTGGGCACCCGCGCCCGGCCGGAGCGGATAGCATCCCCCGCGTGATCACCGCCATCGTGATGATCGACGCCGCCACCGACTCGATCGCCGAGGTCGCCCAGGCCGTCGCCGAGCTCGACGGGGTCAGCGAGGTCTACTCCGTCGCCGGCGATGCCGATCTGATCGCCATCGTCCGCGTCCGCGAGTTCGAGCAGGTCGCGGAGGTCATCGCCGGCCGGATCAACAAGGTCGCGGGAGTCCTCGACACCGACACCCACATCGCCTTCCGCGCCTACTCGCGCCACGACCTCGAGGCAGCCTTCTCCATCGGCTTCGACACCGAAGCCTGAGCGGCCGGCGCTCAGCGGCCGGGCGGGGCGACCTCCCGGCTGACGGCGATCCAGCGGTTCAGCAGCGCCGCCGCCCGACCGTCGTCGATCGCTGCGGCGGCCCGCTCCATCCCCGCGGCCAGGGCGTCGTGCAAACGCGCGGGCCGTTCGTCGAACGCCACCAGCGCCGCGGCGGCATTGAGCAGCACGGCGTCGCGCACCGCTCCGCGGTCGCCGTCCACGAGCCGCCGGAACACCTCGGCGTTGTCCCGGGCATCCCCGCCGCGCAGCGCGTCCGGGGCGGGCGCCTCGATGCCCAGCGCAGCCGGGTCCACCCGCTCGGCCGACACGGCGCCGTCCCGGACCGTCCACACCGCCGACGTCGCCGCGGTGGTCAGCTCGTCGAGTCCGTCGTCGCCCCGGAACACCAGCGCCCGCGTCCCCCGGGCGGCGAGCACCTCGGCGAGGACGGGCGCCATGCGCGCGTTGGCGCAACCGATCGCAGCCGCCACCGGGCGCGCCGGGTTGGTCAGCGGCCCGAGGAAGTTGAAGACGGTGCCGATGCCCATCTCCCGCCTCGGGGCGGCGGCGTGCCGCATGCCGGGGTGGAAGACCGGTGCGAAGAAGAACCCGATGCCGGCCTCGCGCACGCACGTGGCCACGGCGTCGGCGGGCAGGTCGATGACCACCCCGAGCGCCTCCAGCACGTCGGCGGCGCCCGAAGAGGACGACGCCGCCCGGTTGCCGTGCTTGGCCACCGGCGCGCCGGCGGCGGCCGTCACGACCGCGGCCATCGTGGAGATGTTCACCGTGTGCGCGCCGTCGCCACCGGTGCCGACGATGTCGACGCAGTCCATCGGCAGCTGCACCGGCGTCGCCTGCGCCAGCATCTCGGCGGCCAGTCCCGCGACCTCCTGCGGCGCCTCGCCCTTGGCCCGGAGCGCCACGGTGAAGCCGGCCACCTGGGCCGGCGTCGCCTCGCCGGTCATGACCTCGCGCATCGCCCAACGGGTGTCCTCGGCGGTGAGGTCCTGGCCGGCGAGCAGGCGGTTCAGCAGCCCCGGCCACGTGGGGGCGGACGAGGACGTCACCGGCGGGCCACGGACCGTCCCGCGCGAGCGCGCAGGAGGTCGGCCACCACCCCGGGCGCCACCAGCGGGTCGACCGGCAGGGCCAGCGTCGCCTCGGCGCGCGACCAGTGCGCCAGCCAGCGGTCGGGCTGCCGGGCGACGAGCAGGCAGACGGCCGGGCGGTCGGCGACCTCCATCTCCAGCTGCCGGGCGAGGGCCATGCCCCCGGCGGGCTGGGCCTCGCCGTCGAGGATGCACAGGTCGATCCCTCCGGCGTCGACCGCGGCGACCACCTCGTCGCCGGTCACGCACTCCAGCCAGGTCAGCGGACCCACGTCAGCGGCGGGCCGCCGGCCGACCGCTGCGCGGACCGCGTCGCGCACCTCCGGACGGTGGCTGTAGACGAGCACGGTGGCCGGGGCGGCGGGCTTCTCGGCAGCACTCACGCCGCCGAGCCTAGTGCCCGGAGACGTCTGCGCAGGCCCGGCCGGTGAGTCGGTATCGAGCTGGTCACATTGGCGCCACGCCGTCACCACCCGCAGTCGTGACGGGGTCCTGCCGATGCCATGATGACCCTCGTGACAACGGCCCCCGTCGCGAGCAGCACCTTCGACACCTCGCGGGTGCACTCCCTGACCCGACCGAACATGGTCAGCGTCGGCACGATCATCTGGCTCGCCAGCGAGCTGATGTTCTTCGCCGGCCTGTTCGCCATGTACTTCACCGCCCGAGCACGGGCCGGCGCCGAGAGCGGCTGGCCGCCCGAGCCCACGGAGCTCAACGTCCCGTACGCGCTCGTGATCACGCTGATCCTGGTCAGCTCGTCGGTCACCTGCCAGTTCGGTGTGTTCGCGGCCGAGGAGGGCAACGTCTACGGGCTGCGCCGGTGGTTCACGATCACCTTCGCCCTGGGGCTCGTCTTCGTGCTCGGGCAGGCGTACGAGTACTACGAGCTGGTGCACCACGGCACGACGATCTCGTCGTCCACCTACGGCTCGGTCTTCTACCTCACGACCGGCTTCCACGGCCTGCACGTCATCGGCGGACTGATCGCCTTCGTGTTCGTCCTCATCCGGTCCACCATGGGCCGTTTCACGCCCGCCCAGGCGACCTCCGCCATCGTGGTCTCGTACTACTGGCACTTCGTCGACGTGGTGTGGATCGCCTTGTTCGCCACGATCTACTTCATCCGATAGGGAACCGGTGTCCACCACGAACCCTCACCCCGACGCCCCGCTCGCCGACGCCGCGAGCCCGGACCAGCGGGCCCGCGCGCGACGGAGGTCCAAGCACCGCCGTCGTCTCGCCAACGTCGCCGGCCTGATGGCCTCGCTGATCCTCACCGGGGCGCTGTACTCGGTGTTCGCGCCGGCGCAGGCCGCTCCGGCCGGCACGCAGACCGAGTCGGCGGCCGAGGCGGCCGGGCGCGAGCTGTACGAGCGCAGCTGCATCTCCTGCCACGGCTCGAACCTCGAGGGCGTGCCCAACCGCGGCCCGTCGCTGATCGGCGTCGGTGAGGCCTCGGTCTACTTCCAGGTGCACACCGGGCGCATGCCGCTGGTGCGCCAGGAGGCCCAGGCGCCGGACAAGCCCGTGGTGTTCTCCGACGAGGAGATCGACCAGCTGATGGCCTACGTGCAGGCCAACGGCGGCGGGCCGACGCTGCCCTCCGGTGACCTGCGCAACGGGGACCTCGCCCTGGGCGGTGAGCTGTTCCGGCTCAACTGCGCGTCCTGCCACAACTTCGTCGGTGAGGGCGGTGCCCTCTCCTCGGGGAAGTACGCCCCGAGCCTGCACGACGCGACCGACCTGGAGATCTACACGGCGATGCTGACCGGCCCGGAGAACATGCCGGTGTTCGGGGACAACCAGCTGTCGCCGGAGGAGAAGCGCTCGATCATCGCCTACGTCCAGACCATCACGAACATGACCGACCCGGGCGGCGCGGGCGTCGGCCGGCTGGGGCCGGCCGCCGAGGGCGTGGTCATCTGGGTCGTCGGCGTCAGTGCCCTGATGTTGGGCATCTTCTGGATGGGGAGCAAGGCGTGAGCACGCGCGACACCCGCCCCGGCTCGGCCGGCGGCGCGGACACCGAAGGGCCGCTGCACGGCGGCCCGGACGACGACTACACCCCCGAGCAGCTCGCGGCGATGAGCCGTGAGGAGCTCGACCTGCTCGGCGCGCGGTACGACGGCGTGGAGATCCTCCACGTCGACCCGGGCCCGGAACCGGGGTCCGCCATGGAGCGGCGGGCGGTGCGCCAGGTCGGCTGGACGTTCGCCCTCGCCGGGGTCTTCGCCTTCCTGTTCCTCGTGGTGTACGTCGGCTCCGGCTGGTTCCTCCCCGAGTGGTCCTGGGCCGAGGAGGGGAGCACCTGGAGTGCCCTGTTCACCCCGCTCCTGGGCCTGTGCATGGGGCTGTCCCTGACGCTGGTGGGCGTGGGCCTGGTCCTCTACACCAAGAAGCTGCTCCCCCACGAGACCGCCGTCCAGGACAAGCACGACGGCTCGCACTTCGATCGGGTCACGACCGGCGCCACGCTGGTCGGCGGGTACCACAACAGCGGGCTTCCCCGGCGCAAGCTGATCACCCGGTCGCTCGGCTTCATGGGCGCCGGCGTCGGCGTCATGCTGCTGGCGCCGCTCGGCGGGCTGATCAACAACCCGAGCACCGGGAACGTGCTCGGGCGCACCGCGTGGGCCGAGGGCGTCCGCCTGGTCCGTTACGACGGCAGTCCGGTCCGGCCCGGCGACCAGGAACCCGGCTCGCTGGAGACGGTCTTCCCGGCCGTCCCCGGCGGCAACCGGCAGACCGATGCGCCCACCATGCTCATCCGGCTGCGCCCCGAGCAGATCCAGTCGCTGCGCCCGCGCGAGGGGCACGCCGACTACGGCTACGGCGACTACGTCGCCTACTCCAAGATCTGCACGCACGCCGGCTGCCCGGTGTCGCTCTACGAGCAGGAGACCAGCCGCATCCTGTGCCCCTGCCACCAGTCGATGTTCGACGTGACGCAGGGCGCCAAGCCGGTCTTCGGCCCGGCCACCCGCTCACTGCCGCAACTGCCCATCACCGTGGACGACGAAGGATTCTTCGTCGCCCGCAGTGACTACCCTGAGGCCGTCGGCCCCACGTACTGGAACCGGGAGCGCATCTGATGGCAGCTCGCACCGCCACGGCGCCGGGGGCCCCGACCACGCGGGTCGGCAAGGCCGCGCTCGAGTTCGACGACCGCATGATCGTCGCCGGACCCGTCCGGCGGACCCTCAACAAGGTCTTCCCCGACCACTGGTCCTTCCTCCTCGGCGAGATCGCGCTCTACTGCTTCATCATCCTGCTGCTGTCGGGCACGTACCTGACCTTCTTCTTCCAGGCCTCGATGACCGAGGTCACCTACGACGGGTCCTACGACCCGCTGCGTGGGCTCGACATGTCGATCGCCTACGCGTCCGCCCTCGACCTGTCCTTCGACGTCCGCGGCGGCCTGTTCATGCGCCAGCTGCACCACTGGGCCGCACTGCTGTTCGTGGCGGCGATCGTGGTGCACCTGCTGCGCATCTTCTTCACCGGCGCCTTCCGCCGCCCGCGGGAGAGCAACTGGCTCATCGGCGTCGTGATCCTGATCCTGGCGCTGCTCGAGGGCTTCTCGGGCTACTCCCTGCCCGACGACCTGCTCTCCGGCACCGGTCTGCGGATCATGTCGGCGATCATCCTGGCCATCCCGGTCGTGGGCACCTGGGTGCACTGGGCGGTCTTCGGCGGGGACTACATCGGTGAGCTGATCATCGGCCGGCTCTACATCGCGCACGTCCTGCTGATCCCGGCGATCCTGCTGGCGCTCATCGCCGTGCACCTGCTGGTCCTCGTCAAGCAGAAGCACACGCAGTTCCCCGGTCCGGGGCGAACCGAGCACAACGTCGTGGGCAACCGACTCTTCCCCACCTTCGCGGGCAAGGCGACCGGCCTGCTGTTCGTGGTGTTCGGGGTCTGCGCGGCCCTCGGTGGCCTGGCCCAGATCAACCCGATCTGGCTGTGGGGCCCGTACAACCCGGCGCAGGTCTCGGCCGCGTCGCAGCCCGACTGGTACATCATGTGGCTGGACGGCTCCAGCCGACTGTTCCCCGCATGGGACCTGAACCTGCCGGGTGACTACACGATCCCGGCGCTGTTCTGGCCGACGGCGGTTCTGCCCGGCATCATCTTCATGCTGCTGCTCTTCTACCCGATGATCGAGCGCAAGCTGACGGGTGACACCGCATCGCACCACCTGCTCCAGCGGCCCCGCGACGTGCCCGTGCGGACGTCGCTGGGCATGATGTCGATCACGTTCTACGTGATCCTTCTGCTCTCGGGCGGGAACGACGTCATCGCCGACAAGTTCAACATCAGCCTCAACGCGATGACGTGGGCGGGCCGGATCGGCCTGGTCCTCCTGCCGCCGATCGTCTACGTGATCACCTACCGCATCTGCCTGGGTCTGCAGCAGCACGACCGCGAGGTGCTCGAGCACGGCATCGAGACCGGTGTCATCCGGCGACTGCCGCACGGCGAGTTCATCGAGGTGCACCAGCCGATCGGCCCGGTGGATGACCACGGCCACGGGCAGCTCGCCTACGGCGGTGCTCCGGTACCGAAGAAGATGAACCAGGTCGGTGCGGCACGGCGCGCGGTCCGCGGTTTCTTCTCCCCCGTGGAGGAACCGACGACGGTCGAGATCGAGCAGCGCGGCGAGGGCCGCGGGCTCTCGGCCAGCGAGTCGGACCGGGAGCTGACGACCTCGGGACGCCCGTCCGAGGGTGGGCGCCCGTCCGACGGCGGCCGCCCGCAGGACCCGCGCGACTGATCAGCGTCTGACAGTAGGGCCCCGGTGGAATCTCCACCGGGGCCCTTCTGCATCTGCTGACCGGGAGGGGCGCGACCTGGCAGCCGACTGCCGACCCGCAGCCGGCGCGGGGACGACCACCCGAGGTCACCCGCGCCCTGCGTGGCCATCGGGCTCCCACCACTCCCCCGCAGCCCGTCACCGACCAACCGGGCGCTCCGGGGTACTCCGCTGCCGGGCGGGTGCAGCGGACCGGGCCAGGCCCCGCCACGCCCTGTCGACGCGTCGGCGTCCGGCGGCGCCTCGGCCGATCACCGCCCGGCTGGCAGGCGGCCGGGCGCACCGCTAGCGGCAGCCAGGCCCCAGCACGCCCACGGCCGCCAGCTGGCACGGCCCCGGCCGAGAGGGTGCGGGCCGACGAGCCGGATCGGGGGGGCTGCGACGCGTCCGCCGCTCCGAGGGGCCACCGCACGGAGGTGCTGGGACCTCGCGGACACACCACACCCGCTGCCCCCCCCGGCTCGGCAACCCTCGACGGCCCCGGTACCCGGCGGCCGGGGCGCAGGTGATCCCCGGGCAGGCGTCCGTGGCGGCCGCTCCAGCCGTCCAGCTGGCCGAACGGCACTGGGGAACCACTGTGCGCCGTCCGCACCGCACCCCTGGACGACTAAGGCCCCCTCCACCCGCTGCGGGTGGAGGGGGCCTTGGTGGTGGGGAGAGGTCTCAGCTCTGCTGCGCGTTCTGACCCACGTAGTACTCGAACAACAGGCCGCCGACGGCGAGCAGCAGCGCGATGGTGGCCAGCAGGATCAGCCAGATGTACCA
This sequence comes from Blastococcus sp. SYSU DS0753, assembly GCF_054051175.1. Lineage (NCBI taxonomy): Bacteria > Bacillati > Actinomycetota > Actinomycetes > Geodermatophilales > Geodermatophilaceae > Blastococcus > Blastococcus sp. SYSU DS0753. Next base: position 12,436 of record NZ_JBJHAT010000009.1, on the reverse strand, counting down.
GAACGCGATGCCCAGACCCATCAGGCCGGCGCACAGCGCCAGCGTGAAGGGCCAGTAGCTGGCGGGGCTGAAGAAGCCCAGCTCACCGGCGCCGTCGGCGATCTCGGCGTCCTTGCGGTCCTCGGGACGGGCGTCGATCCGGCGGGAGACGAACCAGAAGAAGCCACCGATGAGCAGCGTGAGCCCACCCGAGAGCGCGAGCGCCGTGGTGCCGATGGGCTCACGCGCCCAGAAGCCGTAGACGACCGCGGTGACGAAGCAGAACACCGCGAGCAGATTGAAGATCAGTGCCTCGACCTTCACGGCCGCGCCTCCTCGTACGTGTGTGGGGTCCGGTTACCGGATGCGAGGACCTCAGCCACCGGTCTGCAGCTGTTCCTCGGTCTTGTCCAGCACCAGGTCCAGCGGAGTCGTGGTGCCGGCCACGCCGGACTGGCCGATCTCCTCGAGCGCCTCGTAGGTGCCCAGGCCGGACTCGCGGGCGGCCAGGTAGGCGTCGTAGTCGTCGCCGGAGACCGCGCGGACCTCGAAGTTCATGTAGGCGTGGTAGGTGCCGCACAGCTCGGCGCAGCGGCCGACGTAGGCGCCCTCCTCGCGGACGGTCACCTCGAAGACGTTGTCCCGGCCGTTCTCGTTGCCCGGGATCACGTCGAGCTTGAAGAGGAACTCCGGCACCCAGAAGGAGTGGATGACGTCGGCGGAGGCCAGCTCGAACCGGACGGTGCGGTCGGTCGGCACGACGAGGATGGGGATCTCCGTGCTCGTGCCCACCGTGTCGACCGGCTCGCCGTCGGGGCCCGCCGTCTCGGGGTAGACGAACTGCCAGTTCCACTTGAAGGCGTTGACGGCGATGACCTCGTCGGGGTCCTCGCTGCGCTCCATCACCCGGTTCTGCGTGGTGATGGTGAAGAAGAAGAGGCCGGCGATGACGAGGAAGGGGAAGATCGTGTAGACGATCTCCAGCGGCAGGTTGTACGCCGTCTGGCGCGGCAGCTCGTCGCTGTTCTTGCGGTAGCGGATCACCGTGTAGGCGATGAGCGCCCACACGATCAGCCCGATGATCAGGGCGACCCAGGTGGACCCGATCCACAGCTCCCGCATCGCCTCGGCTTCGTCGGTGACGCCCTCCGGCCAGCCCCACCGGATGAAGTTGCGTTCCCACCATGCGCTGTCGCCGAGCTCGCATCCGGTGAGGGTCAGCACCCCCAGGAGACCGAGCGCGGCCAGCCGCGCGAGCCTGCTGCCTCGAGCCACTGCTCGCTGCCTCCTCGTCCTCCGCCCGACGTCCGGGCGGTCTCTCCAGCGGGTCCCTCCACCGGTCCTCGGCAGAGTGCAACCACGCCGGACTCAGTGTGGGCCGAGACTAGCCGACCCGCCTCAGCGGCCGACCACCGGAGACGGTCCGGCGGGTCGCGGGCCCGCTCCCCGCGGGGCGCGCGGCACCCCCGGCCGCCACAGCGGCCCGTCCGCGGCTTCACCCCCCCGGCCGCCGCCCATCAGCCGCCCTCGCCCGGCGGGACGCGCCGGTGCGGGCGGACCGGCCGCGCCTGGGTGGCGGTTAGAGTCGGTGCCGTGTTCTCCCGGCTGCTGACCCCGAAATGGGTGCTCCTGCACCTGCTCGTGGTCGCCCTGTTCGTCGCCACCTTCTTCCTCGGCTACTGGCAGCTCTCCAAGGCCGAGGCCGGCGGCGGCGCCGTCAACTGGAGCTACGCCCTCCAGTGGCCGCTGTACGGCTTCATGGGGCTGTGGTTCTACGTGCGGATGGTGCGTATCGAGCTCCACCGCGATCCGGACGACGACCAGCCGGGCAACGCGGTCGTGCTCTACCAGCGCCCGCGCATCGACACCAGCGGTGACCCCGAGCTCGCCGCCTACAACGCCTACCTCGCCGAGCTCAACGAGCGGGCCCTCGGACAACGGAGCAGCAATGGCCGCTGAACGGACCGCCACGCCGACCGGGCGGGGGGACGACCGCAGCATCGGAGCGGCGCTGCAGCGCTACCGGGCCATGGCCTGGGTGGTGGGCGTGCTGCTCATCCTGCTGATCTTCGTGGCGGTGCCGCTCAACCACCTCGCCGGCATCCCGGAGCCGTCGGCGGTGCTCGGCACTGCGCACGGTTTCCTGTACGGGCTCTTCTTCCTGGCCACCGTCGACTTGGCGATCCGTGCCCGCTGGACGTTCAAGGGCACCGTGCTCACGCTGGTCGCCGGCACCGTGCCGGTGCTGTCGTTCTTCGCCGAGCGGAAGGCGACCGCGAAGACCCGCGCCGGCGAGCGCGTCTGACCTGGCCACCCCTCCCCCGACCCCCGGAGTCCCGCGCCCCATGTGTGGCCTGCTCGCCTACTTCTCCACCGACGCCCCCCGCGTGACCGACGACGTCGTCGCCGACGTCCGTGGCGCCCTGCACTGTCTGCGCCACCGCGGCCCGGACGAGAACGAGGTCTGGCACGACGACCGCGTCGTCTACGGGTTCAACCGCCTGTCGTTCATCGACATCGAGCACAGCCACCAGCCGATGCCCTACGCCGACGGCCGGTACCGCATCGTCTTCAACGGCGAGATCTACAACTACCTCGAGCTGCGCGAGGAGCTGGCCGCGGCGGGCGCCACCTTCGCCACGGAGGGCGACACCGAGGCGATCGTGGCCGGGTTCCACCTCTGGGGACAGGACGTCGTCACCCGGCTGCGCGGGATGTTCTCGTTCGTGATCTGGGACAGCCAGACCCGCACCGTGTTCGGCGCGCGCGACCCCTTCGGCATCAAGCCGTTGTTCACCACCCGCCTCGCCGACGGGGCCATCGCCTTCTCCTCCGAGAAGAAGGCGCTGCTGGAGCTCCTCGGCGGCAGCGTCGCCGCCGGGGGTGTGGACGGTGCGTCCCTGCAGCACTACCTGACGCTGCAGTACGTCCCGGAGCCCGCGACCCTGCACCGGGGGATCCGGCGGATCGAGAGCGGCACCAGTTTCACCGTCGCCGACGGCGAGCTCACCACGCAGCGGTACTTCCACCCGGACTTCCCGCTCCGGCCGGTGGCGAAGGACGAGCAGCAGGCGCTGTACGACCGGATCGCCGAGGTCCTCGACGACTCCGTCCGCGTGCACATGCGGGCCGACGTCACCGTCGGCTCGTTCCTCTCCGGTGGCATCGACTCCACCGCGATCGCGGCGCTGGCCAAGCGCTACAACCCCGACCTCAGGACGTTCACCGTCGGCTTCGAGCGCGAGGGCTTCTCCGAGATCGACGTCGCCGCCGAGTCCGCGGCCGCGATCGGGGTGGAGCACATCACCACGGTCGTCACGGCGCAGGAGTTCGCCGAGTCGATCCCCCTGGTGGTCTGGTACCTCGACGACCCGGTCGCCGACCCGGCGCTCGTGCCGCTGTACTTCGTCGCCCGCGAGGCGCGCAAGCACGTCAAGGTGGTGCTCTCGGGCGAGGGGGCGGACGAGCTGTTCGGCGGCTACAACATCTACCGGGAGCCGCTGTCCCTGGCCGCCTTCGACCGGCTGCCGCGAGGTCTCCGCCGTGCCCTCGGCACGCTGTCGACGAAGCTGCCCGACGGGATGCGGGGCAAGGACCTGCTGCGGCGCGGCTCGATCCCGCTGGAGCAGCGCTACTACGGCAACGCGCGGATCTTCCGGGACGAGGAGCTGACCTTCCTCGAGAAGCGCGACCCGGACCTCTCGCACGTCGCGGTCACCCGGGAGCTGTACGAGCGCACCCGCGCCGCCGGCTACGACGACGTCACCGCGATGCAGTACGTCGACCTCTTCACCTGGCTGCGCGGCGACATCCTGGTCAAGGCCGACAAGATGACCATGGCCAACTCGCTGGAGCTGCGCGTCCCGTTCCTCGACCCCGAGGTCTTCCGGGTGGCCTCGACCATCCCGGTGGACCAGCGGGTCACCAAGGAGACGACGAAGTACGCCCTGCGGCGTGCGCTGGAGCAGATCGTGCCGCCGCACGTGCTGAACCGCCGCAAGCTCGGCTTCCCGGTCCCCACCCGCCACTGGCTGGCCGAGGACCTGCACGACTGGGCCCGGCAGATCATCGAGGACAGCCAGACCGACGAGTGGCTGGACAAGCAGCAGGTCCTGGCCATGCTCACCGCCCACCGGCAGAACCAGCGCGCCGGCTCACCGGTCGACCACTCCCGCAAGCTGTGGACCCTGCTGGTCTTCATGGTCTGGCACGGCATCTTCGTCGAGGAGCGGATCACGCCCGAGATCCCGGAGACGGTCTACCCCGTCCGGCTCTGACACCGCGATCCTCGCCGATCGCACCGCGGCCACGTGCCGTCCCCCGATCACGTGGAGCCGTTTCGTCACGCCCGCGCGGACACTCCGGGCCTCCCCTCGTCATGACCGGTCCCCGCGAACACCACGAGGCCCGGTTCCCCAGAAGGGGAACCGGGCCTCGTACGGCCCCTCTGCCCCGCCGCGAGCGGCGGGGCAGAGGGGTCCTTCGTCAGTTGAAGGAGTCGCCGCACGCGCAGGAGCCCTGCGCGTTGGGGTTGTCGATGGTGAAGCCCTGCTTCTCGATGGTGTCGACGAAGTCGATGACCGCGCCGCCGAGGTAGGGACCGCTCATCCGGTCGACGATGACCTCGACGCCGTCGAAGTCGTAGGTCTGGTCACCGTCGAGGAACCGCTCGTCGAAGAAGAGCTGGTACCGCAGGCCGGAGCAGCCACCGGGCTGGACGGCGATGCGCAGCCGGAGGTCGTCGCGGCCCTCCTGGTCCAGCAGTGCCTTGACCTTGGCTGCCGCCGCGTCGCTGAGCACGACGCCGGTGGCCGTGGTGTCCTGCACCGTCATATTTCCGTCCTCTCCCTCCGGGGTGTCCGCGTAGGCGCGTCCTGCCGCGGACGAACGCCGTCGGAACGGCTCCGCTTCCCGTGCGCACCCACTGTACGGCTCCGAGCGCGACGTCCGGGGCTCCGTTGCTCACACACGTAGACTTCCGGGCCGTGAAGCTCCGCCTGCCCGGCCGCCGTGACCATGCCGAGACGACCACCGCCGCGCCCGGCGACGACGGCGAGCTGACCGGGCAGCTGGTGAAGGCCGGCGGCAAGGGCCGGCCGACGCCGAAGCGCAACGAGGCGCAGGGCCGGCGGCAGGGCCCTCCCCCGCCGCCGCCCACCACCCGCAAGGAGGCCTACAAGCGCATGCGCGAGCAGCAGGCGCTGCGCCGCGCAGAGGCCCGCCAGGGCATCGCCCGCGGTGAGACGGAGTACCTGCCCGCCCGCGACCGCGGCCCGGAGCGCAAGCTGGTGCGCGACCTCGTCGACAGCCGCCGCAACATCGGCAGCTTCTTCCTGGCCATCGCCGCGCTGGCCCTCATCGGCACCTTCGTGCCCAGCATGGCGGTGAAGAGCTACACGAGCTTCCTGCTGCTCGGTTTCTTCCTGCTGCTGATCATGGACTCGGTGGTGCTCGGGCGGAAGATCAAGCGCACCGTCCGCGAGCGGTTCCCCGACGGGGACCACAAGATGAAGGGCCTGGTCTGGTACGGCATCAGCCGGTCGACCATGATCCGCCGGTGGCGCTTCCCCAAGCCCGAGGTCCCGCTGGGCGCCGAGGTCTGAAAGAGGACCCCCTCCTCCCCACCCCTCGCACGCTCGGGGTGGGCCCCTGGAGGGGGCCATCGGGCGGTGGTCGGGCGCGGCGCCTAACGTCGCGGTCCGTGGAATTCAGACGCCTCGGCCGCTCCGGCCTGACCATCTCCGAGATCGCGTACGGCAACTGGCTGACCCACGGCGGGCAGGTGGAGGAGGACGCCGCGCACGCCTGCGTCCGGGCCGCCCTGGACGCCGGGATCACGACGTTCGACACCGCCGACGTCTACGCCGGCACCCGCGCCGAGACCGTCCTCGGGACGGCGCTCGCCGGCCACCGCCGGGAGTCGATCGAGCTCTTCACCAAGGTCTACTGGCCCACCGGTCCCGGCCGCAACGACCGCGGGCTGGGTCGCAAGCACGTCATCGAGAGCTGCCACGCCTCGCTGCGGCGGCTGCAGACCGACTACGTCGACCTGTACCAGGCCCACCGCTACGACCCGACGGTGCCGCTCGAGGAGACGATGACCGCCTTCGCCGACCTGGTCCGGTCGGGCAAGGCCCTCTACATCGGCGTCTCCGAGTGGAACGCCGAGCAGATCGCGTCCGGCGCAGCGCTGGCCCGCGAACTCGGCATCCAGCTGATCAGCAACCAGCCGCAGTACTCGATGCTCTGGCGGGTCATCGAGGCCGAGGTGGTGCCGACGTCGGAGAAGGAAGGGCTCTCCCAGATCGTCTGGTCGCCGCTGGCGCAGGGCATCCTCACCGGCAAGTACCGGCCGGGCGAGCAGCCGCCGGCCGACAGCCGGGCCGGTCACGCCGAGGCCGGGCGGTCGATGCAGGGGTTCATGACCGACGACATCCTCGGCCGGGTGCAGCAGCTGCGGCCGATCGCCGAGGACCTCGGGCTGTCGATGGCCCAGCTGGCGCTGGCCTGGGTGCTGCAGAACGGCAACGTCGCCGCCGCCATCATCGGCGCGACGCGCCCGGAGCAGGTGCACGACAACGTCAAGGCCGCCGGCGTCCGCCTGGATGACGAGGTCATGGCCAGGATCGACGAGGTCCTCGGGGACGTCGTGGAACGGGACCCCGCCAAGACCGCCCGCGGCTGAGGAGGCCGCACCACCTGACCCTCCACCTCACGTGGAGGGTCAGGTGGCGGCGAGCCCCATCGGTCCGTAGACCTTCTCGTCGCCGTCGAAGAGGGTCACCGTGGCCACCCCGCGGTCGAGCAGCTCCCGCCAGTTCTCCCCCAGCCACGACTCCGCGTCGCCCTGGTTGTCGGCCGCCGGCACCTCCACCCCCACCGCCGCGGGGTCGAGAGGTGATCCAGCGGGGTCCTCGAGACGCCAGTGCCAGCTCATGCAGGCAGGTTAGTGGCGAGGGCCACGCCGGGCGCATCGTTCCCCGGCTGTGATCACGGCGCCGGTTACGGGCCCGCCGCCGGGGGCATGGACCTGCATCGACCCCGCCCACCCGGAGGACCGATGAGCACACCCCGCCCCGACCCCACGGCCGGCGCGACCCGCGCGGCCGTGGACGCCGAGCCCCAGAACGCATCCACCGGTGAGTTGATCGGCCGGCTGACCGAGCAGATCAGCCGCCTGGTCCGGGACGAGGCCCGCCTCGCCCAGGTGGAGATGACCCAGAAGGCGAAGAGACTGGGCGTCGGCGCCGGCCTCTTCGGGGCCGCCGGCCTCGTCGCCTTCTTCGGGCTGGCCGCCCTCATCACGACCGCCATCCTCGCCCTGGCGCTGATCATGCCCGCCTGGCTGGCCGCGCTGATCGTCACCCTGGTCCTCTTCGCCATCGCGGGCGTCCTCGCCCTCGTGGGCAAGAAGGACGTCCAGAAGGGATCCCCGCCGGTGCCCACGGAAGCCATCTCCAGCGTCCAGGCCGACATCACGACCGTGAAGGAGAGTGCACGCCGGTGAGCACGCCCAGCGGGTCGCGACCCGACGACGCACAGTCCAGCAACGGGCCGACGCAGCCCGACGAGATCCGGGCCGACATCGAGGCGACCCGCGAGCAGCTCGGCCGCACGGTCGACGAGCTCAGCCAGCGCCTCGACGTGCCCGCCCGCGCCAAGGAGGGCGCCGCCCGGGCCAAGGACACCGCCGTCGAGACCTACCGCGAGAGCCCCCCGGCGTTCGCCGGCGCCGGCGCGGCGCTGGCCGGTCTGGTGGGTCTAGTGCTGTGGCGTCGGCGGCGCGCGCGGCGACGGGCCAGCACCGAGGAGCTCCTGGTCGGTGCGCGCGTGGGCCGCAGGCGCGAGGCCAAGCGGGCGCGCCGGGAACTGGCCGCCCGGCGTGCCGCCGCGCGGAAGGCTGCCAAGCGGGCCGAGAAGCAGGCCCGTCGGGATGCGAGGAGGAAGCGTTGAGCAAGGGAGCCAAGCTCGCCTACCGGCCGATCGGCCTGGCGGCGGGTATCGCGGCCGGTGCCGTGTCGGGTGCGGTCTTCAAGCAGGTGTGGAAGCGCATCAGCGGCGAGGACGACGCACCGGACGCGCTGCAGGGCGAGTACCCGATGTGGGAGATCGTCGTCTCGGCCGCGCTCCAGGGCGCGATCTTCGCGGCCACCAAGGCGACCATCGACCGCCTGGGGGCGCAGGGCTTCACCAAGCTCACCGGGGCGTGGCCGGGCGACTGACCCGGCGCGGTGGCCGGGCACCGCACCCGGCCACCGCCGACCCCACCACCCCGCGGCCGGTCGCCGGCCCAGCACCAGGGAGAGCTCATGACCGGCACCCGGCCACGGGAGAGCGCCGTCGACCGGATCCGCCAGCGGGTCGAGGAGAAGGCGGCCCGACGCGCAGCAGCGGCGAGATCCGCAGCCGGCGGCACGCAGTCCGGAGACCCCGATCGGCTCCCGCCGGACGCGCCCGCGCCCGAGCAGCTGCCGGGCATCCGGGCCGCGAACCCGCTGCAGATCCCGGCCGGCGGCTGGAAGCAGGTGCTCAAGCGCGCCTGGGCGGAGAACAACGCCGACAACATGCCGATCATCGCCGGCGGGGTGGCGTTCTTCGGCTTCCTGTCGATCTTCCCGGCGCTCCTGGCGCTGATCTCCATCTACGGCCTGGTCGTCTCCCGCGAGCAGGCCGCCGCCCAGGTCCAGGAGTTGACCACCGGGCTCCCCGAGGACGCCCGTGCGCTCATCGAGGCCCAGGTCGCCAACATCACCGACGCCGGTGGCGCGCTCACCTGGGGCCTCGTCCTGTCGATCCTCGCCGCGCTCTGGACCGCCTCCGGCGGCGTGAACAACCTGGTCAAGGCGGTGAACATCGCCTACGACGAGGTCGAGACCCGCAACTTCCTGAAGCTCCGCGCGCTCTCGCTGGCCCTGACCCTCGGTGCGATCGTCTTCGTCGTCCTGACCATCGGCCTGGTCGCCGTCGTCCCGTTCGTGCTGGACGCGCTGCCGCTGGGCGGGGTCGCGAGCGTGCTCGCCCAGATCGCCCGTTGGGTCCTGCTGCTGCTCGTCGTCAGCGGATCGCTGGCCGTCCTCTACCGGGTCGCCCCCGACCGGGACGCGCCGCGGCTGCGGTGGGTGAGCCTCGGCTCGGTCGTCGTCACCCTGGTGTGGGCGGTGGTGAGCCTGGGCTTCAGCTTCTACGTCAACAACTTCGGCTCCTACAACGAGACCTACGGCGCGATCGCCGGCGTCATCGTCCTGATGCTGTGGCTGTACCTGACCTGCTACCTGGTCCTCCTCGGCGCGGAGATCAACTCCGAGGCCGAGCACCAGACCGGGATGGACACCACCGACGGCGAGCCGCTGCCGATGGGTGAGCGGGACGCCGTGAAGGCCGACACCCTGCCGGCCAAGGCGGAGCCGGAGAAGGGCGACAGCGACCCCACCCGCAAGAACGCGCCCTAGCGAGCGGTCCCGCTCAGCGCACGTGCGAGGGCACGAAGGGCGGGCGCACGACCTCGACGGCTTCCCGACGACCCCGGACGTCGACGGCGAGCCGGTCGCCCTCGACCACACCGGCGGCGGTGTCCAGCAGCGCCAGCCCGATGCCCGTCCGCAGCGTCGGCGAGAAGGTCCCGCTGGTCACCTCGCCCACGCGGGCGTCGTCGGCGCCGAGCACCGCCATGCCCGGGCGCGGGATCCCGCGCCCGGTCGCCTTCAGGCCCCAGAGCAGCCGGGCCGGGCCCGCCTCCTTCTCGGCCAGCAGGGCCGCGCGCCCCCAGAATGCCGGCTTGCGCCAGCCGACGGCCCAGCCGGCGCGGGCCTGGACGGGGCTGATCTCGCGGGAGAGCTCGTGCCCGTGCAGCGGGTATCCCATCTCGGTCCGCAGCGTGTCCCGCGCACCGAGCCCGCACGGCCGGATGCCGAGGTCCTGCCCCGCCTCCAGCAGGGCGTCCCACATCTCCCCCGCCCGGTCGGCGCCGACGAGGAGCTCGTAGCCGTGCTCGCCGGTGTAGCCGGTGCGGCACACGGTCACCTCGGCGCCGGCCCCCCCGGTGCCCGTCACGAACGACATGTAGCCGATCTCGCCCGGGACGCCGAGCAGCTCCAGCACCTGCAGCGACCGCGGGCCCTGCACGGCCAGGACGGCGACCTCGGTGTGCCGGTCCGCCACCGCGACGCCCGCCGGAGCGATGTCGGCGAGCCGGCCGAGCACCTCGGCGGCGTTCGCCGCGTTGGGCACCAGCAGGACGTCGTCCGGCCCGTGCAGGTAGACGATCAGGTCGTCCACCACTCCCCCGGCGCCGGCCTCGCCGTCGGGCACGCAGCACATCGTGTACTGCGCCTGGCCAGGCCCGATGCGGGACAGGTCGTTGGTCAGGCAGGAGTCGACGAACGCGGCGGCGCCCGGCCCGCGGACCGTGCCGGTGCCCAGGTGGGAGACGTCGAACACCCCCACGCCCTCCCGGACGGCGGCGTGCTCGGCGAGAACACCCCCGCCGGCGTACTCGATCGGCATCGACCAGCCGCTGAAGTCGGCGAGCTTGGCTCCGGCGGCGACGTGCCGGTCGTGGAGGGGCGAGGTCAGCGGGGTCACGGGAGGGACGCTAGCGCGGCCCCGCATGGTGACGTGCTGGAACGGCCCCGTCCCAGGAACCCGGCACGAGCCGGCGACGTGCTGGAACGGCCCCGTCGCAGGAACCCGGCGCGAGCCCGGCGACGTGCTGGAACGGCCCCGTCGCAGGAACCCGGCGCGAGCCCGGCGACGTGCTGGAACGGCCCCGTCGCAGGAACCCGGCGCGGGCGGAGCGAGTGCTGGGGGGCGACGGGGTCCTTCTAGGATCGATGGGTGCCGCCGACGATCTCCGCCACCGACCACCCGCTCGAGAAGCTGACCGGCGACGCCGTCGTCGTCGCCGTCGGCAAGGGGCCCGACGGGCCGCTCCCGACACCCGGCGCGGAGGCGCTCGACCGCCTGCTCGGCGGCCGCCTGCTCCCCGCGCTGACCGACCTGGGCGCCCGCGGCGCCGAGGACGAGGTGACCCGCCTGCCCTCGTTCGGCCAGGGGCCCTTCCCGGTCGTCGCCGTCGTGGGCCTGGGCGCACCCGAGCCGTCCGGCGGCTACCGCGCCGAGGCCGTGCGCCGGGCCGCCGGTGCGGCCAGCCGCGCACTGCGCGGCCGGCGCTCGGTGGTGAGCCTCCTGGCCGCCGTGGGCGGGACGCCCGACGCCGAGCGGCTGCACGCCGTCGGCGAGGGGTCCCTGCTGGGTGCGTACGAGTTCACCGCCTACAAGTCGCAGCTGCCCGCCGACCGCCCGGCCCCGCCGAGCGAAATCACCATAGTCGTGCCCGGCGCCGGTGCCGCCGAGGCGGCCCTGCGCCGCGTCCGCGCCGTCGCCGACGCCGTCGCCCTCGTGCGCGACCTGGTGAACACCCCGCCGAACGACCTGTACCCGGCCGAGCTGGCCGCCCGCGGTGCCGCCGCCGGCGAGAAGCTCGGGCTCACGGCGGAGATCCTCGACGAGGACGCACTGGCGGCCGGCGGGTACGGCGGCATCCTCGCCGTCGGGGGCGGGTCCACCCGCAAGCCGCGCCTGCTGCGCCTGACCTACGCCGGCGCGGGCGCGCGCAAGAAGGTCGCGCTGGTGGGCAAGGGCATCACCTTCGACAGCGGCGGCATCTCGATCAAGCCCGCCGCGAAGATGGAGGACATGAAGAGCGACATGGCCGGCGCCGCGGCCGTGATCGCCACCGTGTGCCTCGTGGCACAGCTGGGGCTGCCGGTCGAGGTCGTCGCGACCGTGCCGATGGCGGAGAACCTGCCCAGCGGCACGGCCTACCGCCCGGCCGACGTGATCACCTTCCGCAACGGCAAGAAGGCCGAGATCACCAACACCGACGCCGAGGGGCGGGTCGTGCTGGCCGACGCGATCGCCCGCGCGGCCGAGGACTCCCCCGACGTCCTGCTGGAGACTTCCACCCTCACCGGCGCGCAGATGGTCGCCCTCGGCGCCCGCACCTCGGGCGTGATGGGCAGCGACGACCTGCGCGACGCGGTCATCGCCGCGGCGGACCGCAGCGGCGAGTCGATGTGGCCGATGCCGCTGCCGCCGGAGCTCCGGAAGGGGATCGACTCGACGGTCGCGGACTTCGTCAACGCCAACACCGACCGGATGGGCGGGATGCTCGTCGGCGGCCACTTCCTCGCCGAGTTCGTGCCGGCCGGGCTGCCGTGGGCGCACATCGACATCGCCGGCCCGAGCTACAACACCTCGGCGCCCTGGGGTTACACGCCGAAGGGCGGAACCGGCGTCCCGGTCCGCACCCTGCTCGCCACCATCGAGGCCCTCATCGCCGACTGACCTCTGATGATCAGGTGACCTGATCAAACGGGGTGCGGGGGGGGGGGGGGGGGGGGGGGGGGGGGGGCCCCCCCGGCGGCGGGGGGGCCGGGGGGGGGGGGTGTTTGTCTTT
>NZ_JBJHAT010000008.1:0-123298 GCF_054051175.1 Blastococcus sp. SYSU DS0753 | reverse complement strand
CCCCCCCCCCCCCCCCCCCCCCCCCCCCCCCCCCCCCCCCCCCCCCCCCCCCCCCCCCCCCCCCCCCCCCCCCCCCCCCCCCCCCCCCCCCCCCCCCCCCCCCCCCCCCCCCCCCCCCCCCCCGCCCGCCCCCCCCCCCCCCCCCCCCCCCCCCCCCCCCCCCCCCCCCCCCCCCCCCCCCCCCCCCCGGCTCCGGGGCGACGCTGCCGGTCTCCGGTCAGGTGGCCCGGCAGGTGGCGGTGCTCAGCGGGGCGGGCGACGGCTCGCACACGATGACGCTGGTGCTCACCCCCGAGAACCTCGGTCCGGTCGAGGTGAAGGTGACCGTCGGCCAGGGAGGCCTCGACCTCACCTTGCGCGGCGCTCACGAGCTCGGCCGTGCCGCGCTCCTGGACGCCCTCCCCGAGCTCCGCCGCGACCTCGAGTCCGCCGGGCTCAGCCCCTCGCGGGTCGAGGTCGACGCCGACGCCGGTGGCTCCTGGCTGGCGCGGCACGCCGCCGAGCAGCAGGCGCAGCAGGGGCCGGGCGGCCGTTCGCCGGCCTCCGACGGGACCGGCGAACGGTTCCGGTCCGGGCAGCGGACTGCCGATAGCGGGGAGGAGGGGCCGCCCCGCCCCCGCATGCGATCCACGTCGTCCGGCGTGGACGTGCTCGCCTGAGAGAAGGAGTCACCTCATGCCGGACGCAGTCGGCGGTGCCGTCGGCACCACCGCCACCTACAGCGCCACGAACTCCGTGGAGCGTGGGGACCAGATGGGGAAGGACACCTTCCTCAAGCTCCTGGTGGCCCAGATGAAGTACCAGGACCCGAGCAACCCCGCCGACACGAACCAGCTCATGGCCCAGACGGCCACCTTCAGCCAGGTGGAGAAGCTGGAGCAGTTGGCGAAGCAGAACGCCTCGATGCTGGCGCTGCAGCGCTCGAGCAGCGCCGGCGCGATGGTCGGCCAGACGGTGACCTACACCGACGAGAGCGGTGCCGCGCGAACCGGCGTCGTCAGCTCGGTCCGGCTGGGCACCGACACGGCCGAGGCGGTGGCGACCGTGGGCGGTGTCGCGGTGCCGCTCGGCCGGATCACCGACGTCGGCACCCGCTGACCCCCACCACACCCCTGCGCCGACCCGCGCTCCCCCACCCCGAGACCCCACCCGGAGGAGATCCCCGATGCTCCGTTCCATGTTCTCCGCCATCTCCGGTCTGCGTGCACACCAGACCAAGATGGACGTCACCGGCAACAACATCGCCAACGTCAACACCGTCGGCTTCAAGAGCAGCGCCACCGTCTTCCAGGACACGCTGTCCCAGGTCGTGCGCGCCGGTGGCGCCCCGGCCGAGGACCGGGGTGGCACGAACCCCGCCCAGATCGGCCTGGGCGTCAAGCTCGCCGCCGTCACCACGAACTGGACGAACGGGGCGGCCCAGTCGACAGGCCGCTCGACCGACTTCATGATCGAGGGCGACGGCTTCTTCGTCACCACCGGGCCCGGCGGGGAGCAGCTGTACACCCGGGCCGGCTCGTTCGACTTCGACGCGAACGGCCGGCTGGTGACCCCGGACGGGAGCATCCTGCAGGGCTGGGTGGCCGACGCCAACGGCGCCATCAACCCGAACGGCCCGATCGGCGCCCTGACCGTGCCCTACGGCCAGATCGTCAACCCGCGCGCCACCGGGACCGGCACGCTCGAGGGCAACCTCAACGCCGCCGCCCCGATCGGGTCGTTCGTGCAGACCCCGACCACGATGTACGACGCGCAGGGCGTCGCCCAGTCGGTCACCTACACGTTCAACAAGACGGGCGCGGACACCTGGAGCCTGACCGTCCAGAACAACGGCGGCGCGGCGCTCCCGCTGACCAACGCCGACGGCAGCCCGTTCAACGGCACCGTCACCTTCGACACGGCGGGCAGGATGACCGCACCGACCGGCGGGATCAGCTTCGCCCCCGGCGCCGCCGGCTGGCCCGGCCCGGTCGCCGTCGACCTCGGGACGATCAGCCAGTTCGCCGGCTCGAGCGAGGTGACCGCCCCGGAGCAGAACGGCTACGCCCTGGGTTCGCTGCAGTCGTTCCAGCTCTCCAACGACGGCACGATCACCGGCATCTACTCCAACGGGCTGCGCCAGCCGCTGGGCCAGCTCGCGATGGCCGCCTTCAACAACCCCAGCGGACTGGAGAAGGCCGGCAACTCCGCCTTCCGCGTCGGCGACAACTCCGGTGTGGCGATGATCGGTGTCGCCGGGGCCGGCGGCCGGGGCAACCTGGTCTCCGGAGCCCTGGAGATGTCCAACGTCGACCTCTCCGAGGAGTTCACCAGCCTGATCGTGGCCCAGCGCGGCTTCCAGGCGAACAGCCGCGTGATCAGCGCCTCCGACGAGATCCTCCAGGACCTGGTGAACCTGAAGCGCTGATGAAGGACCTTCCTGCCCCCCACGCTTCGCGAGCTCAGCGCGGGGCCCTGCAGGAAGGCCGTTCCAGCATGTGAACCGGGCGGCCCGGTCACCCCTCGGGGTGACCGGGCCGTCGGTCACACGGCTCCCGCCAGCACCTTCGGCTCAAGGACCCCCCGTCCGGAGCCGATGACAGAAGTGCCGTTCCCGCCCGATCCGTGTCCACTTCCCACCCACCCCCACCGAGCAAGAGGTCCGACCCGTGATCCGAGTGACGCGCCTGAACGGCGACCAGTTCGCGCTCAACCCCGACCTGATCGAGAAGGTCGAGGGCCACCCGGACACGGTCGCCTTCCTGGTGGACGGCACGAAGTACGTGGTGCGCGAGAGCGTGGCCGAGGTGCTGCAGGAGATCCGCGAGTACCGCGCCGGCATCCTCGCCCTCTCCTACGAGATGGACCGGGGCGCCTACCGCCCGCACGTCCCCGAGCAGCAGGTCGGCGACTCGTCGGTCGTCCTCTTCCCGACCCGAGAGGAGCGCTGATCCGTGGATCCGGCCACCCTGATCGGGTTCACCATCTCCATCGTCGCCCTGATCGTCTTCATGATCCTCGAAGGCGCCGACCCGACGTCGCTGATCTTCCTGCCGGCGATCATCCTGGTCGTCGTCGCGACCTTCGGCGCGGCGGCGGCCAGCCAGACGATGGACGACCTGAAGAAGGTCGGCAACTGGTTCAAGATGGCCGTGATGCCGGCGAAGGTGCCGCCGCCGACCGACCAGATCCAGACGCTGGTCAGCCTCGCGGAGAAGGCCCGCAAGGAGGGCCTGCTCGCGCTGGAGGCGCAGGTCAAGGCGATCGAGGACCCGTTCCTCAAGCGCGGCCTGCAGATGGGCATCGACGGCACCGACCCCGAGGAGCTGCGCGCCGTCCTGGAGAGCGAGATCTCGGCGAAGAAGGCCGAGGACAAGGTCGCCGCCAAGTTCATGAACAACATGGGCGGCTACGCGCCGACCATCGGCATCCTGGGCTGCATCGTCGGCCTGATGAACGTCATGGGGAACCTGAACAACCCGGAGACGCTCGGCCCGATGGTCGCTGCGGCGTTCATCGCCACGCTGTGGGGCGTCATGGCCGCCAACTTCTGGTTCCTGCCGATGGGCGCCAAGATCCTCCGGGTCAGCGAGCTGCAGGCCGCGCAGATGGAGCTGCTCGTCGAGGGCATCGCCGAGATCCAGGCCGGCACGAGCCCGCGGGCCGTCCGGCTCAAGCTGACCTCGCTCGTGCCGCCGGGCTCGGTGGCCAAGGAAGCGGCGTGACCTCGTGAGCACCGGTCACGGCCGCCGCCGCGGCAAGAAGCACGAGGAGCACGAGGAGCACGAGAACCACGAACGGTGGCTGGTGTCGGGCTTCGACATGATGACGCTGCTGTTCGTGCTGTTCGTGGTGCTCTTCGCGATGAGCAAGGTGGACGAGCAGAAGTTCGCCGCCCTGGCCAAGGGCATGGCCGAGAGCTTCGGCGGGCCGATCACCGTGCAGCCGGGCCCGACGCCGGAGGGGTCGGTGCTCGACGGGCTCCCCGGCGTGGTGGACATCGCCTCCGCCATCCCGCCGGACCCGACGGTCCAGCAGGCCCAGATCGACAAGGCCGCCGCCCAGGCCGCCGCCGACCGGGCCGAGCGCATCGCCGCCGAGGCGAAGGCCGCCTACGACGAGCTGGCGGCCGCCCGTCAGAAGATCGAGGCCGCGCTCGCCGCGGCCGGCCACGCCGGTGCCGCGCGCTACGAGATCGACGAGCGCGGCCTCGTCGTGCACATCGTCGCCGACCAGGTGCTCTTCGACGCCGAGGAGGCCGCGCTCCGACCGGAGGGCCGCGCCATCCTGAGCGCCATCGCACCCACCCTCACCGGGCTGCCCAACGCGCTCGGCGTCGAGGGGCACGCCAACCACCTCCCGGTGACCCGCGGCGGCCCGTGGCCGTCGAACTGGGAGCTCTCGGCCACCCGGGCGACCACGGTCGTGCGGTACCTGGCCACGGACGGGGTCCCGCAGGCACGCCTGTCGGCCACCGGCTACTCCTCGACCCGGCCACTGGTGCCCGAGTCCGACCCCAACGCCCTCACCGTCAACCGACGGGTCGACGTCGTCGTCCTGTCCAGCGCCTCGGCGGAGGCCAACGCCCTCCTGCCCGGGCTCGACGCCGCCCACCATGGAGTGACCGAATGAGCAAGAAGGACAAGAACGCCCCCGCCGACGGCGAGGAGACCGAGGGCTCCGGCGGGAAGAAGAAGCTCTTCCTGATCCTGGCCGTCGTGCTGCTCGCCGGGGCCGGCGCTGCCTACTTCTTCCTCTTCGCCGGCTCGGGCAAGGCCGAGGCCGCGGCACCGGAGCACGGCGGCTACACCGCTCTGGAGCCGATCGCGGTGAACCTGGCCGGTGGGGGCTACCTGAAGATCGGCATCACGCTCGACTACACCGCGGCGGCCGCCGGCGGCGGCCACGGCGCTGGGGGGGTCGACGGCGCCAAGGCCTACGACGCGATCATCTCCACGTTCTCGCAGGCCAACCCGGCCGACGTGACCGGCGCCCGGGACGCGCTGAAGGAGTCGCTCGAGCAGAAGATCATCGAGGCCTACACGGAGCACGACGTACCGATGGTCATGGGCATCTACTACACGGAGTACGTGACCCAGTAGCGCCCGCGCGACCACGCAGGGGTGCCCTCCGATCACGGAGGGCACCCCTGTCGTGCATCAGCCGCACCACCCGTCACGCGCTCCCCGGCCGCCACGGGCTCCCGGTGGCACCCGGTCAGGGTGCTGCCGGTCCCCGCCGATGAGGGGTTGCGTGACCACCCCCGAGACCGGACCGGCCCCGGCCGCCGCGCCGGCCCCGGCTCCGACCTCCGCCGCCTCGAGCGGCCGCAGCCGCCGCGGGGCGCCGCGCACCTACGACTTCCGCCGCCCGACGAAGCTCTCCCGCGAGCACGTGCGGGTCATGCAGATCGCGCAGGAGGCCTTCGCCCGGCAGGCGACGACCATCCTCACCACGTTCCTCCGGGCCGGTGCGCGCATGGAGCTCGGTGGCATCGAGCAGTTCTCCTACGACGACTACGTCGGGACGCTGCCCAACCCCACCTTCATGTCGACGTTCACCCTGGAGCCGCTCGCCGGGAAGGGCCTGCTGGCCTTCCCCCTCGACATCGCCATGGCGATGGTCGACCACATGCTGGGCGGCTCCGGCAGCGCCGATCAGCCCAACCGGCCGATGACGGCGATGGAGACCACCATCACCAACCACCTGCTCGACCGGCTGCTCGACGAGTTCGCGACCTCGCTGGCGTCCGTCACCGAGCTCCAGCCGGTGCTGGTCGGCCGGGAGTACAACCCGCAGCTCGCCCAGGCCGCCGCCGGCTCGGACACCGTCATGGTGGCCAGCTACTCGCTGCAGGTCGGCAGCCGCGAGGGCGAGGCCACCGTCGTGCTGCCCTTCTCCTCCTTCGCCCAGGCCCTGAACAACGCGGCCTCCCCGCAGCTGTCGGAGTCCGCGCTGCGCAAGCGCCAGCGAGCCCGCGAGGCGCTGATCGACCGGCTGAACCTGGTCCCGGTGGACGTCAGCGTCCGGTTCGCCCCGCTCACCGTCTCCTCCTCCGACCTGCTCTCCCTCGCCGTCGACGACGTGCTGCTGCTCCGCCATCCCCGGGACAGCCCGCTGGAGGTCACCACCAACGACGTGACGTTCGCCTACGCGATTGCCAGCAACCACCGGCGACGACTGGCTGCCTCGATCGTCCCCACCCCGCACGCCGCGAAGGACTCCGCATGACCGCGCCCCGCACCGACTCGCAGGACTCCCAGACCGTCACGGCGGTCGTCGCCGCGGCCGCCCGTGCCGCCGCCGACCTGATCCCCTCGTCCTCGGTGCTGACCGCCGGCGCCCCCGTGAGCGATCCCGACACCGTCCCGCTGCCCCCGGCGGCCGCGGTCGCGGTCACCGCCGGCCTCTCCGGCGAGGTCTCCGGCGACGTCGTGCTGGTGCTCTCCAGCGACGTCGTCGACGCCCTGCAGAACTCCCCCGTGGGTCAGATGGACGTCTCCGCGGCCCTGCGCCCGGCCCTCGAGGCCGCTGCGGCCACCCTCGGCCGCGTGCGCGTGGCCTCCGAGCGCACCGAGGAGCCCGTCGCCGCCCTCGACGGGCTGCGCGACAAGGGCATGTTCGTCGCCGTCCCGCTGCTGGCCGACGGCGAGCACCAGGCCACCCTCGCGCTGCAGGTCACGCTGCCCGCCGCCCGCGAGCAGCGCGGCAGCCTCGAGCTCCTGCGGCACGTGGCCATGGAGGTCACCGTCGAGATCGGCCGTACCCGGATGACGGTGCAGGAGCTGCTGTCCCTGCACCCGGGCGAGGTCGTCGAGCTCGACCGCGCCGCCAGCGCGCCGGCCGACCTGCTGGTCAACGGCACGCTGATCGCCCGCGGCGAGGTGGTCGTCGTCGACGAGGACTTCGGCCTCCGGATCAGCGAGATCGTCACCGACGCCGCCGAGCTGGGGGCCCAGGCCTCATGACGTGGATGATCATCCGGCTGTTCCTGTCCCTCGCCCTGATCGGCGGCGTGCTCTGGTTCGCCGCCCGGCTGGCGAAGAAGAAGGGCCTGGGCCAGGGCAACGGCCTCATCGAGGTGCTCGCCCGGCAGCGGATGGGCCGCACCAGCACCGTCAACGTGGTGCGCATCGCCGACGTCGTCCTGGTCGTCGGGGCCACCGAGGAGCACGTCACCCTGCTCGCCGAGGTCGACGCCGAGGCCGTCGACGCAGCGCTGCGCGAGCGCCGGGCCCCGGGCGGACCCCGGACCGCGGACGGCCCGGGCGAGGGCACGCCCGCGATCCCGGTCCAGGCGGCCCGCTCCGGGGACGGCGTCCTCGCCGGCTCCGTCCTGGACCGCAACGGCTGGGGCACGCTGGTCGACGAACTGCGCGAGCGGACGGTCCGGCGGACATGACGACCGCGCTGTGCGCGCTGCCCTCCCCGGGCAGCCGGCGGGCACGACGCCGCGCCCTCGTGGTCCTGCTGTCCCTGCTGGTCGCCACGGTGGCGGCGGTCCTGCTGGCGGGTCCGGCCGCGGCCGTCCCGACGGCACCCACGGAGCCGACGGCGCCGGTGGCGCCCGAGGTCGGTGGTGCCGTGGACATCTCGATCGGCAACGGCTCCCCCAGCAACTCGATCACGCTGATCCTGGCGATCACGGTGCTGTCGGTCGCCCCGTCGGTGCTCCTGCTCGCCACCTCGTTCACCAAGATCGTCGTGGTGCTGGGGCTCACCCGGAACGCGCTCGGCATGGCCACGTCGCCGCCGAACCAGGTGCTGACCGGTATCGCGCTGTTCCTGACGCTGTTCGTGATGGGCCCGGTGTTCTCCGACATCAACGAGCTCGCCGTCCAGCCCTACATGGACGGGACGATGTCGGTCTCCCAGGCCTACGACGCGGGCGTGGGGCCGCTGCGCGAGTTCCTGCTGGCCAACACCCGCGAGGACGAGCTGAAGCTGATGATCGGGCTCTCCGGCGAGGAGGCCCCGGCGGACGCGGCCGCGGTCAGCATGACCACGCTCATCCCCGCGTTCGTCCTCTCGGAGCTGAAGAGCGCCTTCATCATCGGGCTGGTCATCTTCATCCCGTTCCTGGTGCTCGACATGCTCGTCAGCGCCGCGCTCATGTCGCTCGGCATGATGATGGTCCCGCCGACCATCGTGTCCCTGCCGTTCAAGCTGCTGCTCTTCGTCGTCGTCGACGGCTGGGCGCTGATCACCACCGCGCTGGTGGGTTCCTACGGGGGGGCTGGCTGATGTCGGACGCCGACGTCACGGAGATCGCGGCGCAGACCATGATGCTCGCCGCCAAGGTCGCCGCGCCCTTCCTGATCACCGCCCTGCTGGTCGGCTTCCTGATCTCGCTGTTCCAGGCGGCCACCCAGATCCAGGAGGCCACGCTCTCCTTCGTCCCGAAGATGATCGCCGTCTCGATCGCCCTGCTGGTCACCGGGAACTGGGTGCTCTCCGAGATGGTCAGCTTCACGCACGCCCTGTTCGACCAGCTGCCGGCGTTGCTCGACCGGACGTAGCGCCGTGGACCTCTCGGTCCCGGCGGTCACGCTCGCGGCCCTGCTCCTCGGCACGGCGCGGGCCGCCGGCTTCATCCTGCTCGCCCCGCCGTTCAACTCCCGGGTGATCCCCGGTCCGGTCAAGGGCGCCCTGGCCCTGGCGCTCGCGGTGCTGCTGTCGACCCAGATCGCCCCCACCCTGCCCGAGCCGACCGCCGGCTTCCTGGTGGTCACCGCCGTGACCGAGGTGGTCATCGGCGCGGCGCTCGGGTTCGTCGTCCAGGTGCTGTTCACGGCGGTGCAGATGGCCGGCGACATCCTCGACGTCACCGGCGGCTTCGCCCTGCAGCCGGGCTACGACCCGCTGTCGATGTCGCAGAACGGCTCGCTGGGCAAGCTGCACTACCTGCTGGCCACCACGCTGCTGTTCACCAGCGGCGGCCACCTGCTGATGGTCAAGGGGTTCGCCACCTCCTACGAGGGGCTCCCCGTGGGCGGGGACGTGCCGACCGACCAGCTCGCGGCCGTCCTCGTCACCGCGTTCTCGATGATGTTCCTCGCCGCCCTGCAGATCGCCGGCCCCATGGTCGCCGTGCTGCTGCTCGCCGACGTCGCGCTCGCGCTGCTGAGCCGCGCCGCCCCGGCGCTCAACGTCTTCTCGCTCGGCTTCCCGGTGAAGATCATGCTCACCCTGGCGATGCTGGGGCTGACGTTCCCCTTGCTGCCACCGGCCCTGGACTCGCTGCTCGAGCACGGTGTGCGGGCGATGACCTCGCTACGCGGCGGCTGAGGGGGTGACGCATGGCCAAGGACGGACCGGGTGGTGAGAAGACCGAGAAGCCCACTCCCCAGCGCCTGAAGAAGGCGCGCAAGGAGGGGCAGATCCCCCGGACCCAGGAGCTGGGCACCTGGCTGGGCGTGGCGGCGGCGAGCTTCCTGCTGCCGATGCTCGTGGGCAACGCCTTCGACACGGTGCGGCAGTTGTTCGTACACGTCGGCGCGGTGGCCAGGAACCCCGAGGTCACCACGGTCACCGCGCTGCTGGGTACGGCGCTGGTGGCCTTCCTGACGACGCTGCTGCCGACCGCGATCGCCCTCATGCTCGTCGGCGTCGCCTCCTCGGCGGCCCAGGGCGGGGTGCGTTTCGCCGGCAAACCGATGAAGCCGACGCTGAAGAAGTTCAACCCCCTCCCGGCGTTCAAGCGCATGTTCGGTACCCAGGGGCTGTGGGAGGTGTCCAAGGCGCTGATCAAGACCGCGGCCCTGGGCACGGTCGTGATCGTCACCAGCGAGCGGGCCCAGACGCTGGTGTCCTCCGCGGGTGCGCTGCCGCTCTCGGCGGTCGCCGCCACCTTCACCGACTCGGCCGTCCTGATGTTCCGGGTCGTCGCCGTCACCGGCCTGGTCATCGCGGTCGCCGACTTCGTCGTCGTCCGGACCAAGATGCTGAAGCAGCTCAAGATGAGCAAGTACGAGATCACCCAGGAGCACAAGCAGGCCGAGGGCGACCCGTACATGAAGGCGCACCGCCGCGGGGTGCAGATGTCGATGTCCCGCAACCGGATGATGGCCGAGGTGGCCGACGCCGACGTCCTCCTGGTCAACCCCACCCACGTCGCCGTCGCGCTCAAGTACGACGCCGCCAAGGGCGCACCCCGCGTGGTGGCGAAGGGCGCCGGCGAGGTGGCGGCGAAGCTGCGCGAACGGGCCACCGAGGCGCGCGTGCCGATGGTCCAGGACGTCCCGCTGGCGCGGGCGCTGCACGCCTCCTGCGAGCTGGGGCAGGAGGTCCCCCCGCAGCTGTTCACCGCCGTCGCCCGCGTGCTGGCCTTCGTCATGCACCTGGGTGCACGCGGCGTGCGCGGCGGGTTCCACCGTCCCGGGTTCGAGGCACCGGACACGACGGATCTGCCCAAGGCCGGCCGGCGCCGCCCCACCGTCGCCGCCTGAACGATGGTGATCAGGTCACCTGATCATTCCGGGTCCTGGCTCAGCGTCGACCGTGAGCCAGGACCCCCAGCGGTGAGCCAGGAGCGGTGGCCATGGGGAGGTACCGGCTGCGTGCCGGCCTGCCGATGAGGGAGGGGTGAGCCAGCGTCTGTCCCCCGCCCCCGGAGCGGGCGAGTGAAGGGCCTGGGCAAGGCCGCCGTCCCGATCGGCGTCGTCTCGATCGTGCTCATGCTGGTGGTGCCGCTGCCCGCCGCGATGATGGACATGCTGATCGGGCTGAACCTCGCGATCTCGCTGCTCGTCCTCCTGGTCGCGATGCAGATCAGGAAGCCGCTGGACTTCGCCGTCTTCCCGTCGCTGCTGCTCATCGCGACGCTGTTCCGGCTGGCCCTCAACGTCTCCTCCACCCGGCTGGTGCTCACCGACGGCTACGCCGGGAAGGTGATCGAGGCGTTCGGCCACATCGTCATCGGCGGCTCGCTGGTCGTCGGTCTGGTGATCTTCCTGATCCTCACGATCGTGCAGTTCGTGGTGATCACGAACGGTGCCGGTCGCGTCGCCGAGGTCGGCGCCCGCTTCACCCTCGACGCCATGCCGGGCAAGCAGATGGCGATCGACGCGGACCTCAACGCCGGGCTGATCAACGAGGCCCAGGCACGCAAGCGCCGCCACGAGGTCACCGCCGAGGCCGACTTCTACGGCTCCATGGACGGCGCGTCGAAGTTCGTCAAGGGCGACGCCATCGCCGGCATCGTGGTGACGCTGGTCAACCTCATCGGCGGCTTCGCCATCGGCATGATGCAGCGCGGCCTCACCCCGGCCGAGTCGGTCAGCACCTACTCGCTGCTGACCGTCGGCGACGGGCTCGTCTCGATGATCCCCGCGCTCCTGATGTCGACCGCCACCGGCATCATCGTGACCCGGTCGGCCAGCGAGGGCGACATGGGCACCGACCTGATCGCCCAGCTCGGCCGGTTCCAGCAGCCGGTGCGCATCGCCGGCGGCGCCGCCCTGGCCCTGTGCCTGATCCCGGGACTGCCCAAGCTGCCGTTCCTGCTCGTCGGTGCGCTGTTCCTCTTCCTGGCCACCCGCCTGACCGACGAGCCGGAGATCGACGAGGACGCCGAGGCAGCCGCGGCGGCCGCCGAGCTGGAACCCGCCCCGGACTCCCCCGAGGCGATCGCCGAGCGGATGCGGGTCGACCCGCTGGAGCTCGAGGTGGCCTTCGACCTGGTCGACCTGGTCGACACCGCGCGCGGCGGCGACCTGCTGGACCGGGTGAAGGCCCTGCGCCGGAAGGTCGCCATGGAGACCGGTCTGGTCATCCCGCTGGTGCGCACCCGGGACAACCTCGACCTGCCCTCCTCGCAGTACGTCATCTGGCTCAACGGCGTGCCGGTCGCCAAGGGCAGCTCCCCCGCCGGGACGGTGCTCGCCATCGGCGACGCGCTGGACGGGCTCCCCGGCAAGCCGACCCGCGAGCCGGTGTTCGGGCTCGCCGCCAAGTGGGTGCCCGCGGAGCTGCAGCGGGCCGCCGAGATGGCCGGGGCGACCGTGGTCGACCGCTCATCGGTCATCACCACCCACCTGGCGGAGGTCGTCCGGCAGAACGCTGCGGACCTGCTCGGGCGGGAGGACGTCCGCCTCCTCGTGGAGATGGTGCGCCGCTCCCACCCGGTCGTCGTGGAGGAGCTGACCCCGGCGCTGCTCACCCTGGGAGAGGTGCAACGCGTGTTGCATGCGTTGCTCGCCGAGGGTGTGTCGATCCGCGACCTGGTGCGCATCTTCGAGGCACTCTCTGTACGTGCCAAGCACTCGACCGAACTCGACGGACTGGTCGAGGCCACCCGGTCGGCACTGGGCTCGGCGATCAGCCAGCCCTACGTCACGCCGGACGAGCGGCTGCACGTGCTCACGCTGGAGCCCGGGTTCGAGCAGCGGCTGCTCGAGGCGGTCCGCCAGACCGAGATGGGCGCCGTCCTCGCCCTCGACGCCGGCGCGGTGGACGCCCTCGTCCACGGCTGCAGCGGCATGCTCGAGGAGGCCGAGCGGCAGGGCCTGTCCCCCGTCCTCGTCTGCTCGCCTCAGGTCCGCGCGGCGCTCGCGCGGCTGATGCGCCAGATCCTGCCCCGGCTGCCGGTCATCTCCTACGCGGAGGTGTCCCGGACGGCCCAGATCGAGTCGCTGGGAGTGGTGAGCGGTGCCGTTGCGATCCGTTGAGGCCGCCACGCGCGACGACGCGATCGCGGCCGCGCGCGAGCAGTTCGGGCCGCACGTCCGGGTCGTCGGGGTCCGGCGGGTCCGCTCCGGCGGGGTGCTGGGCTTCTTCGCCACCGAGCGGTACGTCGCCGAGGTGGCGCCCGACCAGTTCGTCCGCCCCGGCGCCCCCTCGCCGTCGACGGGCCCCACGCAGGCCACCCCCGTCGCCGCGTACGACTCCCCGCTGGCCTCGGCTGCTCCGGCCCGCGCCCGCACGACAGCCCCTGCCCGCAACGGCGCCGCCGCCTGGGCCGCGGAGGCCACGCGCCAGGCACCGGTGGAGCCGGTGACGTCCGGGGCCTCCTCCTGGCCCACCACGCCCGCTGCGCCTGCTGCGGCCGCCGCGCCCGCTGCGCCCGCGGACGACGAGCGGATCGACGAGCTGGCCGGCCTGCTGGGCGGTTCGCCCGCCGGTACCGGCACTCCCGCCACCCCCGCAGCCCCCTCCACCGGGTACGGGCGGTCGTCGGCGTCCCGGGCCACCTTCCCGAAGGCGACGCGCGGAGCCGCGTCCACCCCGCGCACGCAGACGGCTCCGTCGCCGGCGAAGCAGCCGACCGCCGCCCGCGACGACGCGGAGGCCGCGCCCTCCCCGTTCACGGCGGCACTGGCCCGCATGGTCTCCGGGGATCGCGACGTGCGCCAGGCCGTCGAGGAAGCGCTGGCGCAGCCGGCGGAGCTCCACCCGGCCGCACAGGATCCGGTTCCGTTCACCGCCGAAGCCCCCGGCACGCCGGCGCCCCGCTCGTCCCTGGCCGCGGCCATTCGTTCAGCAGACCCGTCGACGCGGTCCCAGGCCGTGCAGCAGGAGGAGTTCACGGTGAGAGATCAGGCCACCGCGCCGCCCTCCACGTCCACGACCGGAGCCGACGGCCTGCCCACCTGGGCGGCCCCTTCACCGGAGCCCGCCGCGCCGGCGCCGTCCGCGCGGCAGGAGGAGATCGCGGAGGCGCTGCGGGACGCCCTGGCCCAGGGCCACTCGGACGAGGCCCTCGCCGGGATCCTGCGCAAGATGCTGGCCGGGGACTCCCCGCGGGAGGCGTTGACCGAGCCGGTCCAGGCCGAGCCCGTGCTGCCTGCGCTCGACCTCCCGGGTGCCGGTGACGCCTTCCTGCCGGAGCCGGTCACCACCACGCCCGAGCTGGTCGACCACGAGCCGGTCCGCAGCGAGCTCCCCGTCGTCGAGCCCGACCCCCTCGACACCCCGCTGTTCGCCTCGGTCGGCGAGCAGCCGGTCACCTCGTCGCCGCCCGCGCCGGCACTCGTCGTGCCGGAGCCCGTCGGCGCCGTGTCGTCGTTCCCCCTCTTCGACGACCCCCTCCCGCCGGCGGCGCCCGCACCGACCTCCGCCGACCTCGGCTGGGGCAGCTCCGCCGCCGACACCGCGCTGTGGGGTGAGCCGGTCCTCGCTCGCCCCGTCGGCACCGACTCGCCCATCTGGGCCGATGTGCTGGGCGGGGCTCCCACGTCGCCGGCTCCGCTCGAGGTGGCCACGGTCGCCGGGGAGGCCGCGCTCGTCGTCGAGGACGGCGGTGCCGCGGTCGTCGACGAGTCACCGGTGCCGGCCGTCGAGGACGACTGGGTCCCGTTCGCCGTGGCCGAGGACGCCGTGGAGCTGCCCGCGGAGACCGCCGCGGAGGTCGTCGCCGAGGCCTCGCCCGCCGAGGCGACCGTGGCCGAGGAGGTCGTCGCCGCGGACGCGGTCGCCGAGGAGGCCCTCGCCGCGGACGCCATCGCCGCGGAAGCTCTCGGCGAGGAAGCCATCGCCGCGGACACGGTCGCCGAGGAGGTCGTCGCCGAGGAGGCCATCGCCGCGGATGCGGTCGCCGAGGAGGCCATCGCCGCGGATGCGGTCGCCGAGGAGGCCATCGCCGCGGACGCCGTCGCCGAGGAGCCACTGCTCGCCCGGACCGCCAGCGACCCCGCCCCGCTCACCCTGTCGTCGGACGCCACGACGGTCATGCCGCGGGTGTCCCTGCTGCCGCCGCTGCCCGGCGCGCGGGGTCGTGGGCTGCCCCCCGTGCCGCCGGCGTCGGGCCGCCCGGCGGTCCCCCCGTCACGCCCCGCCGCAGCCGGCCCGCGCGACGCCGCTGCCCGGGAGGCCGAGGGGACCCGGTCCGCACCCCGCACCCTGGCGACCGTCACGCGCCTCCCGGTGGGTCCCCTCATGGGCGACGACCACCCGGAGCTGGCCGGTATCGACGACGACGCCGTTGTCCACCGGCCGGTTCCCGCCGCGCGGGCCGCCGACGTCCCCGCCGCCCCGGCGCCGTCGCGGCGGACCGGGCTCAGCCCCGCCGGCCCGCGCGAGATCGTCGCCCGGCTGAGCGAGCTGGGCCTGCCCCACGACCTGCTGGCGGCGGACTTCGCCGGCCGGATCGAGGCGGAGGGCACCTACGCGGCGCTGACCCGCGTGCTGGCCGCGCGGCTGCCCGAGGCGCCGGAGCTCCCCACCGGAGCCGGTGAGGTGCTGTTCGTCGTGGGGCCCGGTGTCGAGGCGCTCCGCGCCGCGCGCGCGCTCGCCGTCTCCCTGCGGCTGGACCCCGACCGCGTGCAGTGGGCGACCCGCGGCGACCTCGCCGGACTCGCCCCCAAGGGCAGCCGGGTGACCACGGTCGACGCGGCCATCGACCGTCAGCACGAGGCGACCGACGTCGGCATGCTGACGATCGTCGCCGTGGACGCGCCGCTCCGCAGCGACTTCTACTGGATGTCGCAGATGCTGGCGATCTGGTCGCCGGCGTCGGTCTGGGCCGTCGCCGAGGCGACCCGCAAGCCCGAGGACCTCGAGGTGTGGCTCGGCGGGCTGCCCCGCGTCGACGCCCTCGTCGTGCAGGACACCGACCTCAGCGCCGACCCGGCGGCCGTGCTGCAGCGGCTGACCGTCCCCGTGGCCCTCCTCGACGGCGCCCGCGCGACCCCGCACCGCTGGGCCTCGCTGCTCTGCGAGCGCCTGGACAGCCCGCAGGCATGAGCCCGTTCCGCTGGGACGTCCTGCTCGTCGGGCTCGTGCTGGCCGTCCCCGTGCTCGCGCTCGGCCTGCGCGGGGACTTCACGACCGAGGACATGGTGAACCGGCTGCCGTGGTGCCTGGCCGCCGGCTGGGTCGTCGTCGCGCTGGTCCGCGCCGTCGTCACACCACCCAAGCCCGCGCCCGAGGGCCGGCGACGGCCCGCCGCCCGGGCGACGCCGACGGAGGAGCCGGCCGACGCCGCCTGACCGGCTCCCCGCTGGGCCCGCTCCACCGCCCGGCGCACCTTCGCGGCGAGGCGGTGCGGCACGGACAGCTCTGCCCACACCCAGCGGACGACGTGCCAGCCCTCGTCCCGGATAGCGTCCTCGCGGCGCTTCTCGGCGAAGACGGCGTCGCCGGGGTCCTGCCCCGGCCGCAGCAGCCGGCCGTACTTCACCCGCCCGTCGAACTCTCCCACCAGGAGGGCCCCCTCCCAGGCGAAATCGGTGCGGGCGACCAGGTCCCCGCCGGCGGAGAGGACCTCGAACTGCAGCGCCGAGGGAGCCGGCTGCCAGCGCTGGAGGATCACCCGGCTGCGGCTCTCCCCGACGCTCTCGCAGCGGGCGTCCGCCGCGGCGACGGCTCGCGCCGCGCTCCGCGTCCCGGGAGCTCCGACGATGTCGAACAGCCGCGCGCGGAGCTCGTCGTGGGTCACGAGCCCCCGGTGCAGCGCGGCGTCGAGGGCGACCACGGCCGCCTCGTACCGCAGGGAGCGGGCGAGGTCGAGCAGGGTGCGGACGCGATCGGTGACCGGCACGCCGCCGACCCGGACCACCTCGTCGTCGCGGATGCGCGCCACGTGACAGCACAACACCCGGCTGCGGTCGGTCCACGAGCCCGGCGGCCGGGTGATGTGCACCCGGTCGAGCGCGACGTCCCACAGCGGGAGCCCGTGCAGCACGGCCGCCGACTGGTGGCTCACGACCGCCGGGCGGCGGAGCAGCGCCACGGTGGCCTCGACCAGGAGCGCGTGCTGCGCGGCCGGACCGGCGGGGAGGACGGCGTCCACGTAGGCCCCTCAGCGCAGCCGGCTCAGCTCCCCGGAGCGGACGGCCCGGGCCAGCTCGCCGTCGGACCAGCCCTCGGTCAGGGCGTCCCGGCGAAGACGGACGGGCAGGTGGAAGTGCGGGTCGGTCATCCTCCGACCGTCCGACGCGGCCCGCCCGGGTGACCAGGCCCGCGCCGGTCCGGTGGACGACGGCGGCGCCTGTGGACGCCCCGCTCCGGGGGTGTTCCCGCTGCTCCCGGGCCGTTGCAGGACCCGTGCGGCGGGAGAACCACCCCCAGAGCGGCCGACGCGGCTGCTCAGGTCAGAGCGGCAGGTCCTCCAGCATCTCGGTCACCAGCGCCGCGATGGGCGAGCGCTCGGAACGGGTGAGCGTCACGTGCGCGAACAGCACGTGCCCCTTCAGCTTCTCGATGACCGCCGTGACGCCGTCGTGCCGGCCCACCCGAAGGTTGTCCCGCTGGGCGACGTCATGGGTGAGCACCACGCGGGAGTTGCTGCCCAGGCGCGACAGCACGGTGAGCAGCACGCCCCGCTCCAGCGACTGCGCCTCGTCGACGATCACGAAGGAGTCGTGCAGCGAGCGGCCGCGGATGTGGGTGAGGGGCAGCACCTCGATCAGCTCCCGCGCGGCGATCTCCTCGAGCACCTCGCGGGACACCAGCGCGCCCAGGGTGTCGTAGACGGCCTGGGCCCAGGGCGACATCTTCTCGCCCTCGCCGCCCGGCAGGTACCCCAGCTCCTGACCGCCGACGGCGTACAGCGGCCGGAAGATGACCACCTTCTTGTGCGCCCGCCGCTCCAGCACCGACTCCAGCCCCGCGCACAGGGCCAGCGCCGACTTGCCGGTGCCGGCCCGACCACCGAGGGACACGATGCCGATCGCCGGATCCAGCAGCAGGTCCAGCGCGACCCGCTGCTCGGCCGAGCGCCCGTGCAGCCCGAAGGCCTCCCGGTCGCCCCGCACCAGCCGCACCTGCTTGTCCGGCGTGACCCGGCCGAGGGCCGAGCCGCGCGAGGAGAGCAGGACCAGACCGGTGTGGGTGGGCAGCTCGGCCGCGGCCGGCAGGAAGACCTCGCCGTCCTCGTACAGCACGTCGAGCTCGGCGTCCTCCACCGACACCTCGGCCATCCCGGTCCAGCCGGCATCCACCGCGTCGAGCACGCGGTACTCGTCGGCGTCCAGCCCGACGGCCGCGGCCTTGACGCGCAGCGGCACGTCCTTGGTGACCAGGCAGACGTCCCGGCCCTCCGCCCGCAGGTTCAGCGCGACCACCATGATCCGGCTGTCGTTGCTGTCGTTCCGGAAACCGGCCGGGAGCACCGCGGGGTCGCTGTGGTTCAGCTCGACGTGCAGCGTGCCGCCGCTCTCCCCCACCGGCACCGGCGCGTCGAGCCTGCCGTGGGTGACCCGCAGGTCGTCGAGGATGCGCAGCGCCTGGCGGGCGAACCAGCCGAGCTCGGGGTGGTTGCGCTTGTCCTCCAGCTCCCCGATGACGACGAGGGGCAGCACCACGTCGGCGTCGCCGAAGCGCAGCAGCGCGCCCGGGTCGGACAGCAGGACGGAGGTGTCGAGGACGAACGTACGGCGAGTGGTCACGAGTCGGCTCCCTTGAGGCGACGCCCCGGTGACGAGGCGCACCCCTGCTCGAAGGTGGCCGGGCCCCGGCGCAGGAGCCGGGGACCGGCCCCTCTGGACGACGAACGCAGTCGCACCAACCGGGCCTCCCGTGGACGGCGAGGGGAGCTCGCCGTCCACTGCGGACGCTATGCCCGGGGGGTGACATCCACGTGACGTGCACCCCACGAGAAGGAGTGGATGTCACCCGGAGGCCTCATCCGTCGCAGCCGTCCCGCACGGACCGTCAGCTCGACTCGCGACGGAACCTGCGGACCCCGAACGCCCAGCCGAGGACCGCGAGCAACACCGTCATCGCGACCCCCCACCACGCGGTCGAGGTGCCGTACCCGCCCACGAAGAACTCACGGGCCGCCTCGACCACGTGCTTGAACGGGTTCACGTCGCTGACCGCCTGCAGCCACCCGGGCGCCAGGCTCATCGGCAGCAGGATGCCCGACAGCAGCACGAGCGGGAAGACGACAGCGTTGAGCAGCGGTGCGAACGCGTCCTCGCTCTTCAGCGTGAGCGCCAGGGCGTAGGAGACCGCCGCCAGCGCCGCACCGAGCAGGGCGACGACCAGCAGGGTGAGGACGACGCCGAGCACCGGCGCCCGCAACCCGAGCGGGATGGACACCAGCACCAGCAGCGCTCCCTGCGTCAGCAGGACGACGACGTCGCGCAGCACCCGGCCGAGGAGGAGGGCGGTGCGGCTGGCCGGGGTGACCCGCTGGCTCTCGATCACCCCCGCCCGCCACTCGGCGATCAGCCCGAAGCCCACGAACAGCGCCCCGAACATGCCCAGCTGCACGAGGATGCCGGGCACGAAGATCTGGTAGGCGTCGCCCGGACCCAGCTGACCGGCCAGCGGCTCGAGCAGCGGCCCGAACAGCAGGATGTAGAGGATCGGCTGCATCAGGCTGATCACCAGCCAGGCGGGGTTGCGCAGCGACATCCGCATGGCGCGGGCGAACACGGTTCCGGTGTCGCGCAGGAGGGTGTTCATCGCCCGGCCACCGCCGGAGCGGGGGGTGACGCCGGCGCGGCGCCGGACTCGCGCAGGGACCGGCCGGTCAGGCCGAGGAAGACGTCGTCGAGGCTGGGCCGGCGGCTCTCGATGCCGCTGACGGGGACGTCCGCGGCGTCCAGGGCCCGCACCAGCTCGACCAGCGCACGACCTCCGTGCGACACCCGGCCCACGACCCGGTCGGCGAGCAGCTGCGGCTGCTCGGCCCCCGGCAGTGCCTCGACCAGGCGGGCGACCTCCGCGGCCTGCTCCGGGCGCTCCACCATCACGGTGAGCACGTCGCCGCCCACCTGCGACTTCAGCTGGTCGGGAGTGCCCTCGGCGACGATCGCCCCGTGGTCGATGACGAGGATCCGGTCGCAGAGCGCGTCGGCCTCGTCCAGGTAGTGGGTGGTCAGGAAGACCGTCGTCCCGCGCTCCTCGCGCAGCCCGCGGATGTGCTGCCACAGGTTGGCCCGCGCCTGCGGGTCCAGCCCGGTCGTCGGCTCGTCGAGGAAGACGAGCTCCGGCACGTGGATCAACCCGACCGCGATGTCGAGGCGGCGGCGCTGGCCGCCCGACATGGCCTTGGGCTGGCGCTCCCAGAGCCCGTCGAGGTCGAGTTCGGCGAAGAGCCGCTGCCCGCGCTCGGTCGCCTCGGCGGTGCTCATGCCGTAGAGGCGGGCGTGGTCGACGACCTCTTCCCCGGCCCGCGCCTCCGGGGCGGTCGAGCCGCTCTGCGAGACGTACCCGATGCGGCGGCGGACCCCGACCGGGTCGGCCCGCAGGTCGCAGCCGGCCACGGTGGCGGTGCCCGCGGTGGGCTCCAGGAGCGTCGTCAGCATGCGCAGCGTCGTCGTCTTCCCGGCCCCGTTCGGGCCGAGGAAGCCGACGATCTCACCGGGGGCGACGTCCAGGTCGACCCCGACGACGGCGTGGACCTCCTGCTTGCGCTTGCGGAACGTGCGGGCGAGGCCGCGGGCGTGGATCACGCGCGAAAGCATCCCTCCGCCCGCCGACAGCTTCCACCGGTTTCGCCGACGGCGTCAGCGCCGACCCCTCACCGCCACCGGTCTGTGCCGTCGGACCGGCGGCGCAGCGCGGGACGCTCCACGGTGTCGGTGCGCTCGCCCGGCGGGGGCCACCGTCCCGCGTCCCGCGGTCGACCGTCCTCGGCCCACGGGTCGTCGGCCCGACCGTCCTCCGCCCACCTGTCGTCGACCCACCGGTCCTCGGCCTCCTCGTCGTGGGCCCACCTGTCCTCGGCCCACTCTTCGGCCGATCGACCGGGGCGCCGGGAACCCGCACCGCCGGCCCGCGACGCCCGCCGGGGCCGCAGGGCGACCAGCGCCCACAGGGCCGGGACCACCAGCACCGGCCACTGCACCGCGGGGTCGCCGAACCGGAGCATGCCGGCCACCAGCAGCAGGGCCAGCCAGCCCGCGGTCCACAGCCCCAGGAACCGCGCCTGCGCCGGGGAGCGGGCTGCCACGGGTCAGGCGGCCGGGATCTCGGCGGCGATCCGCTGCGGGGTCAGCGGCTCGTCGAGCAGACGGAGGAAGCGGTCGGCGACCGGCTGGTCCGCCGGGCGGGCGGCCAGCCACCGCGTCAGGAGGTCG
The DNA here is from genome assembly GCF_054051175.1 of Blastococcus sp. SYSU DS0753. NCBI lineage: Bacteria > Bacillati > Actinomycetota > Actinomycetes > Geodermatophilales > Geodermatophilaceae > Blastococcus > Blastococcus sp. SYSU DS0753. The sequence continues at coordinate 102,350 of NZ_JBJHAT010000008.1, read as the reverse complement.
AACCCCTCGACGTAGGTGGAGATGTATGCCCGCCACAGCGGGTCGGTGAGGAAGCGGATCTGCTGCCGCGCACGCTCGGGGCTCACCAGCGCCCACCGCTGCAGGTAGGCCGCCACCTCGTCGGCCCCGGCGCCCCGGTCGTGCAGCAGCACCGCGGCGTCCTGACGGACCCGGTTGAGCGGCGCGGCCGCCACCGCGATCCGCTCGGCCAGGTCGCCGTCGAACCGCAGACCGAGGTCGCCGAGGATCTCCGCCGACCAGCTCCCCCAGCCCTCCCCGATCGCCGCCGGGACGCCGAGGTCGGCGAGCCCCTCGGCCATGAGGCACTCGGGGGTGTTGACCAGGAAGACCGTGTGCTCGATCCGGCCGGCCCGCTCGACGAGCCCCTGTTCCTTGCGGCAGTGCTCGGTGTGGTGCCCGGGATAGGACTCGTGCGCCACCAGGTGCGCGAGCTGGGAGAGCCGGTGCGGCAGATCGGCGTTGATCGCGACGCGGGAGCGGTAGCCGCCCTCGTAGTAGTTGAACCCCGACCACGGCTTGTCGGTGACCACCTCGTAGCGGACCGTCTCGACCTCCGGGAGGCCGTACCGGCCACGCACCCGGTCGCGCAGCGCGCTGGACAGCGCCTGCACCGCGCTCTCCAGCCGGTCCGGCGGGCACTCCTCCCGACGCCGGTGCGCCGCGTACCGCTCCGCGAGCGACCCGTCGCCGGGCAGCAGGGCGTCCAGCTCGGTGTGTGCGGCGGCGTAGGCGGCCTCGTCCCCCAGCTCGACGTCGACCTGGAAGTAGGCGCGCACCTCCTCGACGAAGCCGACCGGCTCGCCGCTCATCTTCCGCGCGCTGCACTCCAGACCGGTCAGCTGCCCGCGCAGGAAGGACGTGCGCTCCTCGGGGAGCCCGGCGGCGTCCAGCTCGCGCTGCAGCTCCCGCGCGCGGTCGCGCAGCTGCCGCGGCGTGGGCGCCGGCTCGTCCTGCACCTGCGCGCGGATCCGGGGATCGCCGGTGTAGGCGTCGACGAAGCCGGCCTCCAGGCGGTCGAAGCGCAGCCCCAGCCGCACGTACTCCAGGGCGACGTCGAGAGCTCCCGCGGTCATGGCGGCCAGTCTCCCAGCCACCGTCACCCGCCGAAGCGGCGGTGCCGGGCCGAGTAGTCCCGCAGCGCCCGCAGGAAGTCGACGCGGCGGAAGTCGGGCCAGTAGACGTCGGTGAAGTGGAACTCGGCGTTGGCCGTCTGCCACAGCAGGAACCCCGACATGCGCTGCTCGCCGCTGGTGCGGATGACCAGGTCCGGGTCGGGCTGACCACGCGTGTACAGGTGCTCGGCGATGTGCTCGACGTCGAGCACCTCCACCAGCTCCTCCAGCGAGGTGCCGCGGGTGGCGTGCTCGGCCAGCAGCGAGCGCACCGCATCGGCGATCTCCCGCCGCCCGCCGTACCCGACCGCCAGGTTGACCGTCGCCCCGGGGCGGTCACAGGTGTCCCGCTCGGCCTGCTCGAGCACGGCGACCGTGCGCGCCGGCAGCACCTCCGGCGCCCCCATGCTGCGCACCCGCCAGCGCCGCCCCGGCCGGGACAGGTCGACGGCGACGTCCTCGATGATGGCCAGCAGCGCGTTGAGCTCGGACTCGGGCCGGCGCAGGTTGTCGGTGGAGAGCATGAACAGGGTGACCACCTGCACGCCGGCGTCGTCGCACCAGCCGAGCAGGTCGGCGATCTTCGCCGCGCCCCGGCGGTGCCCGTGCGCGACGTCCTCCAGCCCGATGGCGCGCGCCCACCGCCGGTTGCCGTCCATGATCACGCCCACGTGCCTCGGCACGTCCGCGCCTTCCAGCGCCCGCGCCAGGCGCCGCTCGTAGACCTGGATGAGTGCGTCACGGACCCGCCGGCGCACCCCCACGACGGTCACCCTAGTGACAAGGACCCCGCCCTACTCGCCACTCGCAGGCACGCGGCGAGCCACGGGTCGCGGCCGCGCACGTCACAGCCGCCCCGGATGACGCCGCACCGGCCCCTCCGTAACCTCAGAGCATGAGCGTCCCTCCCAGCGATCGCACGTCCGTACGGGTGGAGGCCGACGGGGCGGAGCTGGAGGCCCCGGCCGAGCAGGCGGTCGCCGCCGTCGCCTCGGAGGGCCAGCAGGTCGAGCAGGCGTGGACCGCCGAGGACTTCGCCGACGACGACTGGGAGCACCCCGACACCCGGCCGCGCGCCCGCGGCTGGATCCACCTCTTCTCGTTCTTCGGCGCGATCGTCGCCGGTGCGGTGCTCATCCCGCTGGCCTCGGTCCAGGGCGCCCGCGCCGGGTGGTCGGTGGCGGTCTACTGCCTCACCATCTGCGGGCTGTTCGGTATCAGCGCGCTCTACCACCGCCGTCGCTGGTCACCGCGCGGCTGGAAGATCATGAAGCGGCTCGACCACTCCATGATCTTCCTGTTCATCGCCGGCACCTACACGCCGTTCGCGCTGCTCGCCGTCGACCAGCCCACCGGCTTCTGGGTGCTCGGCGGGGTGTGGGCCGGCGCGCTGGCCGGCGTCACGCTCAAGATGAGCTGGCCGACGGCGCCGCGCTGGGTGGGCGTACCGCTCTACATCGGCCTGGGCTGGGTCGCGATCTTCGTCCTCACCGACATCCTGCACATCGCCGGGGTCGCCTCGATGGTCCTGCTCGCCGTCGGCGGGGTGCTCTACACCGTGGGCGGCGTCGCCTACGCCGTGAAGCGCCCCAACCCGTGGCCGGGGACGTTCGGCTACCACGAGGTCTTCCACGCGATGACGGTCGTCGCGGCGCTCTGCCACTACATCGCCGTCTACTTCGCGGTGTTCAATTCCCCTTTCGTCTGAGTGATCTGTCGTCCTCCGGACGACACCGCGGCCAGGTGCCGTCCCGGCTCGCGCTGAGCCCTGCCCGTCGCTTCTCGGGGACCCTCCGGGCCCCTCTCGGCACGACGCGGCGTTGCCGCGGTTCCCTCCTCCGCTCAGGTCACGTCCACCTTCGGGATCCCTCCGGGACCCCGCTCAGGTGGACCGCGGCTGCGCCGCGACCCGTGGTCAGGAGAAGGGTGGACGGTCGTCCAGCCGGACCGAGAGCTTCCCGGCCGTGCGCCAGGCGCGGGCGACCGCGTCGCGGTCCTCGTCGGTGACCAGGTTGCCCATGACGCGCAGCGCCACCGTCATCAGCGGCCGTGAGCGCATGCCGACCGGGCCGGCCAGGGGCAGGAACCGGGGGACGGTGAGCAGCCCGGCCAGCCGCCGGGCGATGGAGAAGGCCTCGCCGTAGTGCCGCCGCAGGGTCGCCGGCCACGCCGCCGTCCAGTCGTCCTCGCCGAGCAGCCCGGCCAGGGTCCGGCCGGTCTCCAGGCCGTAGTCGATGCCCTCCCCGTTGAGCGGGTTCACGCAGCCCGCCGCGTCGCCCACGAGCGCCCAGTTGCGGCCGGACACGCCGGACACCGCACCCCCCATGGGCAGCAGCGCGGAGGTCACGTCCCGGACCTTCCCGTCCAGCTGCCACTCCCCGCGCCGGGTCTCTGCGTAGAACTCCAGCAGGGACTTCAGCTGCACCCCGGCCGGCCGGCGCGCGGTCGCCAGCGTGCCCACCCCCAGGTTGACCTCGCCGGCCTGCCGGCCCAGCGGGAACACCCAGCCGTAGCCCGAGAGCAGCTCCCCCTCGGTACCGCGCAGCTCCAGGTGCGAGCTGATCCACTCGTCGTCGCTGCGACCGGAGCGCACGTAGCTGCGTGCGGCCACCCCGTACGCGGTGTCGCGGTGCCACTCCCGGCCCAGCACCCGGCCCAGGGGCGAGCGGACGCCGTCGGCGACGACCAGCCGCCGGCAGGCGATCGTCGTCGTCCCGCCGTCGGCGTCCTCGAAGACGACCGCGCGCACCCGGTCCCCGTCGCGCTCGACGTCGACGGCCCGGGCTCCGTCGACCGGCGTCGCACCGGCGTCGAGCGCGACCTGCCGGATGCGCGCGTCCAGTTCGGTCCGGGGCACGGCGCTGCCGTGGTCCGGGAGCGCACCGCCCGGCCAGGGCAGCTGCCACTCGCGGCCGAACCCGGCGGCGCGCAGGCCGCGGTTGCGGGCCTTCGACCGCGCCCAGTCCCCCAGCCCCAGGTGGTCCAGCTCGGCGACCGCGCGCGGGGTCAGGCCGTCGCCGCAGGTCTTGTCCCGGGGGAACACCGCGGCGTCGGCCAGCACCACGTCGTGGCCGGCACGGGCCGCCCACGCAGCGGCAGCGGAGCCCGCCGGGCCGGCGCCCACCACGAGGACGTCGGTGGCGGCGGGAGCGGCGGCACTGGCTGGCACGCCGCCCAGTGTCCCCGAGCAGGTGAGCTGCCGGAGCGGCCGCCCTCCAGGAGCCCGCGCCGAACGAGCGACGCGTGGCAGGAAGTGCGGTCTGCGCCGGAGGCGCCCCCGCCGGTGGGGTCAGCGCCGGTCGTCGCCCTCGCGCCGGGGGGCCTCGATGGCCAGCGGCGCGCGCCGCAGCGTGTCGAGCAGTTCCTGGCCGGGCTCGCGCTCCTCGACCAGCCCGGCCGGGGAGTCGGGGACGACGACCGGCGGCTCGCGGTCGGCCGGGTCGAAGCTGCGCGGCAGCCGGTTGAGGTGGCCGCTCATCGACTTGACCAGCAGGGCCGCGGCGATCAGGAGCACCACGATCAGGAACAGGCCGAGCGGGCCGGCCTTGCCGACGTCCTCGGGGGCCTGCTGCTGGGCGGCGGCCAGCAGGCTCAGGGTCGTGGTTCCGGTCATCGGGCGGTCACCTCGCTGCGGATGCCGGCGAACAGGTCGTCCTCCGGCGTGGGGGTGTCGACCAGCGAGCGGGCCAGCTCGTAGTCCTCGGTGGGCCACACCTGCTGCTGGGTCTCCACCGGGCACGCGAACCAGCGGCCCAGCGGATCGATCTGGGTGGCATGCGCGATCAGCGCGGCGTCGCGCACCGGGAAGTACTCGGCGCACGGCACCCGGGTGGTGACGCGGTGGGAGATGTCGTGCGCCGGATCCCACTTCTCCAGCCACTCGGCGTAGGGCGACTCCGCACCGGTCGCGAGGATCGCCTCGTGCAGCGCCTTCGTGCGCGGCAGCGTGAAGCTCATGTGGTAGTAGAGCTTGCTCACCTGCCACGGCTCACCCAGGTCGGGGTACCGGTCGGGGTCGCCGGCCGCCTCGAAGGCGTGCACCGAGATCTCGTGCGTCTTGATGTGGTCGGGGTGCGGGTAGCCGCCACGCTCGTCGTAGGTGGTCATCACCTGCGGCTTGAACCGCCTGATGAGCTCGACGAGGGGCGCCGCGGCCTCTTCCACCGGCACCAGCGCGAAGCACCCCTCGGGCAACGGCGGCAGCGGGTCGCCCTCGGGCAGCCCCGAGTCGACGAAACCGAGGAACTCCTGCTCGATCCCGAGGATCTCGCGCGCCCGCGCCATCTCCTCCACCCGGATCTGCGGGAGCCGCTCCCACACCTCGGGACGGTCCATCGCCGGGTTGAGCACCGAGCCGCGTTCACCGCCGGTGGCGGTGGCCACCATCACGCGAACGCCCTCGGCGACGTACTTCGCCATCGTGGCGGCGCCCTTGCTCGACTCGTCGTCCGGATGGGCGTGCACCGCGAGCAGGCGCAACTGGTCGGGTTGGGTCACGGGCACAGTGTCCCTCGCCGGGCGACGGGAGTGGCGGACACTCACCCGGGTGTGGCCGACGACTCGCAGGTCAGCCACCCGTCCGGGCGGAACGTGTCGTCGGTCACGCAACGATGCGCTACGGTTCCGCATCCGTCCGGGACCCGGCGCAGCGGTGCATCTGCCCGCGCCGCGGTGTTAGCTTGGCCGGATCGACCACGGTCGTCCCACACCAGGACGACGCACCCGATTTCCCAGGAGTTCTCCCCCGTGTCCACCCCCACTGACGAGCAGGACCAGGGCATCTGGCTCACCCAGGAGGCCCACGACCGGCTGAAGGCCGAGCTCGACCAGCTGGTGGCGAACCGCCCGGCCATGGCCGCCGAGATCAACGCCCGCCGCGAGGAGGGCGACCTCAAGGAGAACGGCGGCTACCACGCTGCCAAGGAGGAGCAGGGCAAGCAGGAGGGCCGGATCCGCCAGCTCACCGACCTGCTCCGCAAGGCGCGGGTCGGTGACGCCCCGAAGACCGCCACGAACGCCGCCCTCGGCACGGTGATCACGATCAAGTTCGCCGGGGACGACGAGACCGAGAAGTTCCTGCTCGGCTCGCGCGAGATCGCCGGCACCACCGACCTCACCGTCTACTCCCCGGAGTCGGCGCTCGGCTCGGCGATCATGGGCGCGGAGCCCGGCACCTCGGTGACCTACCAGACGCCGAACGGCAAGGACATCACCGTCGAGGTCGTCGCGGTCGAGCCGTTCGTCCCCTGACGGGGTGGGCGAGGAAGACGTGGTAGCGCCTCGCGCTCGCTCCCGGCGGGCGGAGAACACCGGTTTCCCGTGCGTGCACTGCACGACGCCGGTGCCGGCCAACACCGACGGGCACTACCGCAACCACTGCCCGTACTGCCTGTGGTCGCTGCACGTCGACGACCTGCCGGGTGACCGGGCGAGCGAGTGCCGGCAGCCGATGGAGCCGATCGGGCTGGTGGAGAAGTCGGGCAAGGGCTGGCAGGTGGTCCACCGCTGCACGGCGTGCGGCCACCGCCAGCCCAACCGGCTGGTACGCGACGGGGACGCCCCGGACGACCTGGACCTGGTCCTCTCGCTGCCCTGGCTCTGAGCGACGGCGCCCACCGCGCCGGCGCCCCGGGCCCTGCGCCACCCGCGGGACGCTCCCCGCCCGTGCGCCGCTGTCGGAGTCGAACCCACGCCCCGGGGGTCCTGCACGACCCCCGGAGCCGAGGGAACACCCCCCCAGTGCGCTCAGGCGACCGGGGCCAGCCCGCGCCTGCGCAGCAGCGGTGCGGGGTCGGCCTCCCGGCCGCGGACCGCGCGGAAGGCAGCCAGCGGGTCCACCGAACCGCCCACCGCGAGCAGCCGTTCCCGGAAGAGGTCCCCGTTCTCCCGGCGCAGGCCGCCGTTCTCCTTGAACCACTCCACGGTGTCGGCGTCGAGCACCTCCGACCAGATGTAGGAGTAGTAACCGGCCGAGTAGCCGCCGGCGAAGACGTGCTGGAAGTACGTCGTCCGGTAGCGCGGCGGCACCAGCTCCGAGGCCACGCCCGCAGCCGCGAGGGCCGCCCGCTCGAACTCCTCCGGGTCCCCGATCTCGCTGTCGGGCGTGAGGCGGTGCCAGGCCTGGTCCAGCAGGGTGGCGGCCAGGTACTCCAGCGTGCCGAAGCCCTCACCCCACAGCTGCGCGGCGTCGATCGCCTCCACCACCGATGCCGGCAGCGGCTCGTCGGTCTCCACGTGCCGGGCGTAGTGCGCCAGGACCTCGGGCCAGAGCGCCCACATCTCGTTGACCTGGCTGGGGAACTCCACGAAGTCCCGCGGCACGGCGGTGCCCGCGAACCGCGGGTAGGTCACCGAGGAGCTCAGCCCGTGCAGCGCGTGGCCGAACTCGTGGAAAAGCGTGTTCACCTCGTCCAGGGTCAGCAGCGTCGGCCGGCCGTCCGGGGCGCGGGTGACGTTGAGGTTGTTGACGACGACCGGGCGGGTCCCCAGCAGCCCGGACTGGCGGACGAACGAGCTCATCCACGCCCCGCCGCGCTTGCCCTCCCGGGCGAAGAAGTCGCCCAGGTACAGCCCGACCTCCGTCCCGTCGGCGTCGGTGACCTCCCAGACCCGGACGTCGGGGTGGTAGCCGACGAGGTCGGGCCGGGAGGTGAACCGGAAGCCGTAGAGCAGCTCGGCGGCCCGGAAGACGCCGTCGACCAGCACCCGGTCGAGCTCGAACCACGGCCGCAACGCCGTGGTGTCGACCGCGTAGCGCTCGGCCCGCACCCGCTCGCTGTAGTAAGCCCAGTCCCAGGCCGCGAGCTCGACACCGTCGCGGGTGGCGAGCTCGCGCAGCACCTCGGCCTCGGCCTCGGCGTTCGCCACCGACGCCGGCACCATCGAGCGCAGCATCGCGTCGACCGCGGCGGTGGTCCGCGCGGTCGAGTCGGCGAGCACCAGGTCGGCGTGGGTCTCGAAGCCCAGCAGCCGCGCCCGCTCGGCCCGCAGCCCGGCGATGCGCTCGGCGACCGGTCGGTTGTCGTGCTCCCCCGCCGACGCCCGGCTCACCGACGCCTCGAACACCCGGCGTCGCAGCCCTCGGTCGCGGAGCTTGGCCAGCACCGGCTGACCGGTGGGCAGCACCAGGGTGAGCAGGTAGCCGTCGAGCCCGCGGTCGGTGGCCGCGCGCGCCGCGGCCGCCACCTCCTCCTCGCTCAGCCCGTCGAGCTCCCGGGCATCCTCGACCCGCACCGCCGCTGCCTCCGTGGCCAGCTGCAGGTTCTGCCCGAACGTCGTCGAGAGCTCTGAGAGCTCCTGGTTCAGCTCGCCGAGCCGGGCCCGGCCGCCGTCGTCGAGCCGGGCGCCGGCGAGCACGAAGTCGAGGTGGTACCGCTCCACCAGCCGCACCGACTCGGCGTCCAGGCCGGCGGTGTCCCGGGCGGCGTGCACGGCGTCGATGCGGGCGAACAGCGCCGGGTCCAGCCGCAGGGCGTCGTCGTGGGCCGCGGCGAGCGGGGCGATCTCGCGCTCGATCTCCCGCAGCCGCGGCGTCGCCACCGAGGAGGAGAGGTTGCCGAACACCGACCAGGCCCGGTCGAGCAGCGCGCCGGACCGCTCCAGCGCCACGACCGTGTTCTCGAACGTCGGCTGCTCGTCCGACCCGACGATGGCCGCCACCTCCCGGCGCTGCTCGACCATCCCGGCGAGCAGCGCCTCCCGGCAGTGCTCGAGGGTGATGTCGGCGAACGGTGGCAGCCGGAACGGCAGCTCGGACGGCGCGGCGAGGGGGTTGTCGGCGGCGAGTGCCTCGGGAGTGCTCATCAGCGCCATTACATCGCGATCCTCCGGATCGCACCGCCAGCACATCGCGATCCTCCGGATCGCACCGCGGCCAGTTGCCGTCCCCGACCTGCGCTGAGCCGATTCGTCGCGCCTGCGCGGGGCCCTCCGGGCCCCACTCGGCGCGACCGGACAGGTGCAGGTCGGGGGGCAGCAGGCCTCTGTCTCAGCGGCCGGCGGCGTGCCGGTAGGTGCGCACCGACAGCGGCACGAAGATCGCCAGGATGAGCACCACCCAGATCAGCGTGTAGAGCACCGGGTTCTGCAGCGACCAGGCGTCCGGCGTCGGCGCCAGTGGCGAGGTGTTGCCGAAGAGGTTCCGGGCGGACTGGACCACCGCCGACACCGGGTTCCACTCGGCGAAGGTGCGCAGCACCGACGGGAAGGACTCCAGCGGGACGAACGTGTTGGCCACGAACGTCAGCGGGAAGATGACGATGAAGCTGGCGTTGTTGACCACCTCCGGGGTCCGCACGAGCAACCCGACCATCGCCATGAGCCAGGAGACGGCGTAGGCGAACAGCAGCAGGACCAGGAACCCCGCGATCGCCTCCCCGACCGAGGAGTGGATCCGCCAGCCGACCACCAGGCCGGTCAGCGCCATCACCGTGATCGAGATGATGTTCAGCCCGGCGTCGGCGACAGTGCGGCCGATCAGGACCGCCGAGCGGGACATCGGCAGCGAGCGGAACCGGTCGATCAGGCCCTTCTGCAGGTCCTCGGCCAGGCTGGCTCCGGTGGTGGTGCTCCCGAGCACGATGGTCTGGGCGAAGATGCCGGGCAGCAGGAACTCGCCGTAGCTGGTCCCCGGGGGCAGCTGGATGGCTCCGCCGAACACGTACCGGAACAGCAGCACGAACATGATCGGCGACAACGTCGCGAAGACGATCAGGTCGGGCACGCGCTTGACCTTGATCAGGTTCCGCTTGGTGGTGACGACGCTGTCGGACAGCGTCGCGGCCATGCTGCTCATCGGGCACCTCCGGTGACGACCGGCTCGGCCGTCGTCCCGTCGTCGGTGGCGACCTCCTCGGCCGCGCGGCCGGTCAGCGCCAGGAAGACGTCGTCCAGGTCAGGCCGGCGCAGCCCCACGTCGAAGATCTCCGGGATCCGGCCGTCGAGCCGGCGCAGCGCCTCGGCGAGCACCTCCGCGCCGCCGCTCACCGGCAGCGACAGCCGACGGGCCGGCACGTCGACCACCGGGTCCTCCACGGCGAGCGGGCGCAGCCGCGCCACGACGTCGGGCAGCACGGCGGCGTCGGTGACCGTCAGCTCCAGCCGCTGCCCGCCCACCTGGGCCTTGAGCTCGTCGGCGGTGCCGCGGGCGATGACCCGGCCGCGGTCGATGACGACCATCCGGTCGGCCAGCCGGTCGGCCTCCTCCAGGTACTGGGTGGTGAGCAGGATCGTCGTCCCACCGCCGGCGAGGTCGGCGATGAACTCCCACATGGCCAGCCGGCTGCGCGGGTCCAGCCCCGTCGTCGGCTCGTCGAGGAAGAGCACGCGCGGGCGGGCGATCAACGAGGCCGCGATGTCCAGCCGCCGGCGCATGCCACCCGAGTAGGTCTTCGCCGGCCGACCGGCCGCGGCGGACAGGTCGAAGCGCTCCAGGAGCTCACCGGCCCGCTTCCGCGACTCGGCCTTGCCGAGCCGGTACAGCCGCCCCACCATCTCCAGGTTCTCGAACCCGGTGAGGTACTCGTCGACGGCGGCGTACTGGCCGGTGAGCCCGATCGCCGCGCGCACCCGGTCGGCGTCCCGGGCCACGTCGAGCCCGACCACCTCCGCCCGGCCCTCGTCCGCGGTCAGCAGCGTGGTGAGGATGCGCACCACCGTCGTCTTGCCCGCACCGTTCGGGCCGAGCAGCCCGAGCACCGAGCCCTCGGCCACCGTCAGGTCCACTCCGTCGAGCGCGGTGGTCGCACCGAAGCGCTTGACCAACCCCTCGACGACGATCGCGTCGGTCATGGCGCGGACGCTAGGTCCGCCCACCGACAGTTCCCCACCGCTTTTCTCCGTCGCGTACATCCGCCGGCTCCTCCGTCGCGCCCCGCAGGTGCGGGACGGCAACCAGGACCGCCGGGAACCGGGGAACTCATCGGTCCGGCCGCGGCTATTCCGGCGTGACGGCGTACCCGGCCGCGCGCAGCGCCCCGATGACCTCCCCGGCGTGCGCGGGCCCGCGGGTCTCGACGACGACGAAGACCTCCACCTCGCCGATGCCCAGGCGCGTCGAGGTCCGCTCGTGCTCGACCTCCAGCACGTTGGCGCCCACCGCGGCGAGCTCGGCGAGGACGGCGGCCAGCGACCCCGGCCGGTCGGGGACGCGCAGCCGCAGCGAGAGGTAGCGTCCGGCCGCGGCCATGCCGTGCTGCACGACCTTGAGCAGCAGCACGGGGTCGATGTTGCCGCCGGAGACGACGGCGACCAGCGGGGGCTCGAACGCCCGCGGATCGGCGAGGACGGCGGCGACCGCGGCCACCCCCGCGGGCTCGACGACCAGCTTCGCCCGCTCCAGGCAGAACAGCAGCGCCCGCGAGAGGTCCTCCTCGCTGACCGTGCGCACCTCGTCGACCAGTCCCCGCACGTGGGCGAAGGTCAGGTCGGTGGGACACGGGACCGCGATCCCGTCGGCCATGGTGGACATCGACTCCAGCGCGACCGGCCGCCCGACGGCCAGGGAGCCCGGGAAGGCGGCGGCCTCCTCGGCCTGCACGGCCACCACCCGGACGTCGGGACGGCGTTCCTTCACCGCAGCCGCGATGCCAGAGACCAGCCCGCCGCCACCGGCGCAGACCAGTACCGTCGCCAGCTCCGGGCACTGCTCGAGCACCTCCAGCCCGACGGTGCCCTGGCCCGCGATCACGTCCGGGTGGTCGAAGGGGTGGATGAACACCGCGCCGGTGCGCTCGGCGTGCTCCGCCGCGGCCAGCAGCGGCTCGGCCAGCGACTGGCCGAACATCTCGACGCGCGCGCCGTACGCCTCGGTGGCCGCCACCTTGGGCAGCGGTGCGCTCCCGGGCATGTAGACCGTCGCCTCGGCGCCGAGCAGCCGGGCGGCGAGGGCAACCCCCTGGGCGTGGTTGCCGGCGCTGGCGGCGACCACGCCGCGGGCCCGCTCCTCGTCGGTCAGCCGCGCGATCCGGGTGTAGGCGCCGCGGAGCTTGAACGAGCCGGTGCGCTGGAGGTTCTCGCACTTGAGCCAGACCGGGCCCCCGACGCGGTCGGCCAGCCCCCGGGAGTGCTCCAGCGGGGTGCGTCGGACGACGCCGGCGAGGAGCTCCGCCGCCGCCGCGACGTCGGCACCGCTGACCAGGGGAGGACCGCCGGAACCTGCCATGCGTCGATCCTGGCAGGGGCCGTCGTCCGCGACCGACCAGGACGCGCGCGGCCGTCGTACCGTGGCGGGGGTGACGGACACCCCGGGTGCCACCACCGCACCGGCCACCCCCTCCCCCGCACCCACGACGCTCGGCGAACTACGCGCGACCGGCGCCACCTCCCGCCCGGTCAAGGCCGAGATCCGCGCCAACCTGCTCGCCCGCCTGGCTGCCGGCGAGCCCACCCTGCCCGGCATGGTCGGTTTCGAGGAGACCGTCCTGCCCGAGGTCGAGCGGGCCCTGATCGCCGGCCACGACCTGGTCCTGCTCGGCGAGCGCGGCCAGGGCAAGACCCGCCTGATCCGCACGCTCGTCGGCCTGCTCGACGAGTGGACCCCGGTGCTGGTCGGCAGCGAGCTGAACGAGCACCCGCTGCGCCCCATCAGCGTCTGGGCGCACCGGCAGATCGCCGAGCACGGTGACGCCACCCCCGTCGGCTGGCTGCACCGCAGCGAGCGCTTCGGCGAGAAGCTGGCCACGCCGGACACCAGCGTCGGCGACCTGATCGGCGACGTCGACCCGATCAAGGTGGCCGAGGGGCGCACGCTGGGCGACCCGGAGACCGTGCACTACGGGTTGGTCCCCCGCACCAACCGGGGCATCTTCAGCGTCAACGAGCTGCCCGACCTGGCCGAGCGCATCCAGGTCGCGCTGCTCAACGTGTTGGAGGAGCGCGACATCCAGATCCGCGGCTACCGGGTGCGGCTGCCGCTGGACCTGCTGCTGGTCGCGAGCGCGAACCCGGAGGACTACACGAACCGCGGGCGGATCATCACCCCGCTCAAGGACCGGTTCGGCGCCGAGGTGCGCACCCACTACCCCATCGAGCTCGCCGACGAGATCCGCCTGCTGGAGCAGGAGGCGCAGACCGGCGGGCTCGGGGCACCGAGCGGGCAGGACACCCTCGACGCGCCCGTCGTGCCGGCGCACCTGGTCGAGATCGTCGCCCGGTTCACCCGGCTCGTCCGCGAGTCCAGCCACGTCGACCAGCGCTCCGGGGTCAGCGCCCGGTTCGCCATCGCCGGGCTGGAGACCGTCGCCGCCTCCGCCGTCCGCCGGGCCGCGGTCGCCGGCGAGACCCGGCCGGTCGCGCGGGTGGTCGACCTGCCCAGCATCGTCCCGGCCAGCCGCGGCAAGGTCGAGTTCGCCGACGCCGGTGCCGACCCCGACGACGACCGCGAGCTGGAGATCCTGGAGCACCTGCTGCGCCAGGCCACGGCGCAGACGTTCCGCGCGCGGTGCGCGGGCCTGGACCTCACCGGCCTGCAGGAGCACTTCACCGGCGGGGAGACCGTCGAGTCCGGCGACCTCGTCCCGGCCCCGGCCCTGCTGGGCCAGCTGGGCACCGTCCCGAAGCTCGCCGAGCTGCTCGGCCGGCTCGGGGTGCCCGAGGGCGACCAGTCCGCCGAGCAGGCCGCGGCCGCCGTGGAGTTCGCCCTGGAGGGCCTGCACCTCACCCGGCGGCTGGCGAAGGACACCGACGGCGGCCGCACGGTCTACGGAGCCTGAGGTGACCACGCGCCGCCCGCGCGGCTACCGGTACGGCGCCTGGCGGGGCGGTCCCGACCCGCTGGCCCCGCCGTACGACCTCGGCGACGCCGTGGACGAGATCGGCGACTCGGTGCTCGACGGCAGCGGCGTCCGGGAGGCGTTGCGCGAGCTGCTGCGCCGCGGCACGCAGGGCCGGCGCGGCCTGGACGAACTGCGCCGGCAGGTGCGCGACCGACTGCGCTCGGCACGCACCGCCGGGCGGATGGACGGCACCCTGCAGGAGGTGCGCGAGCTGCTCGACCGCGCCGTGCAGGCCGAGCGTCGGGAGCTGTTCCCCGATCCGGACGACGCCGCACGGCTCGCCGAGGCCGAGCTGGACGCGCTGCCCGAGGACACCGCGGGCGCCGTCCGCGCGCTCAAGGACTGGTCGTGGCGCTCGGCGGAGGGCCGGGAGGCCTACGAGCAGATCCAGGACCTGCTGCGCCGGGAGGTGCTCGACAGCTCCTTCGCGTCGATGAAGCAGGCCCTGGAGAACGCCTCCGAGGGCGACATGCAGGCGGTCAAGGACATGGTCGCCGACCTCTCCCGGCTGGTCGACGCGCACAACCGCGGCGAGGACACCGACCAGCAGTTCGCCGACTTCATGGACCGGCACGGCCAGTTCTTCCCGGACGACCCGGAATCCGTCGAGGAGCTGATCGACTCGCTGGCCCGCCGGGCGGCGGCGCAGCAGCGGATGATGGCCGGCCTCTCCCCCGAGCAGCGGGCCGAGCTGGCCGAGCTGATGGCCCAGACGATGGAGGACATGGGGCTGGCCAGCGAGATGGCCCACCTCTCCGACGCGCTCCGCCAGGCCCGCCCCGACCTGCCCTGGGGGCAGCGCGGCCAGGTGCCCGACGGCGAGCAGGCGCTGGGCATGGGCGACGCCACCACCGCCGTCGCCGAGCTCGCCGACCTGGAGGCGCTGTCCAACCAACTGTCGCAGGGCTACGCCGGGGCGTCCCTCGCCGACGTCGACGAGGAGCTGCTCGAGCGCGCGCTGGGCCGCTCGGCCGCCGACGACCTCGCCACGCTCCGGCAGCTGGAACGCGAGCTCGAGCGGCAGGGCTACCTCAACCGCAGCGAGGGGCGGCTGGAGCTCTCGCCCAAGGCGGTCCGCCGACTCGGAGCCACCGCGCTGCGCCGGGTGTTCGCGCAGCTGGACGCCACCGGTCGCGGCGAGCACGACGTCGCCGACGCCGGCGCGGCCGGGGAGCTGACCGGTGGCTCACGGGAGTGGCGGTTCGGCGACGAGCAGCCGCTGGACGTCGTCCGCACCGTCCGCAACGCGGTGCTGCGGACGGCGGGCGAGCCGCGCCGGGAGGGGCAGCGGCGGGTCCGCATCGCCGTCGAGGACTTCGAGGTGGTGGAGACCGAGCGGCGCACCGGCGCCGCCGTCGCCCTGCTGGTCGACCTCTCCTACTCGATGGCGCTGCGCGGCACGTGGGGCGCGGCGAAGTCGACGGCGATGGCGCTGCACTCGCTGGTGACGACGCGGTTCCCGCAGGACGCCATCGAGATCATCGGCTTCTCCTCCACGGCCCAGGTGCTGCGCCCGGAGACGCTCGCCGAGCTGAGCGTGGACACCCTGCAGGGCACCAACCTGCAGCACGGCCTGATGCTGGCTCGCCGGTTCCTCGCCCGGCACCGCGACGCCGAGCCGGTGGTGCTGGTGGTCACCGACGGGGAGCCGACCGCCCACCTGGAGGACGACGGGACCCCGTACTTCTGCTGGCCGCCGATGCCCGAGACGATCGCCCGCACGGTGGCCGAGGTGGAGCGGGTCGCCCGCTCCGGCGCCACGGTGAACGTCTTCGCCCTCGACCCCGATCCCGGGCTGGTCCACTTCGTGCACGACCTCACCCAACGGGCCGGCGGGCGGGTGTTCACTCCCGACAGCGAGCGGCTCGGCGAGTACGTCGTCGCCGACTACCTGCGCACC
The DNA here is from genome assembly GCF_054051175.1 of Blastococcus sp. SYSU DS0753. NCBI lineage: Bacteria > Bacillati > Actinomycetota > Actinomycetes > Geodermatophilales > Geodermatophilaceae > Blastococcus > Blastococcus sp. SYSU DS0753. Next base: position 86,544 of record NZ_JBJHAT010000008.1, on the reverse strand, counting down.
CGCCGCGGCCGCCGCGTGCGCTAGCTCATGGCGACGTGCTGGAACGGCCCCGTCCAGGGCACCGCCCTGAGCTCGCGAACGGCGGGGAGGACGGGGTCCTTCTGGGGGTCCTCTTTCAGCGGCTGGAGCTGATCCCCGGGATCCGCCCCGCCCGGAAGGCGTTGACGAAGAGCCGGTGGTCCTCCTGCGTGCGGTGCGCGTAGTCGTGCGCGAAGGCGACCAGGTCGGCGACGAACTCCTCCCGCCGGTCGCCGAGCATCGCGGTGATCGCCTCCTCGGTCTGGAACGGCACGAGGGTGTGGTCGCTGTCGGCGTCGCCCACGCAGTGCAGCTTCGCCGTCGCCCGCCCGAGCTGCTCCAGGACCGGGCGGATGTCGGCGGGCTCGGTGAGGTCCTCCCACTCGAGGTCGAGCTCGTAGGGCGACAGCTCCGCGACGACGAAGCCCGTGCCGCGGATGTCCGTGTAGCCCAGGAACTGGGAGGCGTGCGACTGCAGCGCGCGCCGGCTCAGCGCCGTCCGGTGGCCCTCGTGCTCGAAGTACCCGCGGATGCGCGGGTCGTCGACGACCCGGCCGGGGGCGGGCACGTTGCCCTGCTTGACCGAGAGCACGACGTCGTTCTCCAGCGCCTGGTCGTAGCCCTCCAGCAGCACGTTGTAGGCCGGTAGCCCCGCGCTGCCGATGCCGAAGCCACCGGTGCCGATGAGGTCCTTGACGTCGTAGGCGACCTCGCGCCGCCAGGGCCGGGGCGGCAGCGTCGCCTTGTACCGCTCCAGCGCCGCGAGCACCTCCTGGTGCTCGGCGTCGTCCAGCCGGCGGTTGCGCGCGGAGTCCGCGAAGCGGCGCGCGTCGCCCTCCACCACGGTCATCCGCTGCAGCAGCCCCAGGCGGGTGCGGGTGGCCGTGCGGCGGATCAGCTCGTGCACGGCGCCGTGGGTGTTGCCGGCCACCAGGGCGAACTCGCGGTCGGCGTCCGACCGGGTGAAGGCCGCCACCTGGTCGAGCCACGCGCGCAGGTAGACGGCGAGCAGTTCACTGATCACCTCGTCGGAGAACGCCTTGCGCCACGCCATGAGCGCGAAGCTGGCGACGAAGCGGCGCAGGTCCCAGCTGACGTGCCCGAGGTACGCCTCGTCGAAGTCGTTGACGTCGAAGACGATCCGGCCGTTGGCGTCCATGTACGTGCCGAAGTTCTCCGCGTGCAGGTCACCGTGGATCCACACCCGGGACGTCCGCTCGTCGCACCAGCGATCCTCGGACGTCGCCATGTCCGCGTAGAACAGTGGGGCGCTGCCCCGGTAGAAGGCGAACGGATCGGCTGCCATCTTGCGGAACTTGGTGCGGAAGGCGTCCGCATCGGCGTCCATGAGGTCACCGAACGCCTCGACCAGGACGCGAACGATCTGCCGCGTCCGCTCGTCGGTCGGGGTGGAGGAGCTCATACCAGGGAGGGATGGGGGCACAGGTTGCACCGTAGGGGGCCGATAACGTCGGTGGTGCCCCGATGACGTCGGCACCGACCAGGGAGGGAGGGATCATGACGCGTACCGCGACGGCCCGACGACTGGCCACCGGTGCCGCCTACGGCGGCGGTGGGGTCGGGCTGGCCGGAGCTGCCCTGGTCGCCCTCCTCCGCGAGGAGGCGCGGGCGGCCCGCCGCAGGGTCGAGGCCCGCACGTACAAGGAGGACCCCCCGTCGGGCGACGGCATCTACGGGCGGGGCGGCGGCGAGCCGATCGTGCTCGCGGTGCTGGGCGACTCCAGCGCCGTCGGGCTGGGCGTGCACCGCGCCGCCGAGACCCCCGGCGTGCTCGTCGCCGCGGGGCTGGCCGAGCTCGCCGAGCGCCCCGTGCAGCTGGTGCGGCTGGCCAAGTCCGGCGCCCGCGCCGCCGACCTCGAGGTGCAGGTCGACCGCGCGCTGGCCGAGCGCCCCGCGGTCGCGGTCATCATGATCGGCGCCAACGACGTCACCGCCCGCACCCCCACGTCGGTCTCGGTCGGCCACCTCACCGACGCCGTCCGGCGGCTCACCGCTGCCGGCTGCGAGGTCGTCGTCGGCACCTGCCCCGACCTGGGGACCATCCGGCCGATCGCGCAGCCGCTGCGCACGCTGGCCCGACGCTGGAGCCGGCAGATGGCCGCGGCGCAGACCATCGCCGTCGTCGAGGCCGGGGGCCGCACCGTCTCCCTCGGCTCGCTGCTGGGCCCGGCCTTCGCCTCGGACTCCAGCATGTTCAGCGTCGACGAGTTCCACCCGAGCGCGGCCGGCTACGCGGCGGCGGCGGCGGTGCTGCTGCCCTCGGTCGCCGACGCTCTCGGCGTGTGGCCGGCGCGCGCCGACCGCGGCCTGCGCTCGCTGCGCCGCCAGACGGTCAAGCCGGTCGCCCGCGCCGCGGCCCGGGCGGTCAACCGTCCCGGGACCGAGGTCCAGGCCGCCGAGGTGGCCGGCTCGGAGACCGGTCCCCGCGGCCCGTGGGCGCTGCTGCGCCGCCGCCGGCCGACGGGGGTGCCGACCCCGGAGCAGGCCGAGCACGCCGAGAACGACCCGCTCGCCGGGCGGACGAGGTGACCCCGGCCACACCGGCGTCCTCCTGACCTGGGGCCCCTCCCCAGGCGGCCGGGCCGGGGTAGTTTCCGAGGTGACCGACGTCCGGCGCGCCGCGTCCGGACCCCCTCATCGTGGAGGAACCATGCCCGAAGCAGTCATCGTCTCGACCGCGCGTTCCCCCATCGGCCGCGCGTTCAAGGGGTCGCTCAAGGACATGCGGCCCGACGACCTCGCCGCCGCGGTCATCCGGGCCGCGCTCGACAAGGTGCCCGCCCTCGACCCGCGCGACATCGACGACCTCATGCTGGGCTGCGGCCTCCCCGGTGGGGAGCAGGGCTACAACATGGGCCGCGTCGTCAGCGTGCTGCTGGGCATGGACCACCTGCCCGGCACGACGATCACCCGCTACTGCTCGTCGTCCCTGCAGACGACTCGCATGGCCATGCACGCCATCAAGGCCGGTGAAGGCGACGTCTTCATCTCCGCCGGCGTGGAGACCGTCTCGCGGTTCGTGAAGGGCAACAGCGACTCGCTGCCCGACACGCAGAACCCGGTGTTCGCCGACGCCCAGGCCCGGGTGGCCAAGGTCGCCGAGAGCGGCGCCGACTCCTGGACCGACCCCCGGGAGAACGGCGACGTCCCCGACGTCTACATCGCCATGGGGCAGACGGCGGAGAACCTGGCGCTGCTCAAGGGCGTCACCCGCCAGGAGATGGACGAGTTCGCCGTCCGCAGCCAGAACCTCGCCGAGGAGTCGATCAACAACGGCTTCTGGGAGCGGGAGATCACCCCGATCACCCTCCCCGACGGCACCGTCGTCTCGAAGGACGACGGCCCGCGCCCCGGCACCACCCTGGAGGGCATCTCCGGCCTCAAGCCGGTCTTCCGCCCCGACGGCCGGGTGACCGCCGGCAACGCCTGCCCGCTCAACGACGGCGCGTCGGCCGTGGTGGTCATGAGCGACACCAAGGCCCGTGAGCTCGGCCTGACCCCGCTCGCCCGCGTGGTCTCCACCGCGGTCACCGGGCTCTCGCCGGAGATCATGGGCTACGGGCCGGTCGACGCGTCGAAGCTCGCGCTCCAGCGGGCCGGCATGACGATCGACGACATCGACCTGGTCGAGATCAACGAGGCGTTCGCCGCGCAGGTCATCCCCAGCTACCGCGACCTGAACATCCCGATCGAGAAGCTGAACGTGCACGGTGGCGCCATCGCCGTCGGCCACCCCTTCGGCAGCACCGGCGCCCGCATCACCGGCACGCTGATCAACGGCCTCCAGACCAAGGACAAGACGTTCGGCCTGGAGACCATGTGCGTCGGCGGCGGCATGGGCATGGCCATGGTGCTCGAGCGCCTCTCCTGACACCGCCGTCGCCGCCCGCGTGCCCCACCCGGCCACCGAGCCGGGGCGGGCACGCGGGCGGGGTCGCCCACCCTCAGCCGCCGACGGCCTCCCGGCAGCGACGAGCCTGCGCCCGGAAGGCTCCGGCGAGCTCCGGCAGCCCCTCGACGAGGCGGAAGTCGGCGTCCAGCGAGGTGATCATCCAGACCAGCGCAGCCACGGTGTCCGCGCCCACGTGCACCGTGCAGCTGCGCTCGTCGACCGGCGCCACGACACCCATGCCCGGCCAGATGCGTGCGCTGACCGCGTCGGCGGGTTCGGGCACCCGGACCGTCGCCCGGTACGGCCAGACCCGCGCCGAGAGCTGCCGCGCCAGGTAGGCCGCGACGTCCCCGTCCGGCGCCTCGCGCAGCGGGAACCGCGGTCCCGCGGGTGGCCGGGGGACCAGCCGGTCGACCCGGAAGCTCCGCCAGTCCTGCCGGTCCAGATCCCAGGCGACCAGGTACCAGTACCGGCCGAAACTGACCAGGCGGTGCGGCTCGACGGTCCGTCGGCTCTCCTCGCCGGTCGCCGCGGTGTAGTCCAGCCTGAGCCGTTCGGAGCGCCGGCAGGCGTCGGCGAGCGTCACCAGCGCGTCGGCCGAGACCTGCGGTCCCGGCGCCGTCCCCGTGCGCACGGTGGTCTGCACGAGCGTCTGCACCCGATGGCGCAGCCGGGACGGGAGGACCGGCTCGAGCTTGGCCAGCGCACGCAGCGAGGCCTCCTCGATGCCGGCGACCGAGCCGGCGGTCGCGGTGCGCAGGCCGACGGCGACGGCCACCGCCTCGTCGTCGTCGAGCAGCAGCGGCGGCAGCGCAGCCCCCGCACCGAGCCGGTAGCCCGCCCTGCCCTGCAGCGCGTGCACCGGATAGCCGAGCTCTCGCAGCCGGTCGACGTCGCGACGGACGGTGCGGGTGGTGACCCCCAGCCGCTCGGCGATCGCGGCACCCGACCAGTCGTGGTGGGTCTGCAGCAGGGACAACAGGCGCAGCAACCGGGCCGACGTCTCGAGCACCGGACGAGCATGCCGCACGACTTGGGACCGGAGCAGTCCTAGGACCTTCCTAGCGTGACCGCCATGAGTTCGTCGACACCGGACATCCGCCCTTTCCGCATCGACGTGCCGCAGGAGGACGTCGAGGACCTGCAGGCCCGCCTGGCGCGGACCCGATGGCCCGGCGACCTGCCGGGGGTCGGGTGGACGCGCGGCGTGCCGCAGGGTTACCTGCAGGGGCTCGCCGAGCACTGGCGGACCGGGTACGACTGGCGGGCGCACGAGACTTCTCTCAACGCTTTCCCCCAGTTCGTCACGGCGATCGACGGCCAGCGCATCCACTTCCTGCACGTGCGCTCGCCGGAGGCGGACGCGACCCCGCTGCTCCTGCTGCACGGCTGGCCCAGCACGATCGCCGACTTCCTCGACGTCATCGGTCCGCTCACCGACCCGCGCGCACACGACGGAGACCCGGCGGACGCCTTCCACCTGGTCGTCCCGTCGATGCCGGGCTTCGGCTTCTCGACCCCGCTGGCCGGACCGGGCATGGACGCCGCGCGGACGGGCCGGATCCTCGCCACGCTCATGGGCGGCCTCGGGTACGACCGGTACGGCGTGCAGGGCGGGGACACCGGCTCGTTCGTCGCCCCGGAGATCGGCCGGCACGACGGCGAGCACGTCCTCGGCGTGCACCTCAACGCGGCGATCACGTTCCCGCTCGGCGACGACGACACCGAGGGGCTCGACGAGGCCGACCGCCGGCGGTGGCAGCGGATGCAGGAGTACGACGACGGCTACCTGCAGATCCAGGCGACGTCGCCGCAGACGCTCGCCTACGGGCTGACCGACTCACCCGCCGGGCAGCTCGCCTGGATCGTGGAGCTGTTCCAGCGACTCGCCGACCTGCCCGCCGACGGGCTACCGGAGCAGGCTGTCGACCGGGACCGCATCCTGATGGGGGTCTCCATCTACTGGTTCACCGCGACGGCGGGGTCCTCCGCTCAGGTGTACTTCGAGGCGATGAACCCGGTCGCGTGGAGCCAGGAGCCGGAGGCCGGGGCGGCGGGCTGGGACGCCGGCGGGAGGGGTGCGCAGCCCCGCTCGGCCCCGACGGGCTTCCTCCTGTCGAAGAACGACGTCACCGTGCGGGCTTTCGCCGAACGGGACCACGCCGTGGTCCGGTGGACCGAGCTGGACCACGGCGGTCACTTCCTCGCGATGGAGGAGCCGGAGGCGTTCGTGTCCGACGTCCGCGCCTTCTTCCGCGCGGTCGGCTGAGCCGCCGGAGACGGCAGTGGCCCGGCCCCCTCGCGGGGACCGGGCCACTGTCATGTGGTGCGGGGGCTCACTCGTCCTGGAAGTAGGACAGCAGCCGCAGGATCTCCAGGTACAGCCAGATGACCGTGACGAGCAGGCCGAAGGCGATGTACCAGGCGAACTTGGCCGGGGCGCCGCGGCGGATCGCCTCGTCGGCCATGTCGAAGTCGAGCAGCAGCGTGAACGCCGCGACGCCGATCACGACGAGGCTGAAGACGATGGCCAGCGGGCCGCCGTCACGCAGCCCCAGCCCACCGGGGACGAAGAAGCTGGCGACCAGGTTGACCACGACGAGCACCAGCACGCCGATGAGCGCACCGACGATCCAGCGGGTCAGCTTGGGGGTGACCCGGATGGCGCCGGTCTTGTAGATGACCAGCATGCCGGCGAAGACGCCGAAGGTGCCGATCAGCGCCTGCATGACGATGCCCGAGCCGAACTGGAGGCTGAACACCTCGCTGATCGCACCCAGCGCGACGCCGTACAGCGCGCCGTAGGAGAGCGTCGCGACCGGGCTGGCGATCTGCTTGAAGGCGATCACCAGGCCGAGCACCAGGGCGACGAGCACCGCAGGGAGGGCGAGCCCCATGGCGGCGGTGCCGGGCATCGCCCAGGTGAGCGCCGCGGCGGCGACGGTCACCAGGAACGAGAGACCCGTCTTGGTGACGACGTCGTCCATCGTCATGTAGCGGGTGTCCTCGGTCGTCCCGTACGGGGACGGCGCGGCGTACTGGTCCTGCTGCGGCGCCGGGGCGCCGTACTGCGGGGCCCCGTACTGGGGGGCGCCGTACTGGGGCTGGTTGCCCCAACCGGCGTACTGCTGGCCGGGGCCCGCGTTGCCGAACCCACGGCTGAACGCCGGGTTCCTACTGGCCATCGTCATCTCCTCGAGGTGACTCGTCGGTCGTGGAGACTGATCACGCACTCCACTCGGTCAGGTCAACGCCCGACACGCCCACAGCGTTCCACAGCTGCCGCAGATCCGGATCACCCTCGCGGGTGCGGGTCGGAAACCGGCCGCAGCCCCTCCCTCGTCCGGCACGCCACCAGCGGCGCGGCGCTCACCGGGCGGGCTCGGCGCGGGGTGCCCGATGCTGTCCTCGCCACCCACCCGCCCTGGCGACCGCACCCGATCGGAGCACATCCATGACCGCCCTGCCTTCCGGTCCTTCGCCGGCCGCCCCGGGCCCGGAGGCCGGGGCGCGGCCGGCCAACCCGTTCCTGCAGGTTCCCCTGGACGACCTACGCCGGCGGACGAGCGTCAAGTGGCGCACCCACCCGGCGGATGTGCTGCCGCTGTGGGTCGCCGAGATGGACGTCGCCCTCGCACCCCCCGTCCGGGAGGCGCTGCACCGCGCGGTCGACGCGGGCGACACCGGCTACCCCGCGGGACACGAGTACCCGGAGGCGGTGGCCGCCTTCGCGGCCGACCGGTGGGGCTGGACCGGCATCGATCCGGCCCGCACGGCGGTCGTGCCGGACGTGATGACGGGCATCGTGGAGGTGCTCCGCCTCGTCACCGGTCCCGGCGACGTCGTGGTGGTGACCCCGCCGGTGTACGCGCCCTTCTACGCGTTCGTCGAGCACGCCGGGCGCTCCGTCGTGGAAGCGCCGTTGGACGCACGCGGTCGCCTGGACCCGGAGACGCTGGACGCCGCCTTCGCCGCAGCCGGCGCCCGCAGCGCCCACCCGGCGTTCCTGCTGTGCAACCCGCACAACCCCACCGGCGCCGTGCACACCCGCGCCGAGCTCGAGTCCGTCGCCGCACTCGCGAGGCGGCACGGCGTGCGCGTCGTCTCCGACGAGATCCACGCACCGCTGGTCCTCCCCGGCGCCCGCTTCGTGCCCTACCTCAGCGTCGCCGACGACGGCTTCGCGCTGGTGTCGGCGTCGAAAGCGTGGAACCTCGCAGGTCTCAAGGCGGCCGTGGTCGTCGCCGGGCCGGAGGCGGCCGCGGACCTGGCCCGTCTCCCCGAGGAGGTCGGCCACGGGGCCAGCCACCTCGGCGTCATCGCGCACACCGTGGCCTTCCGCGAGGCCGGCGGCTGGCTGGATGCGGTGCTCGCGGCCCTCGACGAGAACCGGCGGCTGCTGCAGCAGCTGGTGGCCGAGCACCTGCCGACGACGACGCTGCGCGCACCGGAGGGCACCTACCTGGCCTGGCTGGACTGCCGTCCGCTGGACCTCCCGCCCGAGGCCCCCAGCGGCGGCCGCGCCGTGGTGAGCGACCTCGACGGGCCGGCCCGGTTCTTCCTGGACCACGCACGGGTGGCCCTGAGCTCCGGCCACGTCTTCGGCACCGGGGGCGCCGGGCACGTGCGCATCAACATCGCCACCTCGCCCGCCGTGCTGAGCGAGGCGCTGGCCCGCATGGGCCGGGCGATCGCGGCCCGGACCTCGTAGGCCCCGCACCGATCGTGCCCCCGGTCGGGTTCGAACCGACACTGGGACCCTTTTAAGGGGCCTGCCTCTGCCGATTGGGCTACGGGGGCGCGGTGCGCACGCTAGCCGGACCGGGCCCGGCCGCGCGGGACCGCCGCCGGTCAGCCGGCGGCCAGCTCGGTCGCCCGGGCGAGGACAGCGTCCAGCATCGGCTCGGTGAGCCTGCCGGTGAAGGTGTTCTGCTGGCTGACGTGGTAGCTGCCCAGCAGGGTCAGCGGGCCGCGCGGCCCGGTCAGCTCCACCTCGACCCCGTGCCCGAACGCCGGCCGCGGGCGTGGCAGCGCGTACCCGGCGGCGGTGAGCACCGGCCACAGCGCAGTCCAGCCGAAGCCGCCGAGGACGACGACCACCCGCAGCCGGGGCAGCAGCTCCAGCTCGCGGGCCAGCCACGGCGAGCAGGTGTCCCGCTCCTCAGGGGTGGGCGCGTTGGCCGGCGGGGCGCAGCGCACCGCGGCGGCCACCCGCACGTCGGTGAGCTCCAGCCCGTCGCCGGCGTGCGTCGACGTCGGTTGGTTGGCCAGGCCGGCCCGCCACAGCGCGGCGAAAATCCAGTCACCGCTGCGGTCGCCGGTGAAGACCCGGCCGGTGCGGTTCCCGCCGTGCGCAGCCGGCGCGAGGCCGACGACGGCGATCCGCGCATCGGCGGGTCCCAGGCCCGGCACCGGACGGCCCCAGTAGTCCTGGTCGCGGAAGGACGCCCGCTTGACCCGGGCGACCTCCTCGCGCCACGCCACCAGCCGCGGGCAGGCGTAGCAGCCGGAGATGCGCGCGTCGAGGACCGGCAGCTCACGCGCACCACGGGCACTGCGCGCCACCCCGGCGGGGGTGCGGGTGACGGGGAAGCCGCCGGCGTCTACAGGCATAGGAGAAGGACCCCGTCCTACTCCCCGCTCGCACGCTCGCGGCGAGCCTCTGGACGGGGCCGGTCGCGGGCGAGGCGCAGGGCGATGCCGTCGAGGATGTCGTGCTCGCTGACGGTCACCTCGGCCAGGCCGAACTCCTCCATGAGCACCCGCAGGATGAGCGCGCCGGCGCCGATCACATCGACCCGGCCCGGGTGCATCACCGGCTCGGCGGCGCGGCGCGCCCGGGTGGCCCCCAGCAGGTCGGCGGCGACCCGGCGGACGTCGGCCACCGGGATGCGCGAGCCGTGGATCGCCGCGGAGTCGTAGGTGGGCAGGCCCAGTGCGAGGGCCGCCACGGTGGTGACGGAGCCGGCCAGCCCGACCAGGCTCGCCGCGCGGGAGACCGGCACCTCGGCGCTGACCTGGGCCAGCGCGGCGCGGACGTCGCGCTCGGTCCGCGCGATCTGCTCCGGGGTGGGCGGGTCGTCGTGCAGGTGCCGCTCGGTCAGCCGCACGCAGCCGATGTCGACCGAGCGGGCCGCGGTCACGCCGTCGGCGTCCCCGAGCACGAACTCGGTGGAGCCGCCGCCGATGTCGACGACGAGCCAGGGAGCCGGTGCGGGTGCCAGCCCGTGCGCGGCGGCCGCGGCGGCGAGCGAGCCGGTGGCGCCGAGGAAGGAGAGCTCGGCCTCCTCCCGGCCGGTCACCACATCGGGTGTGCGCCCCAGGGTGGCCCGCACCATGTCCTCGAAGTCGGCGCGGTTCGCCGCGTCGCGGGTGGCGCTGGTGGCGACCATCCGGACGTCGGTGGCGCCCAGGTCCCGGGCCGCCGCCGCGTACTCGGCGAGCACCACGCGGGTGCGCTCGATCGCCTCCGGCGCCAGCCGGCCGGTCGCGTCCACGCCCTGGCCGAGGCGCACCACCTCCATCCGCCGCAGCAGGTCGGTGTGCCCGCCCTGCGCCGGCACGTCGGCCACGAGCAGGCGGATGGAGTTGGTGCCGCAGTCGATCGCCGCGACCCGCGTCATGCGTCGCCCTCCGGCCGGGCGCAGGGGCCCTTCGCCCACCACTCCCCCATCTCGGCGACCGCGCGGTCACCGATCGGGTTGACGCCGGGGCCGGCGGCCAGCGCGTGGCCGGCCAGCGCGTGCAGGCACTTGACCCGGTCGGGCATGCCACCGGCGGTGGCGCGGGTGGGCAGCACGTCCTTCGCGTCGCGCTCGGCGAGGTAGGCCTCGTGCGCGGCCCGGTAGCCGGCGGCGAGCTCGGGATCGGTGGCCAGCTCCGCCTGCCACTCCCGCATCCGGCCGGTCGACTCCAGCCGGCTCGCGGCGGCCGAGGCCCGCGGGCAGGTGAGGTAGTAGAGCGTCGGGAACGGCGTGCCGTCCTCCAGCCGCGGCGAGGTCTCGACCACGTCCGGCTGGCCGCAGGGGCACCGGTGCGCGACACCCGCCAGCGCACGGGGCGGGCGGCCGAGCTGCCGGGCGACGACCTCGCGGTCCTCCTCGCTGACGGGGCTGGAACGGCCCCGCTGCAGGGGCCCGGGCCGAGCGTGCGAGGCCGGGGGGGTAGCGGGGTCCTCCATCACTCCGCCACCTCCTCGTCGTCCGGCTGGTCGACCACGCCGCCGTCGGCCTCGGCCACCGACCGCATCAGCCCCTCGTACCAGGGCAGCGGCCCCGGGTCCGCGGCGGCCGCCAGCGTCCCGGCGTCACCCTCGACGGCGTCCCCGTCGACGACGAGCACCAGCCGGTCGCCGGGGAGGACGTAGGAGAGCCGCTCCCGCGCCTGCCGCTGGGCGTAGGCGGGGTTGGCCTGCCGCGCCAGCTCGCCCTGCAGCTCGCCGACCCGCGCGTCGAGCTGCCGGCCCTCCGCGGCCAGCCGGGCGAGCTCGGCCTGGCCGGCCAGGTACTGCCGGATCGGCCCGGCGAGGGTGAGCGCGAGCAGCAGGACCAGGCCGACCAGCACGACGGCGCGGCCGGTGAACAGCGGGCGGCGACGGGGCGCGACCGAGGCGGTCGGTCGGCGCTCCGGGCGACGGTTCGGACGCCGCTGCGCCGGCCGGCTGGACGCCCCCGAGCGCAGCCCGGTACGGACCGGCCGCGAGTGGTGCACCCGCGGCACCCGGCCGGTCGCGCGCCGTGTCTCGCCTCCGCCCCGCCGGCCGCGCACGCTGCTCATCGGCCTCCGCTCAGCCGTTCAGCCGCGGGAAGGCGGCGGCGCCGGCGTAGCGGGCGGCGTCGTCGAGCTCCTCCTCGATGCGCAGCAGCTGGTTGTACTTGGCCACCCGCTCGCTGCGGGCCGGCGCACCGGTCTTGATCTGCCCGCAGTCGGTGGCGACGGCGAGGTCGGCGATCGTGGTGTCCTCCGTCTCGCCCGAGCGGTGGCTCATCATGCAGCGATAGCCGTTGCGGTGGGCCAGGTTCACCGCGTCCAGGGTCTCGGTGAGCGTGCCGATCTGGTTGACCTTGACCAGCAGCGCGTTGGCGGCCTTGCGCGCGATGCCGTCGGCCAGGCGCGCCGGGTTGGTGACGAACAGGTCGTCGCCGACGATCTGCACCCGGTCACCCAGGGCGGCGGTCATGGCGATCCAGCCGTCCCAGTCCTCCTCGTCGAGCGGGTCCTCGATGGAGACGATCGGGTAGGCGTCGACCAGGCCGCGGTAGTAGTCGACCAGGTACTCCGCCGACCGGGACTGGCCCTCGAAGTCGTAGCCGCCGTCGGTGTGGAACTCGGTGGCGGCGACGTCGAGCGCGAAGGCGATGTCGGTGCCGAGGCTGTAGCCGGCCTTCTCCACCGCCTCGGCGATGAGGTCCAGGGCGTCCCGGTTGCTCGGCAGGTCGGGCGCGAAGCCGCCCTCGTCGCCCAGGCCGGTGGCCAGGCCACGGCCCTTGAGCACCGCCTTCAGCGCGTGGTAGGTCTCCGTGCCCATCGCCAGCGCCTCGGCGAACGTGGCCGCCCCGACGGGGGCGATCATGAACTCCTGCACGTCGACGTTGCTGTCGGCGTGGGCGCCGCCGTTGAGGATGTTCATCATCGGCACGGGCAGCAGGTGCGCCGAGGGGCCGCCGACGTAGCGGAACAGCGGGAGGCCGGTGGAGTCCGCGGCGGCCCGCGCGACGGCGAGGCTGACGCCGAGGATGGCGTTGGCCCCCAGGCGGGACTTGTCCGGCGTGCCGTCGAGGTCGAGCAGGCGCTGGTCGATCAGCCGCTGCTCGCTGGCCTCGTAGCCGACGAGCTCGGGGCCGATGACGTCGAGGACGCCGTCGACGGCCCTGGTCACTCCCTTGCCGCCGTAGCGCTCACCCCCGTCCCGCAGCTCGACCGCCTCGAAGGCGCCCGTGGAGGCTCCGCTGGGCACGGCGGCCCGGGCGATCGTCCCGTCGTCGAGGGCGACCTCGACCTCCACGGTGGGGTTTCCGCGCGAGTCGAGGATCTCCCGCGCGCCTACGGCATCGATGCTCGGCACGGGGGCAGCCTAACCAGCCGGAACTGTCGGCGAGGCCTCCCCCGGCCGCGCCCCGCCGGATCAGGGCGCCGACGGGCCCCGCTCCTGCTCCGCGGTCCCCTCGTCCCCGGCCGTCCGGTCGTGGCGGGCGCGCTCGGCCTGGTCCTCCTCGCTCGGCCCGCTGAAGGCCTGGGAGCGCTTGCGGGCCTCCAGGCTCCCGGTGAAGAGCCCCTCGCTGGTCGCGGGCCCGCGGCCGGACGGGCGCGCCGGCCGGGGTGCGGTGCGGGGGTCGGGGGCCGGCCGCGGTCCGCGCCGCCCGGCGGTCTCGTACCCGGCGGCGCCCTCGTTCCGGACGCGCGGCAGGGCGTGCGGGGCCTCCCGCTGCAGCCAGCCGACGAGCCCCTCCCGGACGGCGCAGCGCAGGTCGAACAGGGTCCCCGCGTCCTGCGCGCTGACCAGCACGCGGACCCGCACGAGAGCGCCGACGGCGTCGGTCACCTGCAGGACCTTGACCCGCTGGTCCCAGTTCTCGTTGCCGGTGACCAGCCGGTCGAGCTCCTCGCGCATCCGGTCGAACGGCGTCGTCCAGTCCACGTCGAGCTCGACGGCGCCGAGGACGGCGGACTCCTTGCGGGTCCAGTTCTGGAACGGCGTGGTCGTGAAGTAGGTCGAGGGCAGCACCAGCCGCCGGTCGTCCCAGACGTGCACGACCACGTAGGTGAGGGTGATCTCCTCGATGCGGCCCCACTCCTCCTCCACGACGACCACGTCGTCGACGCGGATCGCGTCGGTGAAGGCCAGCTGCAGGCCCGCGAAGACGTTGGCCAGCGAGGTCTGGGCGGCCAGGCCGGCGACGATCGAGATCACGCCGGCGCTGGCCAGGATGCTGGCGCCGGCGGCGCGGGCGCCGGGGAAGGTCAGGAGCATCCCCGCGACCGTGAGCACGGCGACGACGACGACGGCCAGCCGGCGCAGCAGCGAGATCTGCGTGCGCACCCGCCGGGCGTGCCGGTTGTCCGCGACGTCGACGTCGTAGCGGGCGAGCCAGGCATCGGCGGCGACGAAGACCGCCACGGCGACCAGCCAGCCGATGGTCGCGATCACGCTCAGGGCCAGTACGTGGACGACGACCTCCGCCCAGTCCCCCAGGTCGTCGGCCGCCTCGAGGACGACGGTCAGCGCCACCAGCACCAGCAGCGCGCGCAGCGGGGTGCGGCCCCGCCGGGAGAGGTCGGCGGTCACGGGCGAGCCACGGCCCACCCGCCGGACCACGACGCCGATGAGGACGCCGAGCAGCCAGGCCGCCAGGGCGGCGCCGGCGCAGACGAGGAGCACCTGCCAGGTCTCGGACGGGATCAGGCCGGACACGCCCTCGACGGCCTCGTCGGGGCCGACCGGGTCATCGGCAGGGGCGGAGAGCACGGCGGACAGCGGAGCGGCTCCTCTCCGGTCGGGTACGGCCGCCGGATCCTCGTCGGCGGCAGGCGGTGGTCCCCGGGCCGGTGGCGCGTCGTCGCTGCTCGCTTCCCGGCCCGGCGCATCACGCGCCGTCGGTGGTCCTCCACGCTAGCGAGCCGACGCACCGCCCGTCAGGTCGACGTCCCCCGGTCGGGTCGGGTCGCGGCGGCGTCGAGCTCGCCGGCGTAGCGGCGCACCGCCTCCCGCAGCGCGTCCTCCACGTCCCACCCGCGCGCCTCGGCGGCGGCGACGACGGCCAGCAGCCGCTCGCCGAGCGCCTCCGGGCTCGCGTCGGCCAGCTCGGCCGGCTCGGGCGTGGGGAGCCCCGCCCGACCGGCCCGGCGCACCAGGGCCGCGCCCCACGACGCCGCGGGCTGCGAGCGGGAGACGCCCTCGGTGGGCGAGCGGCGCTGCTTCTCGGCCTTCTTGATCTCCTCCCAGCCGGCCTCCACCTGGGCGACATCGCGCGGCCCGGCGTCGCCGAACACGTGCGGGTGCCGGCGGACCAGCTTGTCGACCAGGTCACCGGCGACGTCGTCGACGTCGAAGCGCCGCTGCTCCCCCGCCTCGGCGGCGACGCGGGCGTGGAAGACCACCTGCAGCAGCACGTCGCCGAGCTCCTCGCGCATGGCGGCCGGGTCGTCGTCGACGATCGCGTCGTAGGCCTCGTGCGCCTCCTCGAGCAGGTACCCGCGCAGCGACGCGTGCGTCTGCTCGGCGTCCCACGGGCATCCGCCGGGCGAGCGCAGCCGGTCCATGACCGCGACGACGTCCAGCAGCCGCACCCCGGCGGGCTCCGGGGCTGCGGCGACGAGCTCCGCACCGGGGACCGGTTCCCCGGCGGGGACCAGCAGGACGACGTCGCCGGCCAGGGCGCCGGCGGCGGCGAGGTCGGGCACCTCGGCGACGGCCAGCCCGTCGGCGCGCAGCACCGCAGCGGTGCCGGCTGCCCCGGGCAGGGCAGCCAGCGGGCGCCCCGAGGAGACCGCCCGCCACCCGGCGGGGCTCAGCAGGCCGGGCAGGCGGGGGCTGACGGGGACGGCGAGCGCGACGGGCACCGGCTCAGTCTGCCGAAGCAGCCGCCGGCGCATCGTCGAGGAGGTCGACCACCCCGCTCTGGGCGGGCAGCAGCCGACCCTCCTCGTAGGTCCCGTAGCGGGGGTTGACCGCGATGTCGAGGTCGGCCCGCACCTCGTCGAGCAGCGGCCGGACCGAGGCCTCCGCCTGCTCGCCGGCCTCCTCGACCAGTTGCGGCCGCAGCTCCTCGAAGGACGGGTAGACGGTGCCGGCGCGGAAGGCGACGACGACCCCGCCCGTCTCGGGCACCGGGACCGCGACCGCCGTCCCCGGTTCGGCGGTGACCAGCGGCGCGCTCAGCGCGGGCGGCAGCTCGTCGGCGGCCCGGCGTCCGAGCTCCGGCAGCGTGTACGGGCCGGCGAACCGCGCGGCCACCGCGGCGTAGCGGGCCGGGTCGGCGGTCAGCTCCGCGATGACGGCGGTGGCGGTGGCCTGGTCCGGCACGGTGACGTAGCCGAACTCGATCTGGCCCAGCTCCTCGCGGACCTCCTGGTACCGGGCCCGCAGGGCAGCCTCGTCCAGCGGGTCCGCCGTCCCTTCGGCGGCGGCGATCTCCTGGCGCACCAGCTGCTGGCGCACGCTCTCCCGGACGTCCGCCCGGCCGATGCCCTGCTCGGCGAGCCGCGCGTAGACGGCCTCGGGGTCGTCGTCGCCCAGCAGCTCCTCGATCCGGCGGGTCACCTCGGCGTCGGTGACCTGCACCCCGTAGCGCTCGGCCGCGGCGTCGTGCACCTCGCCCTCGACGAGCAGGCCCAGCACCCGGCGGGTGAGCTGCTCCTCACGCCCCTGCGCGGTGGCGGCCACACCGGCGTCGGCGAGCCGGTCGGCGACCTCCGCCTCGAGCTCGGCGACGCCGATCCGCTCCTCGCCCACGTAGGCGGCGACGTCCGGTGCCGACCGGCAACCGGTCAGGGCGAGGACGGCCAGGGACACGGCGGCACACGACCGGGCGGCGCGGTGGATCAGCACGCCGGGAGACTCCCACGAAAAGGACCCTGCTGCCCCCACGCCTCGCACGCTCGGCGCGGCCCCCTGCAGCAGGGCCGTGGCAGCGCCCGCTACGCCGCGACCGGGGCCCCGAGGACGGCGGTCAGCGTGGCGTGCAGGTTCTCCAGCAGGGCGACGTCGCGCAGCGGCGTGCGGCGGTCGGGGCCGACCGGCACCTTGAGCGAGATGGTCCGCACGGCCGCCTTGTAGGAGGCGCCGTCGGCCAGGCGGGCCAGCCGCATCTGCTTGGACTCCGGCAGGTCCACCGGGCCGACCCGGATGGTGCGGCCCTGCAGCGAGACCTCGGTGATGCCGAGTTCCCGCATAGCCACCCGGAAGCGGGCCACGGCCAGCAGGTTGAGCACCGGCGCCGGCGGGGCGCCGTACCGGTCGGTGAGCTCGTCGAGCACCGCCTGCGCCTGCGCCTCGTCCTGGATGGACGCGACCTTGCGGTAGGCCTCCATGCGCAGCCGCTCGCCGGGCACGTAGTCGTGCGGCAGGTGTGCGTCGACCGGCAGGTCAACCCGCACCTCCACCGGCTCGGCGGGCGCCTCCTCACCGGTCACCTGCGCCCGGTAGTCGGCCACCGCCTCGCCGACCAGCCGCACGTACAGGTCGAAGCCGACGCCGGCGATGTGCCCGGACTGCTCGCCGCCGAGCAGGTTGCCCGAGCCGCGGATCTCCAGGTCCTTCATCGCCACCGCCATGCCGGCGCCGAGGTCGGTGTTGTTCGCGATGGTGGTCAGCCGGTCGACCGAGGTCTCGGTGAGCGTGCGGGTGGGGTCGTAGGTGAAGTAGGCGTAGGCCCGCTCCCGCCCACGGCCGACCCGGCCGCGGATCTGGTGCAACTGGGAGAGCCCGAACGTGTCCGCCCGGTCGACGATCAGGGTGTTGGCGTTCGGGATGTCCAGGCCGGACTCGACGATCGTCGTCGCGACCAGGACGTCGTACTCCTTCTCCCAGAAGCCGACCATGATCCGCTCGAGCTCGTGCTCCTTCATCTGCCCGTGGCCGACGGCGATGCGGGCCTCGGGCACCAGGTGGCGGATCTTCGCGGCGGCCTTGTCGATCGACTGCACCCGGTTGTGGATCACGAAGACCTGGCCGTCGCGCAGCAGCTCCCGGCGGATCGCCGCCGCCATCTGCTTGTCGTTCCACGCGCCCACGTAGGTGAGCACGGGGTGCCGCTCCTCGGGCGGGGTGAGGATCGTCGACATCTCGCGGATGCCGGTGAGGCTCATCTCCAGGGTGCGCGGGATCGGGGTGGCCGACATCGACAGGACGTCGACCGCCGTCCGCATCGTCTTCAGGTACTCCTTGTGCTCGACGCCGAAGCGCTGCTCCTCGTCGACGATGACCAGCCCGAGGTCCTTCCACCGGGTGGTCGGCTGCAGCAGCCGGTGGGTGCCGACCAGGATGTCGATCTCGCCGGCGGCCAGCTGCCGGAGGATCTCGGTGGTCTCGCGGTCGGACTGGAACCGGGAGAGCACCTTCACCGTCACCGGGAACTGGGCGACCCGCTCGGAGAAGGTCTTGAAGTGCTGGTTGGCCAGCAGCGTCGTCGGCACCAGGACGGCGACCTGCTTGCCGTCCTGCACCGCCTTGAACGCGGCCCGGATCGCGATCTCGGTCTTCCCGTAGCCGACGTCGCCGCAGATGATCCGGTCCATCGGCACCGTCTGCTGCATGTCGGCCTTGACCTCGTCGATCGCGGCCAGCTGGTCGGGGGTCTCCTGGAAGGGGAAGGCGTCCTCCAGCTCGCGCTGCCAGACCGTGTCGGGCCCGAAGGCGTGGCCCTGGGTCGCCATGCGCGCGGAGTACAGCCGGATCAGCTCGCCGGCGATCTGCTTGACCGCCTTGCGGGCCTGGCTCTTGGTCTTCTGCCAGTCGGCGCCGCCGAGCTTGGACAGCGCCGGCGACTCCCCGCCGACGTAGCGGGTCAGCTGGTCGAGGGCGTCGGTGGGCACGAACAGCCGGTCCGGCGGCTGGTTCCGCCGCGACGGCGCGTACTCGACGATCAGGTAGTCGCGCTGGCCGCCGTTGACGGTGCGGCTGATCATCTCGATGTAGCGGCCGACGCCGTGCTGCTCGTGCACCACGAGGTCGCCCGGCTGCAGCTGCACCAGGTCGACGGCGTTGCGCCGGCGGGCGGGCATCTTCACCGCGTCGCGCATCGTCGTGCCGCGCTGGCCGGTCAGGTCGTGCTCGGTGACCAGCGCCAGCCCGACGCCCGGGAAGGCGAACCCGGCCTCGAGGTTGCCCTGGGTGACGTGGGTCAGCCCGGGGTCGGGGGCGGTGGCCAGGTCGGGCACCAGCCGGACGCCGAGCTCGGCCTCGGTGAGCTGGTCGGCGGCTCGCTGCGCGGGGCCGGGGCCGGCGAAGGTGACGACGACCCGCCACCCGTCGCGGTGCCAGCCCCGCATGCGCTCGACGGCGGCGCCCTGGTCGCCGTGGAAGCGCTCGACGGGTGTGGCGTCGAGGGTCACCTGCCGCTCGTCGTCCTCGGCCTGCAGGGTGAAGGCGCCGGTGGTCCACCAGGGCAGGCCGCGGCCGCGGGCCGCGGCCTGGACGTCGGCGAGGTCCCGGAAGGAGGACGCGCCCAGGTCCAGCGGCGCCTCCCCCGCCTCGGCGGCGGTCGCCCACGAGGCGGCGAGGAACTCCTCCGCGGTGCGCACCAGGTCGGCCGCCCGGCTGCGCACCCGCTCGGGGTCGCAGACCAGGACGTGCGTGCCCGCGGGCACCAGGTCGGTGAGCAGCTGCATGGCCGCGTCGCCGATGAGGGCGGGGGTCAGCGACTCCATGCCCTCCACGGCGATGCCCTCGGCGAGCTTCCCCAGGACCTCGATCAGGCCGGGGTGCTCGACCGCCAGCGCGGCGGCACGGGCGCGCACCTCCTCGGTGAGCAGCAGCTCGCGGCACGGCGGGGCCCACAGCCGCTCGGGGCGCTCGTCCAGCGACCGCTGGTCGGCGGCGGAGAAGTACCGCAGCTCGTCGACCTCGTCGCCCCAGAACTCCACGCGCACCGGATGCGGCTCGGTGGGCGGGAAGACGTCGAGGAGGCCACCGCGGACGGCGAACTCGCCGCGCTTCTCGACCAGCTCCACGCGCGTGTAGGCGGCGTCGGAGAGCGCCTGGGCGATGTCGTCCAGCTCGGCCGAGTCCCCGGGCTTCAGCTCGACCGGCACCAGGTCACCGAGCCCGGGGGCCAGCGGCTGGAGCACGCTGCGGACCGGGGCGACGAGGACGTCGATCGCACCGTTCTCCCCCGGGTGCGTGAGGTCCCGCAGCACGGCCAGCCGCCGGCCGACGGTGTCCGCGCGCGGGCTGAGCCGCTCGTGGGGCAGCGTCTCCCAGGCCGGGAAGACCTCCACCCGGCGGCCCGGGACGAAGCAGCGCAGCAGGTCGGCGGCCGCGTCGGCGTCGCGCTCCCCCGCGGTGACGACGAGGACGGGCACGCCGGCGCCCGGCGCCGGTGCGGCGAGGGCGGCCGCCACCAGCGGCTGCACCGTCGGTGGTGCGGTGACGGCGAGCTCGGCGCTCCCGGCGGAGGCGACCACGCGGGCCATGCCGGGGTCGGTGAGGACGACGTCGAGCACGCCGCGCAGGGTCACGCTTCTTCTTCTCCTGAGGTTGTCCGGCCTCGCACGGACCGCCGAGTGCGGCCGGGGCCGCTCCCCAGGCTAGACGGCACCCCCGACAGGCGCCGCCCCGCTCAGGAGGTGCGGGCGCGGGCCACCCGGCCCACCGGCTGCTCCGCCTCGATGGCCGCCAGCGCCTTGCGCAGGATCGTGCTGGAGGTGTGCATCGTGTACGGGAAGTAGTGCACCCGGACGCCGACCTCGGCGAAGTCGCGCTCGAGCTTCAGGCCCTTGGTGGTGCCCCGCCAGTCGTCGCCCTTGAAGAGGACGTCGAACCCGACCTCGCGCCAGGTGTCGATCTTGTCGGGGACCACCTCGGCGTGCACGGCGTCGACGAACCGCAGGCTGCCGACGATCTCCATGCGCTCGGCCAGCGGGATGACCGGGGCCCGCCCCTTGGTCTGCAGCAGCATCTCGTCGGAGACGACGCCGGCGATCAGCCGGTCGCAGTGGTCGGCCGCGTGCCGGAGGATGTTCAGGTGCCCGACGTGGAACAGGTCGTAGGCACCCGGCGCGTATCCGATGACGGTCATGCAGGCCCCCCGTGCGATGTTCTGGCTGCGGGCCACGTTGGCGCCCGCGAGTTCACCGAGCGTGATGCACGCCTGTAGTCGTCGCAGGTCAGCGGCTCGCTCTGGCGGACACTACGCACCGAGGATCACGGTGGGTGACGATCGCGGGGTCGTTCACCCGAACGTGCGTGCCCAGCACGCCCGGTCGTCCGGCCGCCCCGCCCGAAGGGGTGAGGCCCCCACCGGAAGCGCCGGTGCGGCGATCCGGCGGCCCTAGCATTCCCGGCGAGAGGCTGCGGGACAGCGGGGACGGCCGGCCTCGGAGCACCCCCTCCCAGCTGTTCTGCGACCACGGCGCCAGGAGCAGGGACGGACATGGAATTCAGCGAGTACCTCGCGGCGATCCGCCGCTACTGGACCACCTGGGTCGGCGTGCTCGCGGTCTGCCTCGTCGTGGCCGCCGTGGCGCTGCAGCTGGTCCCGCGGACGTACGCGGCGACGGCGCAGGTCTTCGTGTCGGCGTCACCGACGATCTCGAACAGCGCGCAGTACGTCAACCAGCGCGCGAAGAGCTACCCCGGCCTCGTGGCCAGCGCACCGGTCCTCCGCCCGGTGATCGAGGAGCTCGACCTGACCGAGTCCTTCACCTCGCTGCGGGACCGGGTGTCGGCCGAGGTGCCCGCCGACACCTCCCAGCTCCGGGTGGTCGTCACGGGTGGGGACGCCGAGGAGGCCGCCGAGATCGCCAACGCGGTCGCCGAGCAGGTCACCGAGCTCGTTCCCGAGCTCGAGGAATCGCGAACCGGTGAGCGCCCGGTGACCCTCACCGTCAGCGACCCGGCCACCGTTCCCACCTCACCGGCCTCCCCCGTGCCGCTGTTCGTGCTGGGGCTCGGCGCTCTGGTGGGGCTCTTCCTCGGTCTGGCCGGCGCCGTCCTCCGCGCCCAGGCCGACCCGTCCGTGCGCTCGCCGGAGGACGTCCGGCGCGCCTGGGGCGGGGACCCGGCGCCGGAGGTCCTGGTGCAGCGGTCGGGCCGCGCCGCGCGCAGCCAGCTCACCGGCAGCCCCGCCCGGGTGCTGGCCCGTCGCCTGGAGGACGCGGCCGACGCCGGCCCGGTACGTGCCCTGTTCCTGTCACCGTCGCTCGACGACCGGGTGTCGGCCCGGACGCTGGCCGGGGAGATCGCTGCGGTCCTGCGCGACCGGGACGTGCCCACGGCGGTGGGGACGACCGCCGCCGCCCAGAAGGGCGCAGCGGGTGGCGTCCGGGTGCGCCTCGAGCTCGCCGACCCGCTGGCGCCGGGGCGTGCCTGGCGTGCCGCGGCGCGGGACGGCGCGCTGGTGGTCCTCGCCGTCGGCGTCGGCCGGGTCGACACCGCCGAGCTCGCCGAGCTGCGCGGCGTCCTGACCGCCGCCGGGATCGCTCCGCTGGCGGTCGCCCTCGTGCCCGCCCGAGGCCCGGCCACGGCCGGGGACGAGCCGGCAGCGCCGGCGGCCCCCGTCGGTGCCGACACGGTCCGGGTCGCCTCCCCTGCCGGGTCCGCGCCCGGGCGCTGATCTCCCGTGTCGTCTGCGATCCGCCGGACGGGGGCGGGGCTCCCGGCCACCTCCGCCGGCCGGTTCCTGATCGCCCTGCTGCTGGTCCTCGCCTGCGTCAGCTGGCGCCGTGGCCAGTACTTCTCCGGCTCCCTCGACCCGGTCGTGGTCGGCAAGGCGCTGTGCAGTGGGCTGGCCCTCCTGCTCGCCGCGCAGGCCGCACGCCGCGGGCCCCGGCGACCCCTGGGCACCGGCACGCTGTGGGTGGTCGCCGTCGCCCTCACCAGCTCCGTGTTCGGTGCGCTCACGCACGGCACCGTGCTGGCCGGGGGGCTGGTGGCGGCCCGGGTCGGGATCCTCGCGCTCACCGTCCACCTCCTGCTGCGCACCCTCACGGCGGACGAGGCCTTCGCCGCCCTGGCCCGGGCCTGCGGCGCGGTGGCGCTCGTCGCGGCGGTGACCGGGCTGCCCGCGGCCGGGGACGGCCGACTCGCCGGCGGCCTGCCGACGCTGTCCCCCAACGAGCTGGCCCTCCTGGCCGGGGTCGTGGTGCTGCACGTGGCGTGGCGCGTCGTCCGTGGCGACGCCGGCCCAGGGGCCGCGCTGGTCGCGGCGGGTGCCCTCGGCGTCGTCTGGGCCACCGGCTCGCGCACCGGGCTGCTCGCACTCCTGGCGGCCGTCCTGGTCGTCGCCGCACACCTGCGCCGGGCACCGGTGGGGCTCGTGGTCGGTGGGCTGCTGGTCGCCGCCGTCGGCGCGGCCGTCACGCTCTCGACGGGTGCGCTCACCGGCTTCGCCGTCCGGGACGGCGACGGGGTGAGCACCCTGGAGTCGCGGTTCATCGCCTGGGACGCAGCCACCCGGTGGGGCGACACGGCCTGGCAGACCCTCTTCGGCGGCGGGCTGTCGGTGAAGGTGATCCCGGTGGCCGGGCAGTACTGGGACAGCCAGCCGCTGGACAGCAGCTGGGTCTCGGCGCTGGTGCAGAACGGGGTCCTCGGCCTGCTGCTGCTGGCCGGATGGGTGGCGTGGGTGCTCCGCGGCACGGTGCTGGTTCCCCGCCCCCACCGCGCGCTGTTCCTCGGCCTGCTCGTCTTCCTGCTGGGCAGGAGCGTGGTGGAGAGCGGCCTGTTCGACGCGACACCCGCCTTCCTGTTCTTCGTCGCGGTGTCCTTCGCCGTCGAGGGCGGTTCCCGGGGGCGCCTGCGCCCGGAGCTCGAGCGGGACCCACCCCTGGGTCCCCGTCAGGAGGAAGCGGTCCGATGAAGGTGCTGTTCGACGCCTACTGGTGGATCGAGGGCCAGCCCTCGGGCCGACGGGTGGTGGACTCCTTCGTGCGCACGTGGGCCGGCGACTGGCCGGGCGACGAGCTCGTCGTCGCCGTCCCGCAGCAGCACCGCGACGCCGTCCTGGAGCTGGTCGGCGACGCCCCGATCGACGTCCGCACGGTCCGCCGTTCCCCCCACGGGGTCAGCGTCCTGACCGAGCTGGGCTCGGTGGCCGAGGCCGACGTCGTCCTGGCGCAGAACTACACGCCGCTGCGGACGCGGGCGCTGCGGGCGACGTTCATCCACGACCTGATGTTCCTGGAGCACCCGGAGTTCTTCACGCGCCTGGAGCGGGCCTACTTCGCGGGGATGCCGTGGTCGGCGCGGTACGCCGACCTCGTCCTCACCTCCACCCGCGCCGAGGCCGACCGCATCACCCGGTTCCGTCCGGGTCTGGCCGGCCGGGTGGTGCCGGTCGGGCTGAGCCTGCCGGAGTCCTTCCGCACCCGGCCGCCGGCGGACCCGGGCCTCGGCCTGACCCCTGGTGGCTTCCTCCTGTGCGTCGGCCGGCTCAACGCCCGGAAGAACGTCGGGCGGCTGGTCGAGGCCCTCCTCGCCGACGAGCTCGTGACACCCGAGCGGCCGCTGGTCGTCGTGGGCGAGCCCGACGGGCGCGCTGCTGCCCGCCACTCCCCCGACGACCACCGCGTGCGCTTCGTCGGCGGGGTCGACGACCCAGCCCTCGTGTGGCTGTACCAGAACTGCCGGTTGTTCGTGTTCCCCTCGCTGGACGAGGGGTTCGGGCTCCCGGTCGTCGAGGCGGCCGTCTCGGGGGCGCCCATGGCGCTCAGCGACATCCCGTCGTTCCGCGAGCTCGCACCCGGAGCGGCCTTCTTCG
The DNA here is from genome assembly GCF_054051175.1 of Blastococcus sp. SYSU DS0753. NCBI lineage: Bacteria > Bacillati > Actinomycetota > Actinomycetes > Geodermatophilales > Geodermatophilaceae > Blastococcus > Blastococcus sp. SYSU DS0753. The sequence continues at coordinate 62,196 of NZ_JBJHAT010000008.1, read as the reverse complement.
ACCCGCGCGACACCGGCTCCATCGCCGCGGTGATCGGGGCCGAGCTCTCCGGCCCGCCGAGCACGGCTCCCGCTGTCCGGGTGCCGACGTGGTCGGAAGTGGTCGGCCGGATCCGCGAGGTGGTCGGCGAGCGGCTCGCCGAGCGCTGAGCAGAGGGGACGTCAGACGCCGGCGGGGCTGCGGTCGGCGGCGGTCCCGGTGACCGTGGCGAGCGGCCGGAGGACCCGCCGGCGGACCGCGAGCGCCACCAGCAGCGGACCGACGGCGAGCGCCAGCGGCGCCCACTCGGCGCCGTCGCCCGAGAGGAGGACGAGCCCGCCCGCCCCCGCGAGGCCGGCGAACTCCAGGAGCCGCAGGGCGAGCACCCGGCGCTGCTGCCGGTGGACCGTGGCCAGTCCGGAGTAGGGCAGCAGGACCGCCGAGGCGAGGGCGTAGGCGGACCACCCGACGACCGCGGCTACCGGCACCGGGAACTCGCCCCCCGTGATGAGCGGTTCGGCGACCGGCTGGAGGACGACGGCCAGGATCCCGATAGCAGCGACCGCACCGGCCAGGTGCACCACCGCCCGGTCGGCGGCACGCAGTTGCTGTGCCCCCGGCCGACCGCGCATCGCGACGTAGTGCGGGAGCAGGTAGGAGCCCAGCCCGCTGACCACGACGAGGGTGGGCGCGGTGTAGACCCGCGCCGCCTCCAGCGGCCCGTACACCGCTGCCCCCGCCAGCCCGACGACGAGCAGCCGCAGCCCGGTCAGGAGCGCCGGGCGGATCGACTGGGCCGCCGCGCGCCAGACCCCGAAGCCCCAGACGGCGGCCAGCGCCGGTCCGCGCCACGGACCGCGTGGTCGTTCCGCCGCCGGCAGCAGCCACCAGGCGACCAGGCCGGCGGCCGTCTGGCCGACGAGGAGCGCCACGGCGAACGACGTCAGGGTGAGTGGCCCGGCCACCGAGCACAGCACCAGGGTGAGCACGGCGAGGACCAGGCTGGTGCCGTCGACGACGGGCAGCGACCAGAACCGGCCGGCGGCCATCAGCACCCGCCGGAGCACGTCCTCCAGCACGAAGGCGACGACGGCGAGGCCGAGGAACGCCCCACCCACGGCGGGGAGCGATCCGGTGACGACGACCAGGCCCCAGCCGACCAGCCCGGAGAGGCCGGCGACCGCCACGGCCCACACCTGCAGCCCGGCGCGCAGCCGCGGCTCGTGGCGGTCCAGGACGGTGAGCGAGTCACCGACCAGCCCGCTGCTGACCGCCGTCACGAGCACGATCGAGCCGTAGAGGAGGGAGAAGGTGGCCAGCCCGGCCGCGCCGAGGGTGCGAGCGGCGGCGACGGAGAGCACCAGGCCGGCGACCGCCTGCGTGACCTGGCCCGCGACGGCCCCGGACGCCGGCCGGCCCAGCAGCTGCAGCAGCTGCCGGGCCGGTCGGTTCACGGCGTCATCCTCGCAGCCCGGTCCGCCACCACGGGACGATCGGGTGAGGCGTCTCGCCCCAGCGGGTGAGCCGCCACGGCGACCCGTCTCAGGCCAGGGCGGTGACGCGCAACGCGGGGATGCGGACGACGGTCGCGGCGGTGCTGCTGCCCGGCCGGTGCGCGGTCAGCCCGACCGAACCCGGCGCCTGCAGCGCCTCGGTGGAGTCGGTGCGCACCAGCTGCGGCTGCTCCGGCTCCGGCGCCCCCTCTGCCCACACGCTCGCGGTCACCTCGGTGGTCCCCGACCCCGACACCCGCACCCGCACGTTCACCGTCGCGCCCGGCGTCCACGTCAGCCCAGGCACCAGCAGCTCCCCACCCGGGAAGGACTCCGACCCACCGGTCAGCCGCGACAGGGCCAGACCGACCCGGCCCTCGGCGGTCACCCGCACCCGGACCCGGTACTCCTCACCGCTGCCCACCCGACGACCGGTGACGTACAGGTACGTGCCCGCGCCCGTCGGCGCCGACGACAGCGTGAACGACGTGGCCACGTCCACTCCCGTCTGCGACACCGACCCCAGGAAGGCACCCGTGTTGTTCCCCGCACCCGGCAGCGCCAGCTCCGCGGCACCACCGGACACCGACAACCGGGACGCACCCGCCGACGCGGACCACTCACCACCGACCTCGGCAGCACCGAGACCACCGGACACCGACCGCTCGAACGAGTCCTCGGCGAGCACCGCAGGATCGGCGGCCGGGGGCTCCTCCACCGGCGGCTCCTCGGTCGGCGGCTCCTCGACCGGAGGCTCGTCCACCGGGGGCTCCTCGACCGGAGGCTCCTCGGTCGGCGGCTCCTCGGTCGGCGGCTCCTCGGTCGGCGGCTCCTCCGCCGGGGGCTCCTCGACCGGAGGCTGCGGGACGACCGCACCGATCGACATCGCCGTGAACTCGGGGATGCGGACGGTGGTGGCGGCGGTGCTGCTGCCCGGCCGGTGCGCGGTCAGCCCGACCGAACCGGCATCCTGCAGCGCCTCGGTGGAGTCGGTGCGCACCAACTGCGGCTCCACCGGCTCCTGCTCCGTCTCGGCCCACACCGCGGCGGTCACCTCGGTCGTACCGGTACCCGACACCCGCACCCGCACGTTCAGCGCCGACCCCGGCGTCCAGGTCAGCCCCGGCACCATCACCTCACCACCGGGGAACGACTCCGCCCCGCCGGTCAGCCGCGACAGGGCCAGACCGACCCGGCCCTCGGCGGTCACCCGCACCCGGACCCGGTACTCCTCACCGCTGCCCACCCGCCGGCCGGTGACGTACAGGTACGTGCCCGCGCCCGTCGGCGCCGAGGACAGCGAGAACGACGTCGTGACATCGGCGCCGGTCTGCGACACCGCCCCCAGGTAGGCCCCGGTGTTGTTCCCCGCACCCGGCAGCGCCAGGTCGGCCGCACCACCGGACACCGACAGCCGGGACGCACCCGCCGACGCAGTCCAGTCGCCACCGACCTCGGCAGCACCCAGACCACCGGACACCGAACGCTCGAAGGTGTCCCGGGCCAGCGGCACGGGCACCGCCGGGGCGGTCACCTCGACCTCGCGCCGCGCCGTGGCGGTGGCACCCCGGTCGTCGGTCACCGTGAGGGTGACCAGGTAGGTGCCGGCAGCGCCGTAGGCGTGCGACACCGTCCGGCCCGCGCCGGTCGACCCGTCGCCGAAGTCCCACGCGTACGAGGTGAGCGACCCGTCGGCGTCGGCCGAGGCCGAGGCGTCGAGCCCGACGGTCAGCCCGGAGGCCACCGCTGTGAAGGAGGCCGTCGGCGCCTCGTTCGGCACCGGCAGGGCGACGGTCACCAGGCGGCTGCTGGTCGACGTCGCACCGCGGTCGTCGGTCACCGTGAGGGTGACCGGGTAGGTCCCGGCCGCCGCGTAGCCGTGCGTCGCGGTGGCGCCGGTGGCCGTCGCCCCGTCACCGAAGGTCCACGCCCAGGAGACGATGCTCCCGTCGCTGTCGTGCGAGCGAGCGGCGTCGACGGCCACGGCGAGCTCGTCGCTCACCGCGTCGAACCGCGCGCCCGGCGGCACGTTGGCCGGCGTGCCGACCCCGCCCGCGACGGCGTGCGCGGAGACCTGGGCCGCCGACAGCGCGGTCGGGTAGAGCGCCACCTCGTCGACGCGGCCGGTGAAGGTGCTCGCACCACCCATCGCGCGGTCGCTGCCGACGCGGAGGTAGCCGTTGTAGGCCAGCCCGGAGGTCGTGTCGGTGCGCGAGCCCACGAGGACGCCATCCACGTAGAGGGCCATGCCGCCGCGGCCCATGGTGGCGGCGACGTGGTGCCACGCGCCGTCGTTGAACGAGGCGGTGCTGGTCACCGTCCGCTGCGTGGTGAAGGTCCAGAACAGCGGGACGCTCACCCCGAAGTTCACCCGGCCGCGGTTGTCGAGGTAGACCTGCCGGTCGTAGGTCGAGCTGTTCCCCGTCCTCGCGTTGGCGAAGCCGATGATGCGGCCACCCCTGGTCGAGGTGGTCTGGAACCAGGCCTCCTGGGTGAAGGTGTTCGGCACGGCCGCGGCGGTCCGGGTGGCCAGCGTCGCGTTCGCCGTCCCGTCGAAGGCGTAGGCGGTGTCGCCGTCGGCGAGCGCGCCGACCTGGCCCTTGGTCACCCCGCTCCCCACGGTCATCGGCGACGAGCCGATCGCGTCGGCGGCGGTGGTCCCGGAGGACTCCCCGAGGCGCCAGTGCGACGTGGCCCCGTCGGCGAGGACGGTCTCCGCGTAGGGCCGGCTCTGGCCGCCCGTGGCGGGGGCCACCTCGACCGCGACCCAGTCGGTCGAGACCGAGTTGCCGAACGGATCGGTGGCCGTCACGCGGTAGCGCAGCGAGCCGCTCACCCCGACGTCGGAGGCCGACATCGCCGGACGGTTCCACCACGTGGAGCTCTGGACGAGCTCGGCGACCGGGGCCTGCTCGCCCTCGCGGTGCACCGAGTAGGTGAGCGCGGCGTTGTCCTGGTCGCTCGTCGCCTGCCAGGAGATGGTCGCCTGGCCGGGCACCGGCGAGGCGGCGGTGGCGGTGAAGCCGTCCGCGCTCGGGCCGACCTGGTTGGGCGCCGAGCCGGGGAGCGCGTAGCGCACCAGGCCCTGCTGGTCGACGCCGTTGACCCGCGGGAACTCCCCGCCGTAGACGACGTACTGACCGTTGCCGGCCACGCTCCAGCCGGCCTGGTACTGGCCGGTGTACGTGCCCGGGGTCATCGTCGGGAACCACGGGAGCAGCGAGCCCGCGGGCTGGTTGCGGAGGTTGCTGTTCGCGAGGGTGTGCGAGCCGGTCACCCCGGTCGGCGCGAGGGAGAACGCGACGCCGAACCGGTGCACGCGCGGGTCCTGCTCCGGGAAGCCGCCGATGTTCTGGCAGTCGTGCGCGTGGCTGGCGACGTAGAGCGCGCCGTTCATCGGGTAGCTGGAGTAGCTGTCACCCCGGCAGTCGTTGATGGTGATGATCGCCCCGCCGTCGGCGGTGGCGGCGAACGAGCCCTCGAGGTTGCCCGGCCCGTGGTAGTCGTAGGCGGTGCCGTACACCGTGGTGCCGTCGGTGGACAGGCTGTAGACGGCGGAGTTGATGCCCTGGTTGGTCAGCTTCTGGTTGATCGCGAACGGCCGGGTCTCGCCCGTCACCGGGTCGAGCGCGGTCACGCCGGTCGCCTTGACGCCGTTCATCGAGTCGAACCGGCCGCCCGCCACGACCTGGGTGCCGTTGCCGGTGATCACCAGCGCCATGACCTGGTCGCTGGTGGAGCGGTTGCCGTTGCGGTTGCCCGCCGTCGACCCCACGCCGGGGAGGGGCGCCCACGGGAGGAGCGCGCCGTCGGCAGCGGTGACCGCGGCCAGCCGCGACCGGCTCACGCCACCCACGGCGGTGATGCTGCCCCCGAGGTAGACGGTGTCGTTCGTGGCGGCGATGGCCCGTACCTGGCTGTTGATGCTCGGCCGCCAGGTCGGGACCAGCTCGCCCGACCGGGTGTCGAAGGCGGCCACCCGTCGGCGGACCTGGCCGTCGACCTCGGTGAAGTCACCGCCGACGTAGAGGCGGCTGCCGTCCGGGGAGGCGGCCACGGCGAGGACCTGGCCGTTGAGGGTGTGCGCGAACGAGGCGATCAGCTCGCCGGTGCGGATGTCGTACGCGAGCAGGTTGTCCCGCGTGACCTCCTGCGTCCCCTCCGGCGCGCCGGCGGGCCGGGCGGTCGTGAAGGAGCCACCGACGTAGACGGTGTCGCCCACGACTGCCTGTGCCCAGGCGACCCCGTTGATCTGCACGGTCGGCAGCGCATCGGCGCTGACCGTGGTCGGGGTCGCCGGGTTCGCCGGCCCGAGCGGCGCCGAGTCGGCGGTCGCCGTGGCGACCGGCAGCAGGGCGAACACCCCTGCGGTCAGCGCGAGGCTGACCAGGCCGGCCAGGATCCGCTTCGGCGCAGCCGCCGACGATGCACGCATGTCTTGTCCCCCAGTGTTCGGATCCCACCGCAGCGCGCAGTGGTCCATACCGAGAGTCACGATGGCACGCCGCGACATGGGGGTCGATCACACGAACCGGTGACGCAGGGTGCCGCTCACCCCGGCGAGGGAACCCGCTGTGACCGTTCGTATGCGTCCGACTGCGCTGAGCGAGTAGTGACCCGGGAACGGTCGGCCGGGACCGCCACCAGGCGGTCCCGACCGACGTCTCAGGGCGCGACGACCGTTCCGAACGCCGTGATCCGCACGGCGGTCGCGGCGGTCGTGCTGCCCGGCCGGTGCGCGGTCAGCCCGACCGAACCCGGCGCCTGCAGCGCCTCGGTGGAGTCGGTGCGCACCAGCTGCGGCTGCTCCGGCTCCGGCGCCCCCTCGGCCCACACGCTCGCGGTGATCTCGGTCGTCCCCGTCCCCGTCGTCCGCACCCGCACGGTCAGCGGCACCCCCGCCTGCCAGGTGAGGCCGGGCACGACCACCTCGCCGCCGGGGAAGGACTCCCCACCCGAGAGCCGGGACAGCGCCAGCGCGACCCGACCGTCGGCCATCACCCGCACCCGGACCCGGTACTCCTGACCGGCGCCGACCCGGCGGCCGCTCACGTACAGGTAGGTGCCCGCGCCCGTCGGGGTCGAGGACAGGGTGAACGACGCCGTCACGTCGGTGGCCGACGACGACACCCCCGCCAGGTAGGCACCGGTGTTGTTGCCCGCGCCGGGCAGGGCCAGCTCACCGGCGCCGCCCGCGACCGACAGCCGGGCACCGCCCACCGACGGGGTCCACTCGCCGCCCACCTCGGCGGCTCCCCAGCCACCCGACACGATGCGCTCGAAGTCGTCGCGGGCGATCGCCGAGGGCTCGTCCGGGGCGCTGACCGTCACCGTCGCCTCGTGGGTGGCGGTCGCGCCATCGTCGTCGGTGACGGTGAGCGCGACGCGGTAGGTGCCGGCGGCGGTGTAGGTGTGCGACGTCGTCGCCCCCGTCCCGGTCGCACCGTCGCCGAACGTCCAGGACCAGCTCCGCACGGTGCCGTCGGGATCGGTCGATCCCCGTCCGTCCAGCGAGAGCACCAGGCCGTCGGCGGAGGAGGTGAAGGCCGCGGTCGGCGCCCCGTTCGACTGCGGCGCGGTCACGGTGACCGACCGCTCGGCGACCGCGGTCGCACCGTCGTCGTCGGTGACCGTCAGGCGCACCAGGTACGTGCCGGCGGCGGCGTAGGTGTGCGACACCGCCGGTCCCGACGCCTCCTCCCCGTCACCGAACGACCACGCGTGCGCGCGGATCGTGCCGTCGGGGTCCGTCGACGTCGAGCCGTCCACCGAGAGCACCAGCCCGTCGGCCGACGAGGTGAACGCGGCCGTCGGGACGTCGTTGGCGGAGGGCTCGGTAGGGCCGGTCGCGACGGTGGCCGCCGCGAAAGCGGTGACCCGGACCGCGGTCGGGGTCGCGTTGCTCGACGGCCGGTGCACCGTCAGCCCGACGCTGCCGGGGGCCTGCAGCTCCGCGGTGGCGTCGGTGCGCACCAGCTGCGGGGCCGGCTCCGCGGTGCCCTGCCGCCAGACCGTCCCGCGGATCTCCGTGGTGCCGGTGCCCCACACCTGGGCACGCAGCTCGAGCGTGACCCCGGGCGCCCAGGTGACGCCCGGGACGACGACCTCCCCGCCGGGGAATGCCTCGGCCCCGCCGGAGACCCGGGACAGCGCCAACGCCACCGCGCCGTCGGGCATGACGCGCAGACGCACCCGGTACTCCCCGCCCGAGGCGATCCGGCGGCCCACCGCGTAGACGTACGTCCCCGCGCCGGCGGGCGTCGCCGAGAGGCCGAACGTCGTACGGACGTCGGCCGAGGTCTGCCGCACGCCGCCCAGGTGGGCCCCGGTGTTGTTGCCCGCGCCGGGCAGCGCCAGCTGGGCCACGCCGGGGCTCACCGACTGGCGTCCGGCACCGACCGTCGCCGTCCAGGGACCGCCGGCGTCGGCGGTGCCCAGTCCGTTGGTCGCGGTGCGCCCGAAGGTGTCCCGGGCCAGCTCCGTCGGCCCGTCGGAGGCCGCCACCGTCACCGGACGGGTCACGCCGTGCGTCGCGCCGTCGTCATCGGTCACCGTCAACCGCACCTGGTAGGTGCCGGCCGTGGCGTAGTCGTGGGACGCCGTCGCACCGCTGCCGGTTGACCCGTCACCGAAGTCCCAGGCGTACGACGTGACCGTGCCGTCGTGGTCGACGGAGCTCGAAGCGTCCAGCCACGCGGTCAGCCCGGCCGTGGTCGCTGTGAACGCCGCTGCCGGCGGCTGGTTCGCCGGGGGCGCCGTGACCGTCACCTGACGCGTCGTGCTCCCGACCGCCCCCTTGTCGTCGGTCACCCGCAGCGTGACGGTGTAGGTACCCGGGGCGGCGTACCGGCGGGACGCGGTCACCCCGGTCCCCGTCGATCCGTCACCGAAGTCCCAGGCGTAGGCCGCCACCCGGCCGTCCCCGTCGGTGCTCGCCGAGGCGTCCACCGTGGCGGTCAGGTCGGCGACGGCGGTCGTGAAGACGGCGGTGGGCGCGACGTTGACCGCGGTGCCGGTGGTGCCGATCGCGTGGTGCCGGGCGACCTGCTCCGCGGTCAGGACCGTCGGGTACACCGCCACCTCGTCGATGGAGCCGGGGAAGTACGGGGCGCCCGACCAGGTGCGGTCCCCGCCGATCCGCCAGTAGCCGGTGATCTCCTGCGCCGAGATCCCGTCGGTACGACTGGCCGCCAGCTGGCCGTCGACGTACAGGCTCAGCCCGTTCGGGCCGAGCGTGGCCACCACGTGGTGGTAGGCGCCGTCGTTGTAGGACCGCGGCGTCACGAGCTCGAACGGCCGCCCCGGCCAGACGGCGAAGTGCAGCTTCCCGGCGGTGTCCAGCCAGAGGTGCCGGTCGTAGTGGTTGCTCAGCCCCGTCCGCACGTCACCGAACCCGAGGATCTTCCCCCCGGTGGTGCTCCGGGTCTGGAACCACGCCTCCACCGAGAAGGTGTGCGGGCCGCGCCGCGGCGACTGCGAGGCGAACCCCCCGTTCGTGCCGTCGAACCGCGCGGCGGCGTCCGTGTCGCCGCGCAGCGCGCCGGAGACGCCCCGGGTCACCCCACCGCTGGCCCCGAGGTCGTCGATCCCACCCTGGTCGAAAGCGGTGGCGCCCGAGCGCTCGCCCATGGGCCAGTAGCTCGTTGCCCCGTCCGCGTGCACGGCGTCGGCGTAGGGCCGCGCGGTCGCCGACCCCGACGACGTGCCCGAGGCCGTGCCGATCACCGCCTCGTTGCCGTGCGGATCGGTGACCGTGACCCGGTAGGTGTGCGCGCCCGGCGAGGCCCCGCGGTCCGTCCACGCCAGCGGCGCGGCCTGCCACCACTGAGAGGAACGGGTGAACGTCGCGGTCGGCGTCGCTGCCCCGTCCCGGTACACGCGGTAGGTGAGGTACTGGTTGTCCAGGTCGGTGGCCCCCTGCCAGCCGACCCGGAGCGTGCCGGCGGCGACCGGCGTCACGCCGACGCCGCCGCTGACCTGCGGCCCTTCCGCGTTCGGGGCGATCGAGGGCATGGCGAAGCGGACGAGGCCCTGCTGGGCCTTGCCGTTCACCCGGGGGAACTCCCCGCCGTAGACCAGGTACTGGCCGTTGCCCGTGACGCTCCAGCCGGCCTGGTACTGCCGGGTGACCGTGCCCTGGGCGAACGCGGGGAACCAGGTGAGCAGCGACGGCGCCGGCCGGCCGTAGAGGTTGGCGTTGGCCATCGTGTCGCTGCCGACCCGCCCCGACGCGGCGAGGCTCACCGCGGTGGCGTGCTTCCAGACCTGCGGCTGCTGCTCGGGGAAGCCGCCGATGTTGCTGCAGCGGTGCGCGTGCGAGGCGGTGTAGAGCGCCCCGTTCATCGGAAAGCTGGAGTAGGTGTCGCCACGGCAGTCGGCGATCCACCGGACCGCGCCGCCCGCGGCCTCGGCGGCGAAGGAGCCCTCGAGGTTGCCCGGCCCGTAGTAGTCGTACGCCGTCCCGTACACGACCGCGCCGTCGGTGGAGAGGCTCCAGACGGCGGAGTGGACGCCCTGGTTGGTGAGCAGCTGGTTGAGGGCGAAGCTGCGGTTGGCCCCGGACACGGGGTCCAGCGCCGCGACGCCCGTCGCCCGCGCACCGTTCATCGAGTAGAACCGGCCGCCGACGACGACCTGGTTCCCACCACCGGTGACGACGATGGCCATGACCTCGTTGGAGGTGCGGCTGTTGGCGGCGGTGTCCAGCGTGCCGGGGATGGCCTTGCCGTCCGCGTCGAAGCGCGGGAGCCGGTTGCCGTCCGTCGGACCGGTGCCCGGCACCGGGGCCCACGGGAGCAGCGAGCCGTTGGCGGCCGACACGGCGGCCAGGCGGGTGCGGCTGACGCCGCCCACCGCGGTCAGACTGCCGCCCAGGTAGACCGCGGACCCCGTCGCGCCCAGGGCTCGCACCTGGCTGTTGACGCTCGGGGCCCACCCGGCGACCAGCGCCCCGGTCGCGGTGTCGTAGGCGGCCACGCGGTTGCGGGGCTGGCCGTTCGCCACCGTGAAGTCGCCACCGACGTAGACGCGCTTCCCGTCGGGGGACGCGGTCACGGCGAGCGCCTGGGCGTTGAGGTCGGGCGCGAAGGAGGGGACCAGCTCTCCGGTCCGGATGTCGAAGGCCAGCAGGTTGTTGCGCACGACCTCACCGACACCCAGGGGGGCCCCGGCCGGGCGGGCACGGGTGAACGAGCCGGCCGCGTAGACGGTGGTGCCGACGACGACCTGCGACCACACCACCCCGTTCACCTGGACGGTCGGCAGCGGGTCTGCCGAGACGGTCACCGGGTCGTTGGCCGGCGGGCCGAGGGGAGCGGAGTCCGCCCGCGCGGCCGGGCCGGCGAGCACGATCGTGCCCAGGCACAGCAGGGCACTGGTCACCCCGGCCAGCAACCGCGTCGCCGGCCTCCCCGCGCGTGACTCCATCCCGCTCCCCCGTCTCGCCCCGACCGGCCCGCAGACGGACCGGTTCTGAATACTCAGAGTGACGATCGACCGGGCGAGCCGCCTGGCGCAACCGCCTGATCCGGTGACACCCGGCGGCTCGCACCACTCGTACAGGGCAAAATGTGACGCTCAGTGATTGGGTCCGGTCGCCGGGCGACGGCGGCGGGCCCCGCCTCGGGGCCTCCCACGACGACGACCGGGGCCGGCCGCCGCAGCGGCCGGCCCCGGTCGGGGATCGCGGGTCGAGCAGGTGGCCCCGGTCCACGGGGCCTCGGATCAGCGGACGGGACCGGTGAAGAGCAGCAGCGGCGCACCCGCCTCGTAGCCCACCTCCACGGTGACGAGGTCCCGGGAATCGGCGGGCACGCTGAAGACGTAGACGCCCTCCGCGCTCTCCCCCGCGGCGAGCATCCCGGAGAGCGGGCGCTGCGACGGGTCCTCCAGCGGGGAGGCCGGGGTGCGGTCGTCGCTGTAGTACATGTTCACCGCGACGCCGCTGACCGACAGCGGTTCGCCCGTGCCGTTGGTGACCCGCACGGTCACCTGCACGGCCGGCCCGGCGATGTTGCCCGGCCCGGTGGCGGTGCCCTCGATCCCGCGGATCGACGGCAGCGAGGCGGTGACCCCGGTCCCCGCGTCCGCCGTCGCCTCCAGCGCGACCTCCGGCAGCGGCGCCGGCAGCTCGTCCACGTCCTCCGTCGGCCCGGTCGGCTCGGGCGTCGGGGGCGGCGGGGGGACCGCGGTACCCGTGGCCACCGAGGTCGGATCGGCGGCGGCTCCCGTCGTTCCCGTCGCCGGCCCGTCGTTCCCGCCGAGCGTGACGGCGAGGCCCACGAGGCCGGCCACGAGGAGCACCGCCACGGCGACGATCAGAAGGCGGCGGCGCGCCGGCGGAGGTGCGCCGGTGGTGCCGGTGGGCGTCGTCATCGGGGCAACCGTCCGATCTCGCGGAACCACTTGCCGCAGGCGAGCACCAGGTACCCGGCCGTCGCGGCGAAGAGGAAGGTGTAGGCGGAGAAGAAGACCGCGGGTGCGCCCAGCAGGACGAACACCCAGCAGAGCAGGCCGTAGTCCGTGGGCACGACCAGGAGCGAGCGGAGCACGCTGGGGCGCTCGTCGGTGCGCTCGGCCCGCGTCCGCGCCCCGTGCCGCTCGCGCAGCGCCTCGTTCAGCATGGTGCCGAAGAAGAGCACCGCGGCGACGACGCAGAACCCGAGGGGCACCAGCAGCCACACCCCCCGGGGCACCGCCTCGGAGCGGTAGAGGTGGATCAGCACGGCCAGGTGCAGTGACGAGGTCTTGGCCGCGTCCACCATGTGGTCGAGCCACTCGCCGGCGGGCGACCCGCCACCGCGCAGCCGGGCCAGCTGCCCGTCCGCGGCGTCGAACGCGTACCCGACCGCGAGGAGCACGGAGACGGCCACCCCGGTCGTCCACGACGGGCTCCCGAGCGCGAGCAGCACGATGGCCGAGGTGGTGAACACGGCGCTGACGCCCGTGACCACGTTGGGGGTCAGCCGCGCGTGGAAGGCCGCCGCAGCGAGGACCCGGCCCAGCTTGCGGTTGACGAACCGCGAGTAGGCAGGCGCCCCCTGGGCACCCTTCTGCGCCGCGGACAGGCGGCGCACCGTGGTCCGGAAGTCCTCGGCTCCCGTCGGGGCCGGCTGCGCGGCGCGGGTCGCCGTCACTGCTGAGCCCCGGGGAACGGGATGACGTCGGACGCCAGATCGGCCGGCCCGCCCGCCACCGACTCGTCCCTCGCCGCCGCCCGCGGGAAGGGGACCGGCGCAGGGAGCGAGCCGGGCTCGGGGAGGCGCCGGCCCGACGGGCGTCGGCTCGGCACCTGGCGCCCGGCCAGCCGGCGGGCGAGCTGCTCGTAGCCGGCGGCGACCGAGTCCCAGTCGTATCCCCGGGCCAGTTCGCGTGCCCGCACGCCGGCGCGGCGGACCGCGCCCGGGTCGGCCTCGGCGGCGTCCACGAGCGAGGCCACGTCCGCGGGGCTGCCGAAGAACCGGCCGGAGTCCTCGATCACCTCACGGTTGAAGTCCACGTCGTAGGCCAGGACGGCGGTACCGGCGCCGATCGCGCGCAGCAGCGAGGGGTTGGTGCCACCGACCGAGTGACCGTGCAGGTAGGTGTAGGCGTGGGCGTAGAGCTGGTCGAGCTGCTCCTGGTCCCACACGCCGCCGAGGAAGCGCACCCGCCCATCGGCGAGCCCGTGCACCCGTGCGGTGTACGCGTCCGAGTAGGGGGCGGAGCCGACCACGACCAGCGGCTTGCGCGCCCGGCTGCGCCGGTACCCGTCGACGATGACGTCGACGTGGTTCTCCGGCTCGAATCGGGCGACCACGAGGTGGTACCCACCCGGGGTGAGCCCCAGCTCGGCGAGCTTGCCGGTGCCCGGTTCGATGATCGGGGCGCCGTAGGTCAGCAGTGTCGTGGGCACCCCGAACTCCGACCGGTAGTAGTCGGCGATGCCCTGGGCGTCGGCGATGAGGGCATCGGACCAGCGGACCGCCAGCGCCTCGGCCGCGCGGTAGTAGCGCTGCCCGATCGGGCCCCACTTGGCGCGCTTCCACTCCAGCCCGTCGACGTGCGTGGCGACCGGGATCCGGGCGGCGCGCAGGGCCGGGAGGAGGGGGGCGTTGGCCGCGTTGAACACGAAGGCCGCGTCCGTGCGGTGCGCCAGCAGGTGGGCCACGGAGAGCGCCGAGTGGCTCAGCGTCTCCAGCGACCGCTTGCGGGCGGCGGGGAGGTGCACCAGCTCCATGCCGAGGTGGCGTTCGGGCCGAGCCTCCTGACCCGGGGCGGTGCGGCAGTACACGACCACCTGGTGCCCCCGCTCGGCGAGCCGGCGACCGACCTCCTCGACCGCGGTCTCGAACCCGCCGTACCGCGCGGGTACGCCGCGCGTGCCGACCATGGCGATCCGCATGGCCCCTCCGTCCGTCTCCTGGTGCAGCGGAACCGGCCACCTGGGTGCCGTTCCACGTCCTCTGACCAGGAGCTTCGTCGCCTCGCGGGCCGGGGCGGACGGTTCCGGGGGCCGGATGACCCGTGCGGGTGACGCTCGCGAGGGGGAGGTCAGTAGGCGCCGGAGCGCGACAGCACGGCCCGCCCGGTCTTCCAGAGGATCACGACGTCCAGCGCCAGCGACCAGTTCTCCACGTACCGGAGGTCCAGGCGCACGGACTCCTCCCACGAGAGGTCGCTGCGGCCGGAGATCTGCCAGAGCCCGGTGAGCCCGGGCTTGACCAGCAGCCGGCGGCTCACCGAGGAGTCGTAGCGCGCCACCTCGGCGGGCAGCGGTGGGCGCGGCCCCACCAGCGACATGGCTCCGCCGAGCACGTTGAGCAGCTGGGGCAGCTCGTCGAGGGAGAGCCGGCGCAGCAGCCGCCCGACCGGCGTGACCCGCGGATCTGCCCGGATCTTGAACAGCGGGCCGTCGGAGATGTTCTCCGCGCGCAGGGCGTCGAGCTGCTGGTCGGCGTCGACCACCATGCTGCGGAACTTCAGCATCGTGAAGGTCCGCCCACCCAGGCCGACCCGCTCCTGGCGGTAGAGCACCGGGCCGGGGCTGGTGAGCCGCACGGCCGCGGCGATGAGCAGCAGCACCGGCGAGAGGGCGAGCAGCGCCAGAGCCGCCACGGCGCGGTCCATGCCGCCCTTGACGACGCGTCGCCACCCCTCGAAGCACGGCTCCTCCACCGCCAGCAGCGGCAGCCCCTCGAAGGGGCGGATGTGCAGCCGCGGCCCGGCGACCTCGATCAGGCCCGGGGCCACGAGGAGCTCGAGCCCGGTGCCCTCCAGCTGCCAGGACAGCTGCCGCAGGTACTGCGCCGCCGTCTCGCTGGCGGAGGTGACCGCGATGGTGTCCGCCCCGTAGGTGTCGGCGAGGAGCAGGACGTCGTCCAGGCCCCCCACGGGGACGCCGGCGCGCTCGGCGACCCGCACCCGGTCGGCCGGGGTGACGGCGGCGGCGACGACCTCCAGCCCGCCGAAGCGTTCCCGCTGCAGCCGCCCGACCAGCTCCAGCACCGCACCGCCACGCCCCACGACGACGACCTTCTTCGTGCACCGGCCCTGCGCCCGGAGGGCGCGCAGCCGGGTGCGGGCGGCGTACCGGCCGAGCAGCGTGGCGGCGGTGAGGGCAGGGATGGCCACGACGACGAGCGCGCGACTGAGCTCCAGCGCGGCGGCGTAGGAGAGGAAGCTGGTCCCGCCCAGGAGCAGCAGGCCGGCGCGGCCGACACGGCGGTACTCGTCGCTGCCGGTGCCGTACGACCGTTCGGAGTAGGCACCGGTGGCCGCCAGGAGCACCGGCCAGGCCAGCACGAGACCGAGCGCGGCCCAGAAGAGCGCCGTGCCCGGCCCGGCGGGTGCGGCACGGGCCAGCAGCACGGTGCCGCTCGCGACGGCGGCCAGCACGCTCTCCACCCCGACGAGCGTCACCGTGTAGGACCGCACCCAGGCCGGCGCGGAGCGACGGGCGGGCAGCCGCGTACGCCCGCGAGCGGCGGCGGATCCGCCGGGGGCCCCCGGCAGGATCACCTCACCCGAGCTCGCCTGCTGGCGGTCCAGAAGCATGCGTCCCCCCGAACGTCACGCACCGTAGTTGGCTACTGCCGTCGGCCGGCGCGCGGCGGCCTGAGCAGGGAAGCAACCCGGCACGGAGCGGTGCTGATCGAGAGCAACCCTCACAGCGCGTCAGGGCGGGCGTCAACACGAAGCGTCACCCTGTCACCCGATAGGGCCGCGGAACGCCCGGCGACGGTCGTCAGCCGCGGGGGTGGACCTGGTTCTGCGCGGCCTCCAGGCCGCTGGTGAGGAGGAGCTCGGTGGCGTCTGCGGCCTCCACGAGCAGCAGATCCAGCTCCTTGCGCTCGGTCGCCGAGAAGTCCTTCAGCACGAAGTCGGCGGGGTCCTGCCGACCGGGAGGCCGGCCGATGCCGACCCGCACCCGCAGGTAGTCCTTGGTGCCGGTGGACCGGGTGATCGAGCGCAGCCCGTTGTGGCCGCCCTCCCCACCCCCGCGCTTGAGCCGCACCACCCCGAAGTCGATGTCCAGCTCGTCGTGGACGACGACCAGCTGCTCGGCCGGGAGCTTGTGGTAGTCGAGCAGGCCGCGCACCGGGCCACCGGACTCGTTCATGTAGGTCGTGGGCTGCGCGAGCACGACTCGCCTGCCCGCCAGCCGGCCCTCGCCGGAGACCGCGCGGGAACGGGCACCCTTGCCCGGGGCGAGCCGGATCCCGGCTCGACGGGCGAGCTCCTCGAGGACCATCGCGCCGACGTTGTGCCGGTTGCCGGCGTACGCCGGCCCGGGGTTGCCCAGCCCGACGACCAGGTAGGGCCCCTCGGGCGGCGGGGACGCCGCAGGGGCGCCGGCGGTGCCGGCGCCCCTGCGGGCCGTGCTCTCGATCAGCGGATGCCTCAGTCGTTCTTGCTGTTCTCGGCGGCGTCCATCGACTCGCCGCTGCCCTGCGCCAGGGGCTCGGGGACGACGTCGCCCTCGCCGGCGCCCTCGGCCGCCTCCGCGGACTCCTCGCGCTCGATGCCGGCCTCGGCCTCGGCGTCGGCGAGCTCGGCCTCGAGCGCCTCGGCCGTGGGCGCACCCAGGAAGCCGATGACCAGTGCCTCGGGGTCGGTGATCAGGGTCGAACCGGCCGGCAGGACCAGGTCGCCGGCGGTGATGTTCTGCCCGGCGTCGCGGCCGGTGACGTCGACCTCGATGCTGTCCGGCAGGCGCGTCGCGTCCGCCTCGATGGAGACGGTGTTCAGCTGGTGGTTCGGGATGGCGTCCGGCGCCGGCTGACCGACGACGACGATCGGCACGTCGACGGTGGTCTTCTCGCCGCGGCGGACGACCAGCAGGTCGACGTGCTCGTGCACGCGGGTCAGCGGGTCGCGCTGGACAGCCTTGGTCAGCGCCAGCTGCTCCTTGCCGTCCAGGACGATGGTCAGCAGGGCGTTGGCGCCACCGTTGCGCAGCGCCGCGGCGAACTCGCGCGCCGGCAGCGAGAGGTGGACGACGTCCTGGCCGTGCCCGTAGAGGACGGCGGGGACGCGGCCGGCGCGCCGGGTGCGGCGGGCGCTGCCCTTGCCGAACTCGGTGCGGGTCTCGGCCTCGAGACGGTAGTCAGCCACGGTGAATGTGCTCCTCGGAAGGTGGATCGGTCTGCGGGCCGGCGACCGGGCGCAGCACACCCCACGGGGCACACGCACGTCGATCACGGAGTACGGGTGGACCGTCTCCCTCGCCGGGCAACGGGAGCCAGGTTACCCCAGCCCGGTCAGCCGCCGAGCACCGCGTCGAGCACCTGCCGCGCGCAGTCGTCGACCGTCCGCCCACTGGTGCCGACGGTGACCTCGGCATCGGTCGGCGCCTCGTACGGATCGCTGATCCCGGTGAACGCCGGGATCTCCCCGCGCCGCGCCTTGGCGTAGAGCCCCTTGCGGTCGCGCGCCTCGCAGTCCGCCAGCGACGTCGCCACGTGCACCAGCACGAAGCTGCCCGGTCCGGCCTGCCGCTCGACCTCCCTGCGGACGGCGGTGCGCACCTCGGCGTAGGGGGCGATGGGGGCGCAGACCGCGACGCCGCCGTGCTTGGCGATCTGCGCGGCCACCCAGCCGATGCGCAGGACGTTGGTGTCCCGGTCGGCCCGCGAGAAACCCAGGCCCGCGGAGAGGTGGTGGCGCACCTCGTCGCCGTCGAGCAGCGTCACGGTCCGCCCACGCTCGACCAGCAGCTCCACCAGGCGGGCGGCGATGGTCGACTTGCCGGCGCCGGAGAGCCCGGTGCAGAAGACGACGAGCCCCCCGGTGCGGGGCGGGGCGACGCCGAGCTCGCTGCCCAGCAGGGTCGCCCCGTACGCGGCGGCGACCTCCTCAGCCGGGACCTCGGGGCTCTCCGGCGTCACCGGGACCGGCAGGACGACGACCTCCCGCCCCCTGGTGCGGGCCGGTCCCCAGGCGGCGGCACGCTGCGCCAGCGCCGCGGAGTCCGGCGGGAGCCCGGCCGCCGGCAGCAGCACCAGCAGCCGGGGCGGCAGGCTCGAGACGTCGGCCGGCGGGGCACCGACCCAGGCGGCCGGGGACTGCCAGCCACGCTCGCGGAGCCCGGCCGCCACCGCGGCCGGCGGCTCCCAGCGCGGCACCTCCGCGACGGTCAGGTCCTCGCCGTCGGAGGTCGCCACGACCACACCCTGGGCGTCCTCGTACTCATCCGCGGCGGGGAGGCCGGGCGCGGAACCGACCAGGCCGAAGTGGTAGCGGGCGACGGCGGCGACCTGCGCGTCACCGAGTCTGCAGCGAGCCGGCACGCCGGCCATCCTCCCAGGGGACGACCGGCGGGCGCGGACCGGTGTGTCAGCTGGCGCCGTCGAACAGGCTGGTGACCGAGCCGTCCTCGAAGACCTCCTTGATCGCCCGCGCGAGCAGCGGGGCGATGGAGAGGACGGTGAGCTTGTCGAACTGCCGCTCCGGCTCGATCGGCAGCGTGTTGGTCACGATGACCTCGCTGACCTTGCTGTTGGACAGCCGCTCGACCGCGGGGCCCGACAGCACGCCGTGCGTGGCCGTGACGATCACGTCGGCGGCGCCCGCTTCGAACAGCGTCTCGGCGGCCTTCACGATCGTGCCGCCGGTGTCGATCATGTCGTCGACCAGGATGCAGACCCGGCCCTCGACCTCACCGACGACGCGGTTGGCGACGACCTCGTTGGCGACCAGCGGGTCGCGGGTCTTGTGGATGAAGGCCAGCGGGGTGCCGCCGAGCTTGTCGCTCCACCGCTCGGAGACCCGGACCCGGCCGGAGTCCGGCGAGACGACGGTGATGTCGCGGTCGCCCCAGCGGTCGCAGACGTGCTTGACCAGCAGGTCGAGGGCGAAGAGGTGGTCGACCGGGCCGTCGAAGAAGCCCTGGATCTGGGCGGTGTGCAGGTCGACGGTCATCAGCCGGTCGGCGCCGGCGGTCTTGAACATGTCGGCGACCAGCCGGGCGGAGATGGGCTCGCGCCCGCGGTGCTTCTTGTCCTGCCGGGCGTAGGGGAAGAACGGCGCGACGACGGTGATCCGCTTGGCCGAGGCGCGCTTGAGCGCGTCGACCATGATCAGCTGCTCCATCAGCCACGTGTTGATCGGGGCGGTGTGGCTCTGCACCACGAAGGCATCGCAGCCGCGCACCGACTCCTCGAAGCGCACGAACAGCTCGCCGTTGGCGAACTCGTAGGCGGCCGTCGGGGTGGGGGTCACGCCCAGGTGACCGGCGATCTCGTCGGCCAGCGCGGGGTAGGCCCGGCCGGAGAAGAGCATCATGCTCTTGTTCGTCGTCTGCCGGATGGCGCTCATCGGCTCGCTGCCCCTAGCTGTCGGAGTCCGCACGGGAGGGCCCGGACCGGTCCTCCCCGGGTGCCTCGGTCCGGTTCTCGGCCGCTGCCGCGGCCTCCGCAGCGGGCGAACCGGGCCGTCGGCGACGTACCCAGCCTGCCACATTGCGCTGGGGTGCCCGGGCGACGGCCATCGCCCCGGGGGGCACATCGGAGGTGATGACCGACCCCGCGGCGGTGTAGGCGCCGTCGCCCACCGTGACCGGCGCCACGAACATGTTGTCGGCGCCGGTGCGCGCGTGGTCGCCGATCGTCGTGCGGTGCTTGGCCACGCCGTCGTAGTTGACGAACACGGTGGCCGCCCCGATGTTGGTGCCGCGGCCGATCGTGGCGTCGCCGACGTAGGACAGGTGCGGGATCTTCGCGCCCTCCCCCACCTGCGCGTTCTTCGTCTCCACGAAGGTGCCGACCTTCGCCCCGGCCGCGAGGTCGGTGCCCGGCCGCAGGTAGGCGAACGGGCCGACCGAGACCCGCGGACCGATCCGCGCACCGACCGCGTGCGCCCGCACCACGGTGGCCCCCTCCCCTACCTCGGTGTCGACCAGCGTGGTGTCCGGGCCCACGTGGGCAGCATCACCCACCGAGGTCACCCCCTGGAGGTGCGTGCCGGGCTCCAGGACGGCGTCGCGGCCCACCGTCACGGTGACGTCGACCCACGTGGTGAGCGGGTCGACGACGGTGACGCCGCTGCGCATGAGCTCGGCGAGCACCCGGTCGTTGAGGGTGCGCCGGCGGGCGGCCAGCTCCACCCGGTCGTTGCAGCCGAGCACGTCGTCGGGATCCTCGGCACGCACCCCGCCGACCGGCGCCCCGTCGCCGACGAGCAGACCGAGGACGTCGGTGACGTAGAGCTCGCCCTGGTCGTTGCCGGCGTCGATGCGGCCCAGCGACGACCGGAGGACCGCGGCGTCGCCGACGTAGACGCCGGCGTTGATCTCGCGGATCGCCCGCTGCTCCGGTGTGGCGTCGCGCTGCTCCACGATCGCGCGCACCCGGCCGTCGGCGTCCCGCACGATGCGGCCCAGACCGGTCGGGTCGGCCACCTCCGCGGTGAGGACCGTGAGCACGTTCCCCGCCCGCAGGTGCTCGTCCACCAGGCGCGCCACGGTCGCCGCCCGGAGCAGCGGTGCGTCACCGTTGACCAGCAGCACCGGCCCCTCGAGTTCCGGGACCGCGGCCAGGGCGACCGCGGCCGCGTGCCCCGAGCCCAGCTGCTCCTCCTGGACGACGGGCAGCGCGGTGGGCGCGATCTGCGCCAGGTGCTCCTCGACCTGGTCGCGACCGGAGCCGACCACCACGACCGTCGCGCCGGCGCCGAGCGGCTCCGTGGCGGCGAGCACGTGGCCGAGCATGCTGCGCCCGCCCAGCGGGTGCAGCACCTTCGGGGTGGTCGAGCGCATGCGGGTGCCCTGCCCGGCGGCCAGGACGACGACGGCGGCCACCGCCGGCGCGGCGTGGGCAGGGGCCGGCTGCACGTGGGTCACGGAACTCCTCGATCGGCGTCGGCGGGTTGCGCTGGGGGACTCGGACTCGAACCGAGACTTCCCGGCTCCAAAGGCCGGCGGGCTGCCGATTACCCCATCCCCCATCCCCGGGCCGTGCCGGCCCGGAGGGCGCCGGGGTGCGGCGCCCGGGACGAGCCTAGGGCCCCGCCGGCGTGGGCAGCACCCGCGTGGGGACCGATCCCCCGCCGTCGGCTCGCCGACTCACCCGGGGTGCCGTACGTTACGGCCACGCAGCCGGGCCCCAGTGCGCGCCGGCCGATCCCCCACCGGTCGCCCTCGGAGGCCCCTTGTCTGCTCCTGCCCGCACCCGGCCCATGGCTCCTCCGCGTCCCGCGGAACCGCACGCCGGGCTCCCGGCCAACGCGATCGGCCGACGCAAGAGCGTCCTGGAGATCGTCACCCTCTACGTCTTCGTGGTGGTGCCCTTCCTCGCCCTGGCGGCCGTCGTCCCGGCCGTGTGGGGCTGGGGGCTGTCCTGGCTCGACGTGGGGCTCGCCGTCGGCTTCTACTTCTTCACGCTCCTCGGCGTGACCGTGGGCTACCACCGGTACTTCACGCACGGCTCCTTCAAGGCCAAGCGCCCGCTCCGGCTGCTGCTGGCCGTCGCCGGGTCCATGGCGGTGCAGGGCCCGGTCGTGCAGTGGGTGGCCGACCACCGGCGGCACCACGCCTTCTCCGACCGCGACGGTGACCCGCACTCGCCGTGGCGCTACGGCAGCGACGCCCGCGCGCTGCTCAAGGGCATGTTCCACGCCCACCTCGGCTGGCTGTTCGAGCGGCGCAAGACCAGCCAGGAGCGCTACGCACCCGACCTGATGAAGGACTCCGCGCTGGTCACCACCGACCGGCTGTTCGTGGTGTGGGCGGCGATCAGCCTGTTCCTCCCGGCCGTCATCGGCGGCCTGGTGACGATGAGCTGGGCCGGCGCCTGGACGGCGTTCTTCTGGGCGGGGCTGGTCCGCATCGCGCTGCTGCACCACGTCACCTGGTCGATCAACTCGGTCTGCCACGTGGTCGGCGACCGCCCGTTCGTCTCCCCGGGCCGTGACCGCGCGACGAACTTCTGGCCGCTGGCGATCCTCAGCGCGGGCGAGTCGTGGCACAACCTCCACCACGCCGACCCGACCTGCGCCCGGCACGGCGTGCTGCGCGGGCAGATCGACATCAGCGCCCGCACCATCTGGGTGTTCGAGAAGCTCGGCTGGGCCTGGAACGTCAAGTGGCCCGACCCCGTGCGGCTGGCGGCCAAGCGGCGGCTGCCCGCGGCCACCGGCAGCTGAGCTCCGGAGCCCGCGGGGCGATCCCGCGGGCTCCCGTCAGGCGGTCGGCCGGGCCCCGGGGACCGGGCCCGTGACGGCCCGCACCGTGCGGAACGCGCCGACGCCGGCGAGCTCGGCCGCGAGCCGGACGGCGGACCGCTCGTCGGCCGCGAGCGCGGCCACCGTGGGTCCCGAGCCGCTCACCAGCACGGCGCGGGCGCCGGCGTCCTCGGCCGCGCGCAGCGCCCGGCGCAGCTCCGGCCGCAGGGCCAGGGCGGCCGGCTGCAGGTCGTTGACCAGGGCAGCGGCGAGCTCCGTCGTCGAGCCCGAGCGCAGCGCGGCGAGCACCGGGTCGGCCGGCGTCGGCCCGGCCGCGTCGGGCAGCCGGCCGGCGGCGCGCATCCGGTCGAGCTCGGCGTAGACGGCCGGGGTGGACAACCCCTCCCCGGCGATGCCGAGCACCCAGTGCCAGCGCCCGCCGGTGAGCACCGGTGAGACCTGCTCCCCCCGGCCCGTGCCCAGGGCGACACCGCCGACGAGGGCGAACGGCACGTCGCTGCCCAGCTCAGCGGCGAGCGACAGCAGGTCCTCGCGGCCGGCCCGGGTCCCCCAGAGCGCGTCCAGCGCCACCAGCGTCGCCGCCGCGTCGGCGCTGCCGCCGGCCAGCCCCGCGGCGACCGGGATGCTCTTGGACACCTCCAGGTCGGCGTCGGCGCGGACGCCCGCGTGCGCGGCGAGCAGCTCCGCGGCCCGCCAGACCAGGTTGGTGCGGTCGGCGGGCACCTGTCCCGGGCCGTCGGCCGCGCCGGCCCCTTCCCCGGTCACCCGCAGGGACAGCCCCTCGCCCGGCCGCGCGGTGACGGTGTCGTGCAGCGACACGGCGAGGTAGACGGTCTGCAGCGCGTGGAACCCGTCGGCGCGCAGGGGTCCCACGCCCAGGTGCACGTTGATCTTCGCCGGCGCCCGGACGACCACCGCGTCCCGGCCGCTCACGGCTGCACCGCTCCGGTGCCGGCCAGCCGGGCGAAGTCGGCGAGGGAGAGCTGCTCACCGCGGGCGGAGGGCTCGATGCCGGCGGCGCGCAGGCGCGCCTCGGCCGCGGCGGGGCCGCCCGCCCAGCGGGCCAGCGCCGCCCGCAAGCCCTTGCGCCGCATGCCGAAGGCCGCGTCCACCACGGCGAAGGTCGCCTCCCGGTCCCCCGCTGGGGGCGGCCGGCGGACGAGGGCCACCAGCCCCGAGTCGACGTTGGGCTCGGGCCAGAAGACCCGGCGGCCGACGTTGCCGGCCCGGCGCACCTCGCCGTACCAGGCGGCCTTGACCGAGGGGACGCCGTACGCGGACGTCCCGGGCGCGGCGGCCAGCCGTTCGGCCACCTCCGCCTGCACGAGCACCAGCGCCCGGTCGAGGGTGGGCAGCAGCTCCAGCAGGTGCAGCAGCACCGGCACCGCGATGTTGTAGGGCAGGTTCGCCACCAGCGCGGTGGGCGGGGGCCCGGGCAGCTCCTGGACCCGCAGCGCGTCGGCCTGGACCACGGTGAGCCGGTCGGCGAGGTCGGGGCGGCGCGCGGCGACGGTCTCGGGCAGGAGCGCGGCCAGCCGCGGGTCGATCTCCACCGCCGTCACCTGCGCGGCGGCCGGCAGCAGGCCGAGGGTCAGCGAGCCCAGCCCGGGACCCACCTCGAGGACGACGTCGTCGGGCCGCAGGTCCGCGGTCCGCACGATCCGCCGGATCGTGTTGGCGTCGTGCAGGAAGTTCTGCCCGAGGGTCTTGGTGGGGCGCAGGTCGAGCCGCTGGGCCAGCTCGCGGATGGCGGCCGGGCCCAGCAACCCGTCCGGCTGCTCGGGTGCGGTGCTCAGCGGATCAGCTGAACAGGCGGGGGCCGCAGTGCGGCCACTGGCCCGCTCCGGAGCGCTGGTACAGCAGCTGGGCGCGGTAGGTCTGCTCGTCGGCCGACGCGGCCGCAGGGTCACCGGTCCCCCCGACCGCGTTCCAGGTGGCCTGCGAGAACTGGTACATGCCGCGGTACTTGCCGGTGCCGCTGACCGCGTTCGGGCGCCCGCCGGACTCGCACGCGGCCAGCGCCGACCAGTTGAGGCCGTCGGCGGCAGGGCGGTTGGTCGGGCGGGCCTTGGTGCCGACCGTGACGTGCTCGTCGACCGGCGCGCGGGTGACGGTGCGGGAGAGCTCCTCGCGGCTGGTCTCGCGACCGTCGACGACGGTCACCCGGTAGGTCGTCGACTGCTCGCCGTCGACGCCCGGGACGGTCACCGTCTCGTCACCCTGGAACGCCTCGGCGTCCTTGGTCTCCACCCGCCCGTGGGCGATGGGGGTCGTCTCGGTGACCTCGGAGACCTGCACCCGGTACACCTGCAGCCGCATGCGGTTGAGCAGGGCCTGGGACGGCCGCAGGCTGGTGCGGTCGGTCTCGCTGAGCGCGATGCCCTGCTCGGCGAGCAGGTCGCCGGCCGTGGCGGCGGTGGTGGTGACCACCCGCTCCTGCCCGTCGGCGACGAGCACGACGTCCTTCGGCGTGGTGATGCTCAGCTGCATCCCCTCCAGCGGGAGGCGATCGCTGCGGCTGGCCGAGAGCACCAGGCCGTCGGCGCGGAAGCCCAGCTGGTCCAGCGCCTCCTCGACCGACAGGGCGGTGACCTGCACCTGGCGCGAGACGCCGTCCACGGTCAGCTCGAGCGGCCGGGCCCGGGTGAGGACGACGGCGTCGCCGTCGGCCACCGCCTGATCGGGCGACGGGAGCACGACGTCGTGGGCGGTGAGCGTGAGCCCCTCTTCCTCCAGCACCTCGGCCACCGTGCCGGCGTAGGTGCCGACGTCCCGGGTCTGCCCGTCCACGGTCAGCGAGACGGACTTCTGGGCGAGGAAGAAGGCCAGCGTCCCGCCCACCAGTCCGAGCAGGACGAGGGCGAAGAGGCTGAGCTGCAAGGAGCGGCGCACGACACTTCCAGGGGTCACAGAACCCGGGCAGGAGGGTGACGGGGCCGCCGGAGCGGCCTCGGCCGCTCGGCGGCCCGGGCGGCGGCCGGCGGGTTCCCCCGCGATGGCGCCACCCGGTCGTTCCTCCACCCCGGCTGTCGGTCACGACACGATAACGAACACTCTGCGCATGGCGATGGTGCACGAGCAGTGAAGCAGCAGTCGCCGCCTCCGCTGTGTCGACTCGCCGACACGAGCAGTGACGACCGCGCCGGGTTCGGGCGCCGTGCGGGACGACCGCCGCCCGGATGCGCGGTGATCAAGCACACGGCGTAAGGGGTGCCCCGGACGGGCACCCGGCCGATCTCAGCCGGCGAGCGCGACCGCGCTGGACCGCACCGGGCGCAGCCAGCTCAGCAGGAAGGCGGCCACCGCGAGCCCCGCGGCCAGCGCGGAGAAGCCCCCGGCCACGAACGCGACGGGCAGCACGTCGAAGCCCTCGCCGATCTGGTCCCCCAGGTCCAGGCCGACCCGGAGCAGCAGCGTGCCCAGCGGCAGCAGGGCGCTCACGCTCGCGGCGGCGACGACCAGGTGCGCCGTCCAGGTGCGCAGCGCCTCGTCCACGGGCACGTCGGCGCCGTCGGCGGGCAGCGGACGGAGGAGGGCGCGCAGCAGGGCCACCTCGGCCAGCAACCAGGCGGCCAGCGGCACGGCGACGACCGCCCAGGCCACGGCACCCCCGAGGTCACCCGAGGACCACAACCACCCGGCCAGCAGCAGCTCGGCGGCGACCACCACCCGCATCGTCCACACCAGCCAGCCCGAGATCTGCTCCCCCTGGCGCGGTCGCCGGGCCGGCGAGCTCAGCTGCCAGCGCGGTCGCGGCCGGGTGACCTCGGCCAGCAGGACGCCCGCCAGCGAGCCGACCACGAGCAGCGGCAGCCACAGGAACACCGAGGCCTCGGCGAGCACCACCACGCTGGCCACGATCCCGGCGATGCCCAGGAGCAGGCCCAGCCACCGCCAGCGACGGCCGTGCAGCGCCTGACGCTGCAGGACCGCGGCCCCCTCCCGGGTGGGCTGGGCCAGCTCCACCCCCGCGGCGGCGACGGCCCGCCGCCCGGCCGCCAGCCCCCAGGCGCGGGCCAGCAGGACGCCCGGCACCAGCAGAGCGACGAAGACCACGACGGCGATGAGACGACCCACGGTGTTGATTGTCGTCCTACCGGACGACACCGCCACCAATTGCCGTCCCCATTTGCGCGGAGCCCTCCCCGTCCCGCCCCGCGAGCCATCCGGGCCCCCGCTCGGCGGGACCCGCTCCGCGGTGACGGGATGGAACGGCCACCCTTCGGGGACCCGCACCGAGCGGAGCGCGGCGCGGGGGGAGGGTGGTCCTTCTACCAGCTGCCGAAGACGCGCTCGGCGGTGGCGGTGAGGGCGTGGCAGAGCTCCGTCAGGTCGGTCCCGGTCACCTCGGCGAGTGCGCGGACCGTGTGCGGCACCAGCCGGGAGGCATTGGGGCGACCCCGGAACGGCACCGGGGTCAGGAACGGGGAGTCGGTCTCCACCAGCAGCTGGCCGACCGGGGTCAGGGCCGCGGCCTCGCGCAGGTAGCCGGCGTTGGCGAAGGTCAGCGTGCCGGCGAAGGAGAGCACGTACCCGCGCGCCACGCACGCCCGCGCGAACGCCGCGTCACCGGAGAAGCAGTGCATGACGACGTGCTCGGGCGCGCCCTCGTCGTCGACGACCCGGAGGATCTCCTCGTGCGCGTCCCGGTCGTGGATGACCAGCGCGACGCCGTGCTCCTTGGCGATGCGGATGTGCGCCCGGAACGACGCCTCCTGGGCGGCCCACCCGTCGGGACCGGTGCGGAAGCGGTCCAGCCCCGTCTCCCCCACCGCCCGCACGCGCGGCAGCGCCGCCAGGCGGTCGATCTCGGCGAGCGCGTCGTCGTCCGCCTTCCCCGCGCCGGCCTCGTTCGGGTGCAGCGCGACGGCGGCGAGCACGTTGGGGTGCCGGGCCGCCAGCTCGGCCGACCACCGGGACGACGCGACGTCGACCCCGACCTGCACCAGCCGCGGGATCCCGACCGCCTCCGCCGCGGCGATCTCCGCGTCGACGGCGGCCTCGGACGCCCACTCGCCGTGCTCGTCCCCGGCCGGCCGCTCCCCCAGCACGATGTCCAGGTGGGTGTGGCTGTCCAGCGCGGGCGCCGGCAGCGGCTCCGGGGACGGCGGCGCCTCGCCCCGCTTGTTGGCGCGGGCGGAGGCCGACCGGCTCACTGCGCCTTCTCCTCCAGCCGGGCCAGCTCCTCGGCGACGACGGAGTCGTCGAGCTTCTTGAAGATCGGCGTCGGCGGGGCCAGCGGGGTGCCCGACGGCGGGAGCGGGGTGGAGCCCCAGCCGGCCTGCCCCTCGTCGTAATCCCCGGTGATGATCGGGTACGGCGAGCCGTCGTCGAGGTCGGTGACCTCCTCGATCCGCGGGGCGGGCGACCACACCCCCGTGCCGCCGAGCAGGTCGTGCACCTTCTGCGCCGAGTGCGGGAGGAACGGCGTCAGCAGGGCGTTGCAGTCCTTGATCGCCTGCAGCGCGGTGTGCAGCACGGTGTCCCGGCGGGCCGGGTCCTCCTTGAGCTTCCACGGCGCCTGGTCCGACAGGTACTTGTTGGCCTCGCCGACCACGCGCATCGCCTCGCCGATGGCGGCCTTCTGCCGGTTGCGGGACAGCAGCTCGCCGACGGGTGCGAACGCCCCGGACGTCGTGTCCAGCAACGCGCGGTCGGCCTCGGTGAGCTCGCCCGGGGTCGGGACGGCGCCGACGTTCTTGGCCGCCATCGACACCGTGCGGTTGACCAGGTTGCCCCAGCCGGCGACCAGCTCGTCGTTGTTGCGGCGCAGGAACTCCGCCCAGGTGAAGTCGGTGTCCTGGTTCTCCGGCCCGGCCACGGCGATGAAGTAGCGCAGCGCGTCGGCGTCGTACCGGGCCAGGAAGTCCCGCACGTAGATGACCACGTTGCGGGAGGACGAGAACTTGCGCCCCTCCATGGTAAGGAACTCGCTGGAGACCACCTCGGTGGGCAGGTTGAGCCGGCCGAGCGAGCCCGGCGTCCCACCCTTGTCGCCCTCGCCGTTGTAGCCGAGCAGCTGGGCGGGCCAGATCTCGGAGTGGAAGACGATGTTGTCCTTGCCCATGAAGTAGTAGGCGGACGCATCCGGCGTCTGCCACCACTGGCGCCAGGCCTCCGGGTCCCCGGAGCGGCGGGCCCACTCGATCGACGCCGACAGGTAGCCGACGACGGCGTCGAACCAGACGTAGATGCGCTTGTCGTTGCGGTCGCGCCAGCCGTCCAGCGGCACCGGGACGCCCCAGTCGATGTCGCGGGTGTAGCTGCGCGGCTTGAGGTCCTCCAGCAGGTTGACGCTGAAGTTCAGGACGTTGGGCCGCCAGCTCTTCCGGGTGGCGAGCCAGTCGCCGAGCGCCCGGGTGAAGGCGGGCAGGTCGAGGAAGTAGTGCTCCTCCTCGACGAACTTCGGCGTCTCGCCGTTGATCTTGCTGACCGGGTTGATCAGCTCGACCGGGTCGAGCTGGTTGCCGCAGTTGTCGCACTGGTCGCCGCGCGCGCCGTCGTACCCGCAGATCGGGCAGGTGCCCTCGATGTAGCGGTCGGGCAGGGTGCGGCCGGTCGAGGGGCTGATCGCGCCGAGCGTCGTCTTCGGGAAGACGTAGCCGTTCTTCAGCAGGCCGAGGAAGATCTCCTGGCTGATCTGCGCGTGGTTGGCCGTCGTCGTCCGGGTGAACAGGTCGTAGCTCAACCCCAGCGACTGCAGGTCGCCCACGATGATCCGGTTGTTCCGGTCGGCGATCTGCCGGGGCGTGATCCCCTCGGCGTCGGCGGCGACCGTGATCGGGGTGCCGTGCTCGTCGGTGCCGCTCACCATCAGCACCCGGTCACCGGCCATCCGGTGGTAGCGGCTGAAGACGTCGGAGGGGACGCCGAAGCCGGAGACGTGGCCGATGTGCCGCGGGCCGTTGGCGTAGGGCCACGCGACGGCGGTCAGGATGTGCCGATCACTCACGCCGGTGAGCCTAGGCGGCGCGCTCGCCGCCGGTCGCCCGGGCGGGCGGCCGACGCCGGGTCAGGGCTGCGAGACGACGCTCGACGCGGGTCCCGCCGGCTCGACGTCGACCGGCTGGAGGACCGCGAGGCCGCCCAGCACGAGGGCGATGCACCCGAGGGTGAGCGCGCACAGCGACCGGTGGACGGTCACCGGATCGGGACGGCGCACGCGGACCCGCGGCCCCCGCAGCACCCAGGCCCGGGCGGTGGGCGCGTCCACGAGCAGCAGTTTCCCGATCGGTAGCGCGAAGGCGGCCGCGAACAGCAGCGGCAGCGGCAGCCCCCCGGTCAGCGCGGTCGGCAGCGGCAGCAGGACCGCCATGCCGCCCAACACCGACACCGCGGCGAGCTCGACCACCGAGGTGACGACGAGCAGCTTCCGGTCGGACCCCTCGATCAGCGCCGCCCCGGCACCGGCGGTGAGCACGATCCACCCGGCCAGCACGAACAGGGCGCCGGCCACGACCCAGCCGACCGGGCGCACCGGGGTGGCGAGCACGGCATCGGCCCGGGTCAGGCCGACCGCGAGCAGGCCGACGGCCTCGAGGACGGCGAGCACCCCCGCCGCGAGCACCGGGACCGGGATCCGCCGCGCGGCGGCATCCGGCGCGGGCCGCGTCGCGTCGAGCTGCGGCGCCCGGGCGGCGGTGCGGACGTCGAGGACGGTGCTCGCCACGAGGAATCTCTCCCTGACCGGTCGGGGGTGTCCCCCGACTGGACGGTCGATCGCGGAGGTGGCTGGAGCACCGCCCGGGCCGGCTCCCCCTTTCGGGTGGGACCGCGGTCGCCGGGCCGCGCGCAGGACGGGCCGCGTGGGCCGGGTACCCCGTGCGCGCCTACGCTCCTACTCCCGGACGACGACCCGCGAGGAAGGCGGCACCCGCGATGAGCACCCGGGACCAGCACCCGGCCGCCCCCCGGGGGCCGGTCGTCGGCGCGACAGCGGCGACCCCGCCGACCCTGCGACCCCAGCCGGCCGGCCTCCCGCACGGTCGGCCCACCCGCCGCCCGGCCGACGGCGCGGTCGTCGACTGCGCCGTCTACGTGGACGGCCGGCGGCAGGAGGCCGTGGCCCCCGACGCCGCGCTGCGGATGGCCGAGGAGCGCGGCGGCTTCGTGTGGCTCGGCCTCTACGCACCGAGCGAGGAGGAGCTGGGAGCGATCGCCGAGCGGTACGACCTGCACCCGCTCGCGGTCGAGGACGCCGTGTACGCCCACCAGCGCCCGAAGCTGGAGCCCTACGACGACGCCCTGTTCATGGTGCTCAAGACCGCGACGTACGTGGAGCACGAGGAGCTCACCGCCACCAGCGAGGTCGTCGACACCGGCGAGGTGATGGTCTTCCTCGGCCCGCGGTACGTGATCACGGTGCGGCACGGGGAGCACGGCGGCCTCGCGCACCTGCGGCAGCGGCTCGAGGAGCAGCAGGAACTGCTGTGCCTGGGGCCGTCAGCGGTGCTGTACGCGGTCGCCGACCTCGTCGTCGACACGTTCGTGGAGGTGGCGGCCGCGGTCGAGGAGGACGTCGAGGAGCTGGAGGCGTCGGTCTTCAGCCCCGAGCGCACCGACGACATCGGCCGGCTGTACCAGCTCAAGCGGGAGCTGGTGTCACTGCGACGAGCGGTCTCCCCCCTGGAGGTCCCGCTGCAGAAGCTCGCCGAGCGGCCGGTCGACGTCGTTCCCGCGGCGATGCGCTCCTACTTCCGCGACGTGCTCGACCACGCCCTCCGGGTGCGGGACCAGGTCGGTGGCCTCGACGAACTGCTCACGTCGATCCTGCAGGCATCGCTCGCGCGGACGACCATGGCCGACAACGAGGACATGCGGAAGATCTCCGCCTACGCGGGCATCATCGCCGTCCCCACCGCGATCGCCGGCATCTACGGCATGAACTTCGACTACATGCCGGAGTTGCGCTGGCCGTGGGCCTACCCGGCCGTGCTGCTGCTGATCGCGACGGTCATCACGCTGCTGTACCGCGGCTTCAAGCGCAACGGCTGGCTGTAGCCGCCTCCCCGCGCCACGGAGTGTGCACTCGTCGGGGTCACCGGCGGCGCGGTACGCCCGGGAACTGCACAGCCGCGGCCAAGCGAGCGAGGAGCTCGGCCGGTCGGTGCAGGTCCGCGGCAGTCACGAAGACGACGCGCCAACCCGCCTCCTGGAGCCGGTTGAGTCGTCGGCGGTCCCGGGCGAACTGACCGGGCTCGCCGTGCCACGCCCCGTCGTACTCGAGAGCCACCATCAACTCGGGCCACGCGAAGTCGACTCGCGCTACGAAGCTCCCTCGATGACGGACTTCGTACTGGGCGACCGGCACGGGCAGCCCGCCGCGGACGACGAGCAGTCGCAGGCGGGTCTCCTGGGGTGACTCGGCGAGCCCGTCGGCCAGCGCGCACGCGCGTCGGGCCTGCGCCGCTCCCGGGCCGCGTGCGACCGCTGCCCGCCGCCGCACCTCGGCCAGGTCGATCACCCGTGCCGCAGCCAGGCGGTCGAGCGCGATGACGGCGTCGTCCCCCGGCAGGGCGGCCGCCACCCGGACGGCGGTCGCCTCGGGACTCGTGACCCGCGCGCCGAGCCACCAGCGCACGTCCTCCCCCGCCAACGTCGCCCGGCGGACCCGGATCCCGGCGACCCGAACCGGCCGGTTCGACGGGGAGGCGGTCAGCTCCACGTCGTCATCGGGCCCGGCGAGATCCACGCCCCAGAGGACGGCCGCACTGCAGCCGGTCACGACGGCGTCCGGACGCACGAGCGTCGCGGCGGCCAGGACGCGCAGCTCGTGGTCGACCACGACGTCGCGGTGGACGTAGACATCGCGGAAGAGCCGGCGCCAGGCACTGCTGCGGAGCTGGTCCGGTGTCAGCAGGCCTTGCGCCACCGCAGCACTGCCCCGGAAGGGGCCGCCGCGGAGAGGTCGGGGCTGCATCGGGGGCCGGGGCACCGCCGAACCGTGCCGGATGCGGCGACCTGCGGGTCGGGCCTGTCCACAGGCGCCGCCGATGTGCGCTTCTCGGTGCCTGTCGCCGCTGGGAGACCCCGATCAGCGCACAGCGGCTGCGGTCAGGTGGCCTTGGCGGCGACCACGGCGTCGAAGACGGTGCGCTTGGGCAGGCCGGTGCGCTCCATGACCGCCCGGATGGCGTCCTTGCGGGTCGCGCCCGCGGCCTCCTCGGCGGCGACGGCGGCGGCGAGCTCCGGCCCGGTCAGCTCCACCGCCCGCTGCGGCGCACCCGCGATCACGAGCGTGATCTCCCCGCGCACCCCCTCGGCCGCCCAGCCGGCGAGCTCGCCGAGCCCACCGCGCCGCACCTCCTCGTACGTCTTGGTCAGCTCGCGGCAGACCGCGGCCGGCCGGTCCTCGCCGAGGACGGCGGCGGCGTCGGCCAGCGCGTCGGCCAGCCGGTGCGGCGACTCGAAGAACACCATCGTGCGGCGCTCGTCGGCCAGCGCGGTGAACGTCGAGCGCCGCTCCCCCGCCTTGCGCGGCAGGAAGCCCTCGAAGCAGAACCGGTCCACCGGCAGCCCGGAGACCGCCAGCGCGGTCGTCACCGCCGAGGGCCCGGGCACCGAGGTGACGGGGATCCCGGCGTCGATCGCCGCCCGCACGAGCGTGTACCCGGGGTCGGAGACCGACGGCATCCCGGCGTCGGTGAGCAGCAGCACCGTCGCGCCGGAGGCCAGCGCGTCCAGCAGGCCGGGCAGCCGCGCGCGCTCCACCGACTCGTGGAAGGTGACCACCCGGCCGGTGAGCGTGACCTCGAGGTCGGCGGCCAGGCGGTGCAGCCGGCGGGTGTCCTCGCATGCCAGCACGTCGGCCGTGGCCATCGCCGCCCGCAGGCGCGGGCCGACGTCACCGGGCTGCCCCAGGGGCGCCCCACCCAGCACCAACCGTCCGCTCACCCGTCGAGCCTGTCACGACCGGACCGGTGGCTGCGCCACCTACCCTGACCGCATGGCGGTGCTGGCGCCCGGGCGGGCGGAGTCGGACCCGCAGGCGCCCCCGCAGCCGGCCACCCCCCGGGTGCGCCGTCCGCCGTCCCCCGCGCGCCGCCGCGACGTCGTCCCCCCGCTGCCGGACGACCGGTGGACGGCCTGGACGATCGCCGCCGTCCTCGGCGCGCTGGCGCTGACCCTGCGGCTCTGGGGCATCGGCTACCCCCGGGCGCTGGTCTTCGACGAGGCGTACTACCCACCCCAGGCGCGGGAGCTGCTCACCTGGGGCTTCGAGTACAACCGCGGCTACTCCTACATCGTCCACCCACCGCTGGGCAAGTGGCTGATCGCGCTGGGCGAGCAGGCCTTCGGCTACAACTCGTTCGGCTGGCGCTTCCCGTCCGCGGTGGCCGGCTCGATCGCCGTCGTCATCCTGTTCCGGCTGGCCCGGCGGCTCACCGGCTCGACCGTCGTCGGCCTGTTCGCCGGGGTGCTGCTGCTCGTCGACGGCCTCCAGTTCACGCTCTCGCGGATCGGGCTGCTCGACATCTTCCTGCAGCTCTTCGTGCTGGCCGCCGTCTCCTGCCTGGTCGTCGACCGGGACGTGGTCCGCGCCCGGGTGCGTGCGGCCGCGCCGGTCGGCGCCACGGGCTTCCGGCTGGGCCCGCGCGGGTGGCGGATCGCGGCCGGTGTCCTGTTCGGCTGCGCCTGCGCGGTCAAGTGGAGCGGGGTCTGGTTCCTGGCCTTCTTCGCCGTCCTGTCGCTGTTCTGGGACCGCGCGGCGTGGCGGGAGGCGGGGGCGCCCCGGCCCACGCGGACGGCGGCGCGCCGGGGGTTGCCCGGCGCGCTGTGGGCGCTGGCCGCCGTCCCGGTGCTCACCTACCTGGCCAGCTTCACCGGCTGGTTCCTCGGCGAGACCTCGCAGGGCAGGGCCTGGGCGCAGCAGCACCCGGACACCGCGTTCCCGTGGGTGCCGGACGCCCTGCGCTCGCTGTGGCACGAGCACGCCGAGTGGCTGCGCTTCCACAACGGCCTGTCCAGCCCGCACCCGTGGGAGTCCGGGCCCTGGTCGTGGCTGGTCACCGGCCGGCCGATCCTGCTGTGGAACCCCCAGGGCCTCGTCGACGCCGAGGGCGATCAGGTCATCCGGTACATCCTGATGCTCGGGACGCCGACGCTGTGGTTCCTCTTCGCCCCGGCGACGCTGTGGCTGCTCTGGCGGATCGTCGCCCGGCGGGACCCGGCCGCCCTCACCGTCGCCGTCGGGATCGCGGCGGGCTGGCTGACCTGGTTCGTGAACCTCGAGCGCACGATGTTCCTCTTCTACGCGGCCCCCGCGCTGCCGTTCTTCGTCCTCGCGGTCGCCCTGCTGCTCCAGGACGTCGTGGGCCGGCCGGGCGCCGACGAGTGGCGTCGGCGGGTGGGCCTGGCCACCGCCTGCGGGTACATCGCGATCGTCGTGGCCACCTTCGCGTTCTTCTGGCCGGTGCTGACCGGGCAGCCGCTCTCGCACAGCGAGTGGGTGCAGCGGATGTGGTTCCCCTCCTGGTACTGAGCGGCCCCGCCCGCGCCCGGTGCGCCCGTCCCACCGGTCCGGTGCGTACCGGAACGCCCCGTGCGGCCGGGTTCTGGCCGACACTCGACGCGACGCGCCGAGCCCGGCCGCAGCTCCCGAACCGGAGAACCCCATGACGCCGCCATCCGCACGACCCGCCCTGCACGATCCCGCCGTGGCGCCGCCCGGCGCCGGCTCCCCGACCTGGGTGCTCGTCGAGCAGGCGCTGGTGCACAAGACCGCGCCGGACGAGGTGCTGGCGACCGAGCTGGCGACCCTCGCGGGGGACCGGACCGCCGTGGCGGCGCGCTGGCCGGCGGCGCACGGCCGGTACGACCGGCGGGCCGGGACCGTGGGCCACCTGCTGCTGGTCGTCGAGACGATCCGCCAGGCCGGGCTGTGCCTGGCCCACCGCCGGCTGGACGTCCCGCTGGGCGAGCAGTTCGTGTTCCACCGCATCAGCACCCGGCTCGCCGCGCCGCTCGCCGAGCTCCGGGGAGCCGCCCCGGCCGGGACGGTGACCGTCGTCCAGCCCACCGTCCGGCTGCGGGCGGGCCGTCCGTCCCGCGCGTCGCTGCGGGCCGAGATCTGGCACGGGGCGCAGCTCTGGGCGACCGCCGACGCCGACTACTCGTGGCTGCCGCCGGCTGTCTACGCGCGGCTGCGGGCCCTCGGCCGGGACCGCGGCGCCGGCGGCGGGACACTGGTGCCCAGGCCGCGGGACGCCGGCGAGGGCGACGGCCTCGCCCACCGCTCCCGGGTCGCCGTCGACCTCACCGACCCGACCTACTTCGACCACCCGGTCGACCACCTGCCGGGGATGCTCCTCGTCGGCGCGGCGCTGGCCGCGGTCACGGACCGCCCCGATCTGCCCGGAGCCGCCACCCGGCTGGCCGGCCTGGACCTCGCCTTCGACCGGTTCGCCGAGCTCGACCGGCCGACCTGGGTGCGCACGGACGCCGGCAGCGGGCGATCGAACGGCGTGCCCGTGCAGCTGGGGCAGGACGACGACGTCGTCGCCCGGGGGCGGGTGTTCCTCGGCGGCTAGCTCAGGCGAGGGGCTCGGGGCGCAGCTGCGGGAGGATCAGCGCCCAGAAGGAGTCGAGCCGCGACTCCAGGTCGCGTCGAGCGCTCAGCTCCTGGGAGACCTGCTGCATCCCGAAGAAGCTGGCGACGATGACCTGGGCGGTGCCCACCGGGTCGGCCCGGTGGCTGATCTGCCCCCGCTCCTGGCCCTGGGTGATCAGCTGGGTGAGCGCGTGCTGCCAGCCGACGTAGGGCTGGGGCAGCTTCGCCAGCGCCTCCGGCGGCAGCTCGGCCATCAGCCGCTTGGAGGCGCGGGTGACCGGATCGGTCGCGAACTGGCGGCCGGCCACGTACGTGACCGCGACGAGGGCGTCGAGCGCGTCGTCGTGGGAGTCCAGGACGCCGCGCAGCATGACCGGCCACGTCTCGAACATCTGGTGGACGACCGCGACCGCCACGCTCTCCTTGGACTCGAAGTGCCAGTAGAGCGCCCCCTTGGTCATGCCGGTGCCGGCGACGATGTCGCTCAGCGAGGTGGCGGCGTAGCCGCGCTCGCCGAACTCGCGGGCGGCGACGTCGATGATTAGCTGCCGGGTGGCGGCGCTGTCACTGGCCCGCCCCCGCGCGCGCCGCGGGGCGGGTGAGGCCCCGACCGGTGACCGAACCATGGAACCGCCTCCCGTGGGGACGCCGTGGCCCCGTGTCGCGGGGCAGCCTAGCGGTCGGGAGCGGCCGATCGACCCTCCGACGCAACGACGACGGCGCCGCCGGGGGAAGAACCCCCGACGGCGCCGGTCCGTCGTCCGGTGGAGCTGAGGGGATTTGAACCCCTGACCCCCTCGATGCGAACGAGGTGCGCTACCGGTCTGCGCCACAGCCCCTTGCGCGGGAAAGACTACCGCCCGCTTCGCCCGGCCCCGCCACCGGGGCGGGGCCGGGCCCCTGCACGGTCCCGCCGCGAGCGTGCGCGCGGTGGGGGCAGGGGGTGTCTCTCAGCCGTTGGCCGCCCGGGCCGGGCGGTACTCGTCGATGTCGGCGAAACCGATGTCGTCGTCGTCCAGCCCGACGACGGCGCTGTTCTGCCATCCCATGGGCGCCGGCGTCCGCGCGGCCACCACGCGACCAGGCCGCAGGGCGTGCACCGGGGCCAGCGGGATGCTGGGGTGCGACAGGGCCGGCAGCGCCTCCTGGGCGACCGTCTCGTGCACCTCCGGCGACGTGCGCTGGACCGGCGCCGGAGCGGGCCGGGCGGCCGGGCGCGCCGGGCGCGCCGGTGCGCGGAGGGTCTGGCGCGCCGCCGCCCGGGCGGCGCGACGCGCGGCGAGCCGCTCGCGCCGGGCCACCTTGCGCAGCACCAGCACGTACCCGACGGTCGCGGCGGTGGCGACCGCCTGCAGGATCCACAGCCACGGCGTGACCAGCAGGGCGCCGGCCAGCGACGCGAGGGTGAGCAGCACCAGACCGCCCAGCACCCGGCGGCGCACCGCGTGCACGTCCACCTTGAGCTCGCCGGTGGTGCGCAGGACCTCGCGGTCGATCGACACCCGCTCGGTCGCCGCGTGCCGCACGGCGTCGGCCGCGCGACGCCGCTGCAGGGTCCGCCCCGAGTCAGCAGGCTCGCCCCGGCCCTCCTGCGCGTCGCCGCGGGTCACCACCATGGGCACCAGCACGACGAACCACAGCACGACCAGAGCTGCCAGAAGCACACCCGATCCCATACGACACCACCTGTCACATCAGTCACTCGCCAGGCGAGGCTAAGCAGGGACGGCACCGGGAACCGGGAGGCGCGCGGGCGTGTCGCTGATGTGTTGTGGGACCGGTGTGACGGGAGACGGCGTGTCCGCCGCGCACGGCCCCGCGACGGCGACCACCCGTGCTATGCCGCGAGTCGATCAGTCGACGGGTCGACCCGGCCCCGACCGCTGCCAGCGGTCGAGCACTCCCCGCGGGAGATCCTCGGCGAGCAGCGCGTAGCCCAGGTGGTCCCGCCAGTCGCCGTCGATGTCGAGGTAGCGGCGCAGCAGCCCCTCCTGCTGGAAGCCGAGCCGCTCCACCAGCCGCCGGCTGGGCAGGTTCTCCGGCCGGATGTCGGCCTGGAGCCGGTGCAGCCCGGCCGGACCGAACGCGTGGTCGCACACCAGGGCCACGGCCAGCGAGGCGACCCCGCGACCGGCCACCGAGCGGTCGATCCAGTAGCCGAGGTACCCGGCCCGCAGCGCCCCGCGCACGATGTTGTCCACGGTCACCTGCCCGGCCAGCCGACCCTCGACCCGGACCACGAACGGCAGCGCGGTGCCCAGCCGAGCCCGTCGGGCCATCACCCGCCGCATCGCCCGGTACGCCCCCGGTGTGTGCCGGGCCCGCCACGAGACGGCGGCGGTCGGCTCCCAGGGGCGCAGCCAGTCCTCGTTGGCCAGCCGCACCCGGCTCCACTCCGCCGCGTCCCCGCGGCGCGGTGGGTGCAGCTCCACCGGTCCCCAGGCGAGCCGGGCGGGCCAGCCGGGGTGCAGCAGCGGATCGGTCACGGCGGGCTCGGGTCAGCCGCCGAGCAGCAGCGGCATGACCGTGACCAGCCCGCCGGCGGCCACCTCGGTGACGTCCTCGTCGATGACGATGAGGCAGTTCGCCCGGGCCATCCGCGCCAGCAGGGCGTCTGTGGCCTCGCCCACCGGCTCGACGACGTAGCCGCCGTCGGGGTGGCGCATCACCGTGCCGTGCAGGTACTGGCGGTACCCGAGCGGGGAGAGCAGCTGCTGCCCGGAGATCGCCTGCACCGTG
Organism: Blastococcus sp. SYSU DS0753; assembly: GCF_054051175.1. NCBI lineage: Bacteria > Bacillati > Actinomycetota > Actinomycetes > Geodermatophilales > Geodermatophilaceae > Blastococcus > Blastococcus sp. SYSU DS0753. Next base: position 23,778 of record NZ_JBJHAT010000008.1, on the reverse strand, counting down.
CGCCGGAACAGCTGCCGCTTGCCCAGCATCAGGCGGATGGCGGGGCGCACGAAGACCTCGAAGGAGACCAGGGCGGCGACCGGCTCCCCCGGCACGCAGATGACCGGCACCTGGTCGCGCCCCAGCCGGCCGAAGCCCTGCGCGGGACCGGGGTGCATCGCCACCTGGCGGAAGCGCATCTCGCCCAGGCCGGCCAGCGCCTCCTGCACCATGTCGAACCCGCCACCGGCGAAGGTGCCGGCGATCAGCACCAGGTCGCTGCGCAGCAGCTGGCTCTCGAGCACCTCGGCCAGGCGCCGCTGCTCCCCGGGGAGGATGCCCCAGCGGTAGGCGTCGGCGCCGGCGTCCCGGGCGGCGGCCGCCAGGGCGTAGCTGTTGACGTCGACCACCTGACCCGGGGTGAGAGGGGAGGTGATGTCCACCAGCTCCGGGCCGGCACTGAGCACCGCCACGCGCGGCCGGGGCCGCACGAGGACGCGGTCCCGCCCGACGGCGGCCAGCAGGCTGATCTGCGCCGGCCCGATCGGGGTGCCGACGTGCACGGCCGGGTCCCCCGGGTCGACGTCGTCGCCGGTGCGGCGCACGTAGCTGCCCACCGGCGGCGCGGCCTGGACGGCGACCCGCGCCGCACCGTTGTCGGTCCACACCGCCGGGACGACGACGTCGGCACCGGTCGGGAGCATCGCGCCCGCGGCGACCCGCATGGCCAGCCCGGGGCCGATCGACGACGGCGCGCTGGCACCGGCCACGCTCTCCCCCACGACGGGCAGCTCGACCGGCTGCGCCACCGTGGCCCCGGCGACGTCCTCCGCGCGGGCCGCGTAGCCGTCGAGCGCGGCCTGGTCGAAGGCCGGCAGCGCCCGCTGGCTGACCACGTCCTCGGCGCAGAGCAGCCCCTGGGCGTCGAGGACGGCCAGCTCGATCGGGTCCGGCTGCGGCACCGCGGCGAGGATCTCGTCGAGGTGCCGCTCGACGGTGCGCACGTGCGGGGAGACGTCCGAGCGGCCGTCGGCCGGCAGCGGCACCGGGCCGGTGAGGGCGCGCTGCGCCGGCACCTGGTCGACCGGGGCTACGACCGGACCGGTCCGCCGGGGTGGGGCCATGGGCATGTCGACCTGGGCGGTGTCCCGGTGGCCCCGGAACTCCCCGCCCCCGTTGCTGTCGTCGTCGCTCTGCCCGGACATCCCCACCACCGTCGTCCCGCCGTGCCGTCTGCCGACACCGGCCCGTGCGGCAGCGCCGGACCCGGACGGGTCCGGCGCGGGGCCGCGGGTCCGATCGTGCCCTCGTGGGCGCCGGTCAGGACGACGACGCGCCCTCGGCGGGCAGCTCCGTGACGAAGTCGCGCAGCCAGCCGCGCAGCGACGGGCCCAGGTCGTCCCGCTCGACGGCCAGCCGGATGACCGCCTTGAGGTAGTCGAGCTTGTCACCGGTGTCGTACCGCCGGCCGCCGAAGACCACGCCGTGGACGGGTGCGCCGCGCTCGACGAGGGTGGCCAGCGCATCGGTCAGCTGGATCTCGCCGCCGCGGCCGGGCGGGGTCTCGCGCAGCACGTCGAAGATCTCCGGCGCCAGCACGTAGCGCCCGATGATGGCCAGGCTGCTGGGGGCCTCGTCGACCGGCGGCTTCTCGACCAGGCCGGTGACGGCGACGACGTCGCCGCCGTCGGCGGTCGGCTCGACCGCCACGGCGCCGTACTTGTCGATGTTCTCCCGGCCGACGTCGAGCAGGGCGATCACCGAGCCGCCGTGCTCGGCCTGGACGGCCAGCATCTGCTCGAGCAGGTGGTCGCGGGCGTCGATCAGGTCGTCGCCCAGCAGCACGGCGAACGGCTCGTCCCCGACGAAGGCGGCCGCCTGGAGCACCGCGTGACCGAGCCCGCGCGCCTCGCCCTGCCGGACGAAGTGCACCTGCGCGACCTCGGTGGACTCGTGCACGGCCGCGAGGCGCCCGGCGTCGCCCTTCTTCTCCAGGGCGGCCTCGAGCTCGGGGGTGCGGTCGAAGAAGTCCTCGATGGCGGCCTTGTTGCGGCCGGTGACCATGAGCACCTCGGGCAGGCCGGCCCGGGCCGCCTCCTCGACGATGTACTGGAGGGCCGGCCGGTCGACGACCGGCAGCAGCTCCTTGGGGACGGCCTTGGTGGCCGGCAGGAAGCGAGTGCCCATTCCTGCGACGGGGATGACCGCCTTCCGGGCCGTACGGGTCTGGGGCATCGACATGCTCCGCAGCCTAGCTAGCCTGCGCGGATGGGCACGTCGGCAGAGTGGGGCGCGGCCAAGGCCGCGCTCCGCGCGGAGCTGCTGGGACGGCGCGCGTCCCGCCCGGCGCGTGAGCGCGCGGCGGCCGCCCGGACGGTCGCCGCGACGCTCGCCGGGCGGCTGGCCGGCGTCCCCACGGTCGCCGCGTTCGTGCCCGACGCGACCGAGCCCGGGCACGGCCACCTCCCGGCGGCGCTCGCCGACGGGGCCCGCCTGCTGCTCCCGGTCGTACCCGCCCACGGCCGGGAGCTGGACTGGGCGGAGCACTCCGGGGAGCTGGTGCCCGGGCGGTTCGGTCTGCTCGAACCGGCCGGGCCGCGACTGGGCCCGGCCGCGCTCGCGGCGGCCGGCGCCGTCGTCGTCCCGGCGACGGCGGTGGCCCGGGACGGGACGCGGCTGGGCCGCGGCGGCGGCTACTACGACCGCGCCCTGCGGCACGCCCGGCCGGAGGCGGTGCTGGTCGCGGTCGTCTTCGACGACGAGCTCGTCGACCGGTTGCCGAGGGAGCCGCACGACGTGCGGGTGACGGCGGTGGTGACGCCGTCGGGCGGATGGCAGGCGCTACCGGCGGGTCACTGACACAGTGGGCGCACCCCAGCCCCCGACGCCGTGGGAGTGCCCGTGTCGACCGAGATCGTCACCATCCTCGCGCTGGTCGTGATCTTCGCGATCGCGACGTTCCTGCCGATCAACATGGGGGCGCTGGCGTTCGTCGCCGCGTTCGTCGTCGGCACGCTGTCGGTGGGGCTGAGCACCGACGACATCATCAGCGGGTTCCCGGCCGGGCTCGTGCTGACGCTGATCGGCGTCACGTACCTGTTCGCGATCGCGCAGAACAACGGCACCGTGGACCTGCTGGTCCGCGGCGCGGTGAGGATGGTCGGCGGCCACGTCGCCGCCATCCCGTGGGTCATGTTCTTCGTGACCGCGGTGCTGACCGCCATCGGGGCGCTCTCCCCGGCCGCGGTGGCGATCATCGCGCCGATCGCGCTCACCTTCGCCGCGCGGCACGACATCAGCCCGCTCCTGATGGGGATGATGGTCATCCACGGCGCCCAGGGCGGCGGCTTCTCCCCCATCAGCGTCTACGGCGTCACCGTGAACCGGATCGTGGCCGACGAGGGGTTGCCCAGCAGCCCGGTGGCGGTCTTCCTCGGTGCGCTCTTCTTCAACATCGCCATCGCGCTGGCCCTGTTCTTCGTCCTTGGCGGCCGGCAGCTGCTCGGGCGGAAGGTGGCCGCCGAGCCGCTCGCGCACACCGAGCACGCGCACGGCACGCTGGTCCGCGGCCACGGTGCGGCGCCCGGCCCCGCCGTCGGTGGGGACGACGACGAGCACATCCACCCCGACCGGCCGGCGCCCGTCCGCTTCGAGCAGATCCTGACGCTCATCGGGCTGGTCGTCGTCGCCGTCCTGGCGCTCGCCTTCGACCTGGACATCGGCTTCGTCGCGATCACGGTCGCCGTCGTCCTGGCGCTGTTCTCCGCGCAGCAGCACAAGGGCGCGGTGACCCAGATCAGCTGGTCGACCATCCTGCTGATCGCCGGTGTGCTGACCTTCGTGTTCGTGCTGGAGGAGGCCGGCACCATCGACTACGTCGGCGACGCGGTCATCGGGCTCGGCGTACCGCTGCTGATCGCCCTGCTGCTGGCGTACATCGGCGGCGTGGTGTCGGCGTTCGCCTCGTCGACGGCGATCATCGGCGTCGCCATCCTGCTCGCCGTGCCGTTCCTGGAGGCCGGTGACATCAGCGCCATCGGTGTCGTGGTCGCCCTGTCCGTGGCCTCGACGATCGTCGACGTGAGCCCGTTCTCGACGAACGGCGCGCTGGTGCTGGCCAACGCCCAGGACGTCGACCGCGACCGCTTCTACAAGCAGATCCTGGCCTACGCGGCCATCGTCGTGGCCGTCGGACCGCTGCTGTCGTGGCTGGTGTTCGTCGTCCCCGGCTGGCTGTGACCCCCTGCGCAGGACCTTTGCCAGAAATACCTCAGCGCTGAGACACTTCTGGGACGCGGCCGCCGCGGCCGCGCCCCCGAGCGAGGGAGCACACCATGCCCGGACCGCTGGACGGCGTCCTCGTCGTCGACCTGACCCGAGCCCTCGCCGGGCCGCACGCCGCGATGATGCTGGGCGACCTCGGTGCCCGCGTCATCAAGGTGGAGACCCCGGGCACGGGGGACGACACCCGTGGCTGGGGGCCGCCGTTCGTGGAGCCCGACTCCGGCGAGCGCGAGTCGACCTACTTCCTGGCGGCCAACCGCAACAAGGAGTCGATCACCCTCGACCTCAAGGACGAGGCGGACAAGACGGTGCTGACCGGGCTGCTCCAGCGCGCCGACGTGCTGCTGGAGAACTTCCGCCCGGGCACGCTGGCGCGGCTGGGCTTCGGTACCGACGTGCTGGCCGAGCTCAACCCGAGGCTGGTGACGCTGGCGATCAGCGGGTTCGGCCACGACGGCCCGGAGGGCGGCCGGGCGGGCTACGACCAGATCGCCCAGGGCGAGGCCGGGCTGATGTCGCTCACCGGCCCCGGGCCCGACGAGCCGCAGCGGGTCGGCGTCCCGATCGGCGACCTGCTGGCCGGCATGTACGGCGCCTACGGCGTCCTCGCCGCGCTGATCGAGCGGGGGCGGACGGGGCGCGGTCAGGTGGTGCGCACGTCGCTGCTGGCCGCGATCGTCGGCGTGCACGCCTTCCAGGGGACGGCGTGGACGGTGGCCGGGCAGGTCGGGCGCGCGCAGGGCAACCACCACCCCTCCATCGCGCCCTACGGCCTGTTCCGCTGCGCCGGGGGCAGCGTGCAGCTCTCCTGCGGCAGCGAGTCGCTGTGGCGCAAGCTGTGCACCGAGTTCGGCCTGGACGCCGAGGCCCCGGGCCTGGCCACCAACGGCGAGCGGGTGCAGCGCCGCGACCAGGTGATCGCGCTGCTGGAGGAGGCCTTCGCCGCCATCTCCCCCGAGGACCTGCTCGCCCGGCTGGCCGCGGCCGGGATCCCCGCCGGCAAGGTGCGCACGATCGACGAGGTCTACGGCTGGGACCAGACCCTCTCGCAGGGTCTGGTGGTCGACGTCGAGCACGCCACGCTGGGCGACCTCCGGCTGCCCGGGCCGCCGCTGCGCTTCTTCTCGGCCGGACCGGACGGCGAGACCGAGACCACGCGGCGCGACCACACCGCTCCCCCGGTGCTGGGCGCCGACGGCGACGCGATCCGCGCCTGGCTGAACGGTCCGGTGGCGTGACCGGCGGGGCGGCCCGCCCGGACGCCCGGACCCTGCGCGATCTGGTGCTCGACCCCGGGTCGTGGCAGTCGTGGGACTCCCCCATCCCGCCCCGCGACGTCGCCGAGGGCTACGCCGCGGAGCTCGCCCGGGCCGCCGAGAAGAGCCGGCAGGACGAGTCGGTCATCACCGGGGAGGGACGGCTGCGCGGCCGCCGCGTCGCCGTCGTCGCCGGGGAGTTCGGGTTCCTGGCCGGGTCGATCGGGGTCGCCGCCGCCGAGCGGCTGATCGCGGCGGTGGAGCGGGCGACCGAGGAGGGGCTGCCGCTGCTGGCGGCGCCGGTCTCCGGGGGCACCCGCATGCAGGAGGGCACGGTCGCCTTCCTGCAGATGATCGGCATCACCGCCGCCATCGCCCGGCACAAGGAGGCGGGGCTGCCCTACCTGGTCTACCTGCGCCACCCCACCTTCGGCGGGGTGCTGGCCTCGTGGGGGTCGCTCGGCCACGTGACGATCGCCGAGCCCGGCGCCTCGATCGGCTTCCTCGGCCCCCGGGTGTTCGAGGCGCTGTACGGCGAGCCGTTCCCGGCCGACGTCCAGACCGCCGAGAACCTGGCCGAGCACGGCCTGATCGACGCCGTCGTCCCGCCCGAGCAGATCGCCGAGGTCGCCGACCGCGCGCTGCGCGTGCTCTCGGCCCGGCAGACCTGGCACGTCGACGTCCGGGACGCCGAACGCCCGACGCCGGCGGACGGGACGGACGCCGACGACCCCGAGGACCACCGCACCGCCTGGGACGTCGTGACGGCATCCCGGCGCGAGGACCGCCCCGGTGTCCGCCGGCTGCTGCGCACCGCGGCCACCGACGTCGTCGGGCTCTCCGGCACGGGCGCCGGCGAGAAGGACCCCGGCCTGCTGCTGGCGCTGGCCCGCTTCGGCGGGGCCCCGTGCGTGGTGCTGGGGCAGGACCGGCGCGGGCAGTCGATGTCGGCGCCGCTGGGCCCGGCGGCGCTGCGGGAGGCCCGCCGCGGCATGCACCTGGCCGAGCAGCTCCGGCTGCCGCTGGTCACGCTGATCGACACCCCCGGCGCCGCGCTCTCCCGCGACGCCGAGGAGGGCGGGCTCGCCGGGGAGATCGCCCGCTGCCTGCACGACCTCGTCGTCCTGAAGGCACCCACCCTGGCCGTGCTCCTCGGCCAGGGCACCGGCGGTGGGGCGCTCGCGCTGGTGCCTGCCGACCGGGTGCTGGCAGCGGCCAACGGCTGGCTCGGCCCGCTGCCGCCCGAGGGCGCGTCGGCGATCGTGCACCGCACCGTGGACCGGGCCGACGAGATGGCCGCGGCCCAGGGCGTGCGCGCCACGGACCTGTGGCGGGCGGGGATCGTCGACCGGGTGGTGCCCGAGCGACCCGACGCCGCGGACGAGCCGACCGAGTTCTGCCTGCGGCTGGGCCGGGTGCTGGGCGAGGAGCTGGCCGGGCTGCTCGGCCGCGACGACACCGAGCGCTTCCGGACGCGGCTGCACCGCTACCGCCACCTCGGCCGCTGAAAGAGGACCCCTCCTCCCCACCCCTCGCACGCTCGGGGCGGTGCCCTGGAGGGGGCCGACGGGGCGGACGTGAGCCAGGACGGCGCCGGGGGCCAGCGCCCCGTCGGCGGCGCTGGGACGATGGCACCGTGAGCGACGGCGAGGCCAGGACCGACGTCCCCGGGGAGGCGGACGCCGCGCGGAGGGACCCCGTGGTCCGCCCGGCTCCGCACCGGTGGCTCTGGTACGCCCTCGGCGGTGGGCTCCCCGAGCGGCACCGGGGCTGGGTTCTGCACGACACCACCACGAGCACCTGGTGGGCGCGGCACGTGGTCCGCACCCTGGTCCAGCTGTCCGTCCCCATCGCGCTCGTCGTGGCCTTCCTCCCCGCGCCGCTGGGGCTGCGACTGGCGGTCGCGGGCGGCGGGATCTTCCTGGGGCTGATCTTCTCGCTCGCCTACATGCCCGAGACCACCGAGAACCGGGTGGTGAAGGCCGGCTACCCCGCCGGCACCGCGACCGCCGCCCGCGACCGCGCCGGCCTCGCGAGCCAGCGGGCCGAGAGCGAGCGGAAGCGGGCGGCGGCGGCCCGGCGGGCCGCGCGGTACCGGGAGCGCCTGGACCGCTGACGCGGGCGGCGCTCCGTGGCACGATCCTGCGCGTGACCAGCGGACCGGCCGCGGACCCGCACCTGCGCGACCTCGTGCGGCTGCGCCGCGTGCGCGACCGGATCGACCGGGAGTACGCCCAGCCGCTGGACGTCGCGGCGCTCGCCCGCGGCGCGCACATGTCGGCCGGGCACCTGAGCCGGGAGTTCAAGCGCGCCTACGGCGAGTCCCCCTACGCCTACCTCATGACGCGCCGCATCGAGCGGGCGATGGCGCTGCTCCGGCGCGGCGACCTGACCGTCACCGAGGTCTGCTTCGCGGTCGGCTGCTCGTCGCTGGGCACCTTCAGCACCCGCTTCACCGAGCTGGTCGGGGTGCCGCCGAGCACCTACCGGCGCGAGGCCGCAGCGGCGACGGCGGGGATGCCCTCGTGCACCGCGAAGCAGGTGACCAGACCGGTCAGGAATCGAGAAGCGCAGGCAGCCGCGCCGTCCCTAGCGTGACCGCCATGGACCTCACCGTGCACCACACCTTCCTCCCCCACGACGACCCGGAGGCCTCGCTGGCCTTCTACCGTGACGCCCTCGGCTTCGAGCTGCGCAACGACGTCGGCTACGACGGCATGCGGTGGCTCACCGTGGGCCCGGCCGACGAATCGGCGACGTCGATCGTCCTGCACCCGCCGACCGCCGACCCCGGGATCACCGAGGACGAGAAGCGCGCCATCGCCGAGATGATGGCCAAGGGCACCTACGCGTCGGTCGTCCTGGCCACCAAGGACCTCGACGGCGCCTTCGACCGGATCCAGGCCACCGGCGCCGAGGTGATGCAGGAGCCGACCGACCAGCCCTACGGCGTGCGCGACTGCGCCTTCCGCGACCCCGCCGGCAACACCGTCCGCATCCAGGAGCTCCGCTGAGAACCACCGCCCCGGGCAGTCACCCCTGTCGGACGCCGCTGGTAGACAGCGGGCCCTCGCCACGCCGGCGGGGGCCCGCACGGATGGAGGCACGATGAGCACGCTGACCGAGTCGCCGACCGCGCACGTCGCGGACAGCCACGACCTGATCCGGGTCGTCGGGGCCCGGCAGAACAACCTCCGGGACGTCACCGTCGAGATCCCCAAGCGGCGGCTGACCGTGTTCACCGGCGTCTCCGGGTCGGGCAAGAGCTCGCTGGTGTTCGGGACGATCGCCGCGGAGTCGCAGCGGATGATCAACGAGACCTACAGCGCATTCGTGCAGGGCTTTATGCCGTCGCTGGCGCGGCCCGACGTCGACGTCCTCGAGGGCCTGACGACGGCGATCCTCGTCGACCAGGAGCGGATGGGCGCCAACCCGCGCTCGACGGTGGGCACCGCCACCGACGTCAACGCGATGCTGCGCATCCTGTTCAGCCGGCTCGGGGAGCCCTCCCTCGGCTCGCCGAACGCCTACTCGTTCAACATGCCCTCGGTGTCGGCCAGCGGGGCCATCACCGTCGAGCGCGGCGCCGGGACGAAGGCCGAGAAGGTCACCTTCACCCGGCTCGGCGGCATGTGCCCGCGCTGCGAGGGCATGGGCTCGGTCACCGACATCGACCTGACCGCGCTCTACGACGACCGCAAGTCGCTGTCCGACGGCGCGCTCACCGTTCCCGGCTACAGCATGGACGGCTGGTACGGCCGGGTCTTCAGCGGCGCCGGCCTGCCCATGGACAAGCCGATCGCCGAGTTCTCGAAGAAGGAGCTGCACACCCTCCTCCACGCGCAGCCCACCAAGGTCAAGGTGGACGGGGTCAACCTCACCTACGAGGGCCTCATCCCGAAGATCCAGAAGTCGATGCTCGCCAAGGACGTCGACGCCATGCAGCCGCACGTGCGGCGCTTCGTCGAGCGGGCCGTCACCTTCACGACCTGCCCCGACTGCGACGGCACGCGGCTGAGCGCCGAGGCCCTGTCGTCGAAGATCCGCGGCAAGAACATCGCCGACCTCTGCCGGATGCAGATCAGCGACCTCGCCGGCTGGCTGCGCGACCTCGACGAGCCCACCGTCGGGCCCCTGCTGGCCGGGCTGCGGCACACCCTCGACTCCTTCGTCGAGATCGGGCTGGGCTACCTGTCCCTGGACCGCCCGGCCGGCACGCTCTCCGGCGGCGAGGCGCAGCGCACCAAGATGATCCGCCACCTCGGGTCGTCGCTGACCGACGTCACCTACGTCTTCGACGAGCCGACCATCGGGCTGCACCCGCACGACATCCAGCGGATGAACGACCTGCTCCTGCGGCTGCGCGACAAGGGCAACACCGTGCTCGTGGTCGAGCACAAGCCCGAGACGATCGCGATCGCCGACCACGTCGTCGACCTCGGCCCCGGCGCCGGCACCGAGGGCGGCGAGGTGGTCTTCGAGGGCACCGTCGAGGAGCTGCGCCGCAGCGGCACCCGCACCGGCCGCCACCTCGGCGACCGGGTGTCCCTCAAGCCGGAGGTGCGCACGTCGACCGGCGCCCTGGAGATCCGCGGCGCCCGGCAGAACAACCTGCGCGGTGTCGACGTCGACGTCCCGACCGGCGTGCTCACCGTCGTCACCGGCGTGGCCGGCTCCGGCAAGAGCTCGCTGATCCACGGCAACCTGGCCGGCCGGGACGGCGTGGTGGTCGTCGACCAGTCGGCGATCCGGGGGTCGCGCCGGTCCAACCCGGCGACCTACACCGGACTGCTGGAGCCGATCCGCAAGGCGTTCGCCAAGGCCAACGGCGTGAAGCCGGCCCTGTTCAGCGCCAACTCCGAGGGCGCCTGCCCGACCTGCAACGGCGCCGGGGTCATCTACACCGACCTCGGCGTCATGGCCACGGTCGAGTCCACCTGCGAGGAGTGTGAGGGCAAGCGATTCCAGGCCGCGGTGCTGGAGTACTCGCTGGGCGGCAGGAACATCGCCGAGGTCCTCGCGATGAGCGTGGCCGAGGCCGAGGAGTTCTTCCGCGGTGGGGAGGCGCGCACGCCCGCGGCGCACGCGATCCTCGACCGGCTCGCCGACGTCGGGCTGGGATACCTCACCCTCGGTCAGCCGCTCACCACCCTCTCCGGCGGCGAGCGGCAGCGGCTCAAGCTGGCCACCCGCATGGCGGAGAAGGGCGGGATCTACGTCCTCGACGAGCCGACGACCGGCCTGCACCTGGCCGACGTCGAGAACCTCCTCGGCCTGCTCGACCGGCTGGTCGACGCCGGGACGACCGTCATCGTCATCGAGCACCACCAGGCGGTCATGGCGCACGCCGACTGGATCATCGACCTCGGTCCCGGCGCGGGGTCCGAGGGTGGCCTGGTCGTCTTCGAGGGCACCCCGGCCGACCTCGTCGCCGCTCGCTCCACCCTCACGGGGCAGCACCTCGCGGAGTACGTGGCCGGCTGAGGCGGAACGCCTGGTCGATGGCGCTATCATCGCCGCATGACGATGATCGTGGCCGGCGACGGCCGGAACACCCGCGCCGAGGCCCCGGTCGACGAGGCGGCGGCCCTCACCGCTGCGGCCTGCCTGTTCCGCAGCCTCGGCGACCCCAGCCGGCTCGCCATCGTGCGCCACCTCGCCCTCGGGGAGCACAAGGTCGTCGAGCTCACCCGCCACCTGGGGCTGGCCCAGTCCACCGTCTCGGCGCACCTGGCCTGCCTCCGGGACTGCGGCCTGGTCACCTCCCGCCCGCAGGGGCGGGCGTCGCTGTGGTCGCTGGCGGCGACGCCGGAGGTCCTCGAGCTGCTCGCCGCCACGGAGCGGCTGCTGGCCGCCACGGGGGACGCGGTCACCCTCTGCCCCACCTACGGCGAGGTGGCACCCCGGTGAGCGCTGTGACCACCGCCCCCGCCCCCACCGCAGCCGAGCGCGCCCGGCTGGGCCGTCGCGCCCAGCTGCTCGCGGGGGCCGCCGTCACCTACAACGTCGTCGAGGCCGTCATCGCGATCACCGCCGGGCTGGTCGCCGGCTCGGTCGCCCTCGTCGGGTTCGGGCTCGACTCCGTCGTCGAGGTCTCCAGCGGGCTGATCATCCTGTGGCAGTTCCGCCACCACCTCCCGGAGACCCGGGAACGGCTGGCGCTGCGGCTGATGGCCTGCTCGTTCTTCGCCCTGGCCGCGTACGTCACGTTCGAGTCGGTGCGCGCGCTGCTGGTCGGCGGCGACCCCGACGCCTCGCCGGTCGGCATCGGCCTGGCCGCCGTCTCCCTGGTCGTCATGCCGTTCCTCTCCTGGGCCCAGCGCCGCACCGGCCGGGCCCTGGGGTCCAGCGCCGTCGTCGCCGACTCCACGCAGACGCTGCTGTGCACCTACCTGAGCGCCGCCGTCCTTGCGGGGCTGGTGCTCAACGCCTGGCTCGGCTGGCGCTGGGCCGACCCGGTCGCCGGCCTGGTCATCGCGGCGGTCGCCCTCCGCGAAGGCATCGAGGCGTGGCGCGGCGAGGGCTGCTGCGCGCCCACCCGCCCCGGTCCGGACGCCGAGGTGGACAGCTGCTGCGGGGGCCCGGGGACCACGCGGTGAGCGGCGGGCACGCCCACGCCCACGCCCACGCCAGCGGCCCCGGCGACCGCCGGCGCCTGGTGGTCGTGCTGGCCCTGACGGCGAGCGTGCTCGTCGTCCAGCTGGTCGGGGCACTGGTCTCGGGCTCGCTCGCCCTGCTCGCCGACGCCGCGCACGCCGCCACCGACGCCGCCGGCCTCGCGATCGCCCTGGTCGCGGCCACCCTGGCCCTCCGGCCGGCGACGTCCCAGCGCACCTGGGGCTACCGGCGGGCCGAGGTGCTCGGCGCGACCCTGCAGGCCGCCGTGCTGCTGGCGGTGGGCGGGTACATCGCGGTCGAGGCGGTCGGTCGGCTGGCCGACCCACCGGAGATCACCCCCACCGCCGTGCTGGTCTTCGGCGGGATCGGGCTGGCCGCCAACGTGGCCGGGATCGTGGTGCTCGCCCGCGGCGGGCGCAGCGGCAACGTCAACATGCGGGCGGCGCTGCTGGAGGTCGTCAACGACGCGCTGGGCTCGGTCGCCGTCCTGGTGGCGGCGGTCGTCGTCGCGCTGACCGGCTGGCAGCGCGCCGACGCGGTCGCCTCGCTGGTCATCGTGGCGCTGATCGTCCCGCGCACCCTGGCGCTGCTGCGCGAGACGGTGTCGGTGCTGCTGGAGAGCAGCCCGCCCGGCCTGGACCTCGACGCCGTCCGCACGCACCTGCTCGCGCTGCCGCACGTGCTCGGGGTGCACGACCTGCACGCCTCGCAGATCACCAGCGGGCTGCCCGTGCTCTCGGCGCACGTCGTCGTCGAGGACGGCTGCTTCCACGACGGCCACGCGCCGCAGGTCCTCGACCAGCTCCAGGCCTGCCTGGCCGAGCACTTCCCGGTCGCCGTCGAGCACTCCACCTTCCAGCTCGAGACCGCAGCGCACGGCCACCACGAGCCGGCCGCCCACCACTGACCCGCCCGCTATCGTCGGTCGACGCCGGACCACCGAGGAGCGCCGTGAGCACTGGTCCCGCCTTGACCCGCCGGCTGGGCACCGGCGATGCGGTCGTCATCGGGCTCGGCTCGATGATCGGCGCCGGGGTGTTCGCCGCCTTCTCCCCCGCCGCACAGGCAGCGGGGGCCGGCCTGCTGATCGGGCTCGCCGTCGCCGCGGTGGTGGCCTACTGCAACGCGACGGCGTCGGCGCAGCTGGCCGCCCAGTACCCCACCTCCGGCGGCACCTACGTCTACGGCCGGGAGCGGCTCGGCGAGTGGTGGGGGTTCCTGGCCGGGTGGGGGTTCGTCGTCGGCAAGACCGCCAGCTGCGCGGCCATGGCGCTCACGTTCGCCGCGTACGCCGCACCGGCGGGCTGGGAGCGGCCGGTGGCCGTGGCCGCGGTGCTGGGCCTGACCGCCGTCAACTACCGGGGCGTGACCCGCACCGCCGGGCTGACCCGGATCATCGTTGCCGTCGTGCTCACCGCGCTGGCCGTCGCGGTCGCCGCGAGCCTGCTGGGCGGTGCGACGGCCGCCGACGGGCCGGTGGCGTGGACGTTCACCGACGGCGGACTGCACGGGATCCTGCAGTCGGCCGGCCTGCTGTTCTTCGCCTTCGCCGGCTACGCGCGGATCGCCACCATGGGCGAGGAGGTGCGCGACCCCGGACGGACGATCCCCCGGGCGATCCCCCTGGCGCTGGGCATCGCCGTCGCGGTCTACGCGGTGGTCGCCGTGACCCTGCTCGCCACGCTGGGCCCGGGCGGCGTCGCCGCCACCTCGGCACCGCTGGCCGCGGCGGTGGACGCCGGCGGGTGGGCGTGGGCGGAGCCGGTGGTCCGCGTCGGCGCGGCAGCGGCCGCGCTGGGCGCGCTGCTGGCGCTGGTCGCCGGCATCGGGCGCACCGGCCTGGCGATGGCCCGCCAGGGCGACCTGCCCCGGTACCTGGCCGCGGTGCACCCGCGCTTCTCCGTGCCGCACCACGCCGAGCTCACCCTCGCCGCGCTGGTCTGCCTGCTCGTGCTCACCGTCGACCTGCGCGGCGCGATCGGCTTCTCCTCCTTCGGCGTGCTGCTCTACTACTTCGTGGCCAACACCGCGGCCTTCACCCAGGACCGCGCGCACCGCCGGTTCCCCCGGCCGCTGCAGGTGCTCGGTGCGGTCGGCTGCCTGGTGCTGGTCGCCGCACTGCCCGCGCAGGCGGTGGTCGGCGGCGTCCTCGTGTTCGCCGTCGGCATCGCCTACCGCGCCGTCCGGCTGCGGCTCGCCGCGCGGTAGGCAGCCTGTTCACGCGGCCGCGGGCAGCGGCACGCTCCTGGACCGCGACCGGCCCAGCACGCCGACCGCCGCCCAGGAGAGCCCGCCGAGCAGCTGGTCGGCGACGGCCACGCCGTCCAGGCCGGCGGCGAGCAGCGGCGGCCAGGCGAGGATCGCGACGGCGGCGACCGCGGCCGCCGCCGCAGTGCTGGGCTGCCACCTGGCGAGTGCGGCGGCGAGCACGAGCGCGCCGACGGCGGTGACCGCCGTCCCCGCCAGGTACAGGGTCCAGCCGCCGACGGCCAGTTCCCGCGGCCCGCCGCGCAGACCGCCGCCCAGCACGAACTCCACGCCGACGCCGAGCCAGGAGAGGACGAAGCCGGTGGCGACGACGGACCAGCCGACCTCGGCGGCACGTGCGGCGGCCGCTCGCGCAGCCGCGATCGCGCCCGCGGCGAGCAGCGCGAGCGGGAGCAGCGCCACCCGGTTCCAGCCGACGTAGTGCAGACCCAGCCATGCACCGTCCCAGGTGGTCATCACGCCGTAGCGGGACGGCACCCACGTCGCTGCGCCGAGCACGAGCAGGACCGCGGCGGGGGTCGGGAGCGACCGGTCGGGAGTGTGCACCCGGCGATCCTGGCGGGCGCCGGCCCGCGCGTCACCGCCTCCGCGCGCGAGGCGGTGACGCCCCCGTCCGGGCGACGCGCGTCCCACCCGCCCCCGTGGACGTGGACGGCGGGTCCCCGCATGGCGCATCATTGGCAGTCTCCGGGCGGGAGTGCCAGCCCGGACCCCTACCTCCGCTCGACCAGGGAGAGCCACGACGTGCCCACGTACCAGTACGCCTGCACCAACGCCGAGGGCAAGCACGAGTTCGAGGTGGTGCAGTCCTTCACCGACGCCCCGGTGAGCGAGTGCCCCGAGTGCGGCGCCGCGGTGCGCAAGGTCTACGGCTCGGTCGGCGTCGTCTTCAAGGGCTCGGGCTTCTACCGCACCGACAGCCGGTCGAACGGCAAGTCGTCGGAGAGCACGGGCAGCAACGGGGCCTCGACGGACACCTCGTCGTCGACCCCGGCCAAGGAGAGCTCGTCGAGCTCGGCCTCCACCTCGTCGACGACGCCGTCGACGTCCGGCAGCGGGGCCAAGGCCGCCACCACCTGAGGTCGGCGGTCCGGGGTCCTCCACAGCACCGCCCCCGGTCCACAGCTCCCGCCGGCCGGCTGCAGGGCCGCCGCCGGCTCGGGCAGGGTCGGCGCATGCTGCGCCTGCGCCGACCCCGGTTCCCGCTGCTGACGGCCCGCCGGCTGGCCGCCGCGCTGCTCGCCGCGCTCGCGCTCGCCCTCGCGCTGCGCCCGGCGCCCACCCCGGCCGACGGGGAGCAGCCGCGCACGGCCCCCGTCGTGGTGGCGGCCACCGACCTGCCGGCCGGCACCAGCCTGACCCACGAACACCTGGCCCTCGTCCGGCTGCCGCGCGGTGCGGTGCCCGACGGCGCGGTGGGCGTCGCGGATCCCCTGGTGCGGCGCGTGCTCGCCGGGCACGTCCGCCGGGGGGAGCCGCTCACCGACGCCCGGCTGGTCGGCGCCGGGCTGACGGCCCTGCTGCCCCCCGGCCAGGTGGCGGCTCCGGTGCGCCTGGCCGACCTGGCGGTCGCGGCGCTGCTGCGGGCCGGCGACCGGGTGGACGTGCTGGCCACCGGAGCGGGCCCGGGGCCGGCCGAGCGGGTGGCGGCTGGGGCGCTGGTCCTCGCCGCCCCGACCGGGGACGCCGGTGAGCCGGGCGCCGGGTTGCTCGTCCTCGCCGTCGACGAGGCCACCGCGGCCCGGATCGCGGCCGCCGCGGCCACCGCAACGCTCACCGTCAGCCTGCCGCCCCCGACCTGAGGACGCCGGCCGGGTGTGGCTGGATGATCGGGTGCTCAACGGTTTCAAGGACTTCCTGTTCCGCGGCAACGTCGTCGACCTGGCCGTGGCCGTGGTCATCGGCTCGGCGTTCACCGCGGTGGTGACCTCGTTCGCCGACTCGTTCCTCCGGCCGCTCATCGAGCTGCTGGGCGGCGGGGGCGAGTTCGGGGGCGTGCTGGTGGTCGACGGTCAGCGGTTCACCTGGGGCGCCTTCCTCAGCACGGTGATCACGTTCGTGCTGACGGCCGCGATCGTCTACTTCCTGGTCATCCTGCCGGTGCACCGGCTGTTCGCCCGCCGGGCGCGCGGCGAGGAGCCCGGCCCCGTCGGACCGACGGAGCTGGAACTGCTGGTCGAGATCCGGGACCTGCTCCGCGCGCAGCAGGTGGGGACCGGCTGGAACGGCCCTTCTGCAAGGTCCCGCCGCGAGCCAGCGAGTGGCGGGGAGCAGGAGGGCCCTTGATCAGTCGCTGCCCCAGTGCGGCGGCCGGTCCTCGAGGTAGCGCCGATCGGCCTCGGCGCCGTCGGCCGGGCGCTCCCCCCAGCCCACGTCGCTGTCGTCCGTCGCCCGGTCCAGCCGCAGCGGTCGCGCGGGCGGCCGGGCCGGTGCCTCGGCGGGGAGCGGCTGGCCGAGCCCCTCGAGCACCTCGGCTGCGGGGAGCGCGGCGAGCACCGCACCCGGCACCGCGAGCTTGGCGCCGCGGGTGCCCGAGCCGACGACCACGAGCTCGGCCGCCGCCACCGCCGCGTCGACGAGGACCGGCCAGGTGGCGGGCAGCCCGACCGGGGTGATGCCCCCGTAGGCCATGCCGCTCTCGGCCACCGCGACGTCCTGCGGCGCGAACGACGCCTTGCGGGCGCCCAGGTGCCGGCGCACCAGCCCGTTGACGTCGGCGCGGGTGGTGGCGAGGACCAGGCAGGCGGCCAGCGTCGTCTCCCCGGCGCGGCGGGCGGCGACGACGACGCAGTTGGCCGACGCGGCGAGCGGCACCCCGTAGGCGTCGGTGAAGGCGGCGGTGTCGGCGAGGTCCTCGGCGATCTCCGCGACCCAGGCCGGCCCGGCCAGCGCGGGCAGCGCGGCGGCGACCGGCGGGGCCAGGAGGTCGGGGCGCCCGGCGGCCGGCAGCCAGCGCAGCGAGCCGAGGACAGGGGCAGCGGGGTCGGGCATGCCCCCGATCCTGCGGCACGGCGTCGGCGCGCTGCAGCCGGGTCCCGTGGCGGGATCCCGGCGACGCGTGGCCGGTTCCCGGCTGTCGGCCCGCGCGGGCGCGCGCCAGGATGGCGCCATGATCGGTCAACTGCACTCCGTCGTGATCGACGCGCCCGACGCACACGCCCTGGCCGGCTTCTACGCCGACCTCCTCGGCATGCAGATCAGCCGGGGCGGGCCCGGGGACGACTGGGTCGTCGTCACCGGCGCGGGGTACCGGCTGGCCTTCCAGCAGGCGCCGGACCTGCGGCCGCCGGACTGGCCGGACCCCGAGCGCCCGCAGCAGTTCCACCTCGACGTGCGGGTCGCCGACATCGAGGAGGCCGAGCCGAAGGTGCTGGCCCTGGGCGCCCGGAAGCTGCCCGGCGGCGGGGGCGACTTCCGGGTCTACGCCGACCCGGTCGGCCACCCCTTCTGCCTGGTGTGGGACGCGTGAGCGGTCCCCCGGTGGACCCGACGGCGGCAGCCGGCGCATTCGTCTCGGCGATGAGGTTCGACGTCGCCGAGGCCACCGGCACGCGGGTGACCGGGCACGTCGATCTCGGGCCCGACCAGCACACGCCGTGGGGCGTCGTGCACGGCGGGCTGTACTGCTCGGTCGTCGAGTCGGCGGCCAGCATCGGGGCCAGCCTCGCGGTGCGGGACCGCGGGCAGTTCGCCGTCGGCGTCAACAACAACACCGACTTCCTCCGCTCGATGACCGGCGGCCGGGTCGACGTCGTCGCGGAGCCGGTGCAGCAGGGGCGCACCCAGCAGCTGTGGCAGGTCGCCCTCACCCGGGAGGACGGCGCGCTGGTCGCCCGCGGGCAGGTGCGGCTGCAGAACGTGCCACTGCCCGCCTAGGCCAGCACCGCCGGGTCGAGCACGACCTGGAAGAGCGCACGCGGGTCCTGGAGGGTCGCGGGCGGCCGGGCCGCCGCCCGCGGCACCACCCGGTCGAAGCGGGCCGGGCGGCGGTGCGGCAGCAGCTCCCGGCCCTGGAACAGGTACTCCCCCACCACCTCGCCGAGGAGCAGCCCGGCGCCGTGCTCGATCGGCAGCGCGACCGGATCACCGGGCCTCATCTCGTCGAGGAAGGCCGACAACTGGCGCAGGTCCTTGGCCGGGCGGCGACCCGAGATCTCCTTGGACAGCGCCCGCAGCTCGGTGGGATCCAGCCCGGTGGCGTCGACGTCGATGCCCGACTGGACGCCGAGCCCGACGACGCCCGCCGCCAGGCAGGCGCCCAGCTCGTTGTGCGCGCGCGGCCGGACCACCCACACCCGCACCCCGTCGGGCTCCGGCGTCGGGGGCACGTCGTCCGGCCCCGGCCATACGTAGGGCAGGTCGTCGGGCTCGGGGCCGAAGAGCTCGGTGAAGCGGGCCCGGTAGAACTCCGGGTCCTTGGCGATCAGGTTCGACCGGTGCGAGCGGTGCAGCTCCTCGTCCCCCACCCAGGAGGGCAGGAGGCCGGCCGCCGCCAGCTCCGCCTGCGGCACGCCGACGACGTCGGGCGCGAACTCACCGATCAGCGTCTCGGTGGTGTCGGCGAAGCCGCGCTCGCGCCAGACCCGGACCATGGCCAGGCCGTAGGCGACCAGCGCCGGTGTCCGGCCGCGCCACATCGCGACGACGGGGTGGCTGGCCCAGCCGTAGTCGGGCAGCTCGAGCGCGCGCAGGATCTGCAGCGTCTCCACCCGCTGCTTGCCCAGCCGCGGCGAGTCGAGCAGCCGCGCGCTCTCCTCGAAGTCGGCCACCGGCACGAAGGTCTGCATCGCGGCGGTTCCTGCCCCTCCGAGCAGGTGGTGAATCTTCGATCCTGGTCGGCCTCCTGCAGGGACCCGCTGCGAGCCTGCGAGCAGTGGGGGCAGGGAGGTCCTTCCTCAACCGCCGAGCGGCCGCAGCGCCGCCGACCGGCTCATCCCAGCCGGCCGGCCAGCTCGGGCAGGACCACGCCCAGCGGAGCGTCGACCTTGAGCGTCGCCTTCGCATCGCCCCGGGTGGGCCCGGAGTTCACGATGGCGACGGGGATCCCCCGCTTGGCGGCGTGGATGACGAACCGGTAGCCGCTCATCACGGTCAACGACGAGCCGAGCACCAGCAGCGCCCGCGCGTCGTCGACCAGCGCGAAGCAGGCATCGACCCGGTCCCGCGGCACGGTCTCGCCGAAGAACACGACGTCGGGCTTGAGCGGGCCGCCCCCGCACGCCAGGCAGCCGACCATCACGAACCCGTCGAGCGCCTCGTCGGGCAGCTCCGCGTCGCCGTCGGGGTTGACCTCGTCGACCGGCTCGGGGCGGAACCCGGGATTGGCCGCCCGCAGCCGCACGTCGAGGTCGGCGCGGGAGGCGACGTCCCCGCAGGCCAGGCAGACGGTGCGGTCCAGCCCGCCGTGCAGCTCCAGGACGTCGCGTGCCCCGCCGGCCTGGTGCAGCCCGTCGACGTTCTGGGTGATCACCTCGGCCACCGCACCGGCCCGCTGCAGCGCGGCGACGGCCCGGTGCCCGGCATTGGGCTGCGCCCCGGCGATCTGCCGCCAGCCGACGAAGCTGCGCGCCCAGTAGCGGTGCCGTCCGCGGGGGTCGCGGGTGAACGTCTGGTACGTCATCGGGGTGTGCCGGCGCAGCGACCCGGTGGCACCCCGGTAGTCGGGGATGCCGGAGTCGGTGGACAACCCGGCGCCGGAGAGGACGACGGTCCCGCCGCCGCCGAGCAGGCCGGCGAGCTCGGGGAGGCCCTCGACGGTGGAGGTCGCTACGGTCACCCCGCCATCGTCCCTGCCGCGCGGCGGATGCGCCGCCGGCCCGATCGAGGAGGCCGACCGTCGTCCCCACGCCGACCCCCCGGACCACCGACCGCCGCGAGCCCGCACGTCGCCGGAGCACCGCGTGACCGGCTGGTGGTGGGACGTCATCGGCCTGGCGATCGTCGCGTTCGCGGTCGTCGACGAGGCGCGGACGACGCTGGCGGTGGCCAGTGGCCCGGGCCCGCTCACCCGGCTGATCACCGACGCGGTGTGGCGGCTGGCCCGGCGACCGGCGGTGGCGGAGGCGGCTCCGGTGCGCTTCGTGGGCGGCCCCGGCGTCGTCCTCGTCGCAGCGACCCTCGGCGCCTGGTTCAGCCTGCTCTGGCTCGGCTGGTCGCTGGTCTTCCTCGGTGACGAGGACGCGGTCGTCGGCGCGTCGAGCGGGGCGCCGGCGTCGGTCTGGGAACGGTTCTACTTCGCCGGCTACAACGTCGCCACCCTGGGCAACGGCGGCTACCAGCCCGCCGGGGCCGGCTTCCAGCTGGCCACCATGGCCGCCGCGCTCAGCGGGATGCTGCTCATCACGCTGGGCGTCTCCTACCTGACCTCGGTGATCTCCGCCGTGGTCGGCAAGCGGAGCTTCGCCTCGCAGATCACCGGGTTCGGGAACACCGGCACGGAGATGGCCACGGGCCTGGTCGCGGCGGGGACGGCGCTCCCGGCGGTGGTGCCCTTGTCGTCGCTGTCCGCGACCTTGGCGACGCTGGGGCAGCAGCACCGGGCGTACCCGCTGCTGCACGCCTACCGGCCGCGGACGCCCGAGCTCGGCACCGCCCCCGCCGTCGCGGTGCTCCTGGACGCGACCCTGGTGCTGTCGTCGGCGGCCGACCCGGCCGGCCGGCTCCCCGCCGGGCTGCGCCGGTCGGTCGTCTCCTCCGTGCAGCAGTACGTCGACCACGCCCCCGCGACCGGGAGCGAGCGCACCCGGACGGCGCCGCCGCTGGACGCCGCGGGGATCGGCCGGGCCGGGCTGGGGGTCGACCCGGCCCAGCTCGCCTCGCTGACCGCGGAGCACGCCCAGCTGCGGGACCAGCTGGCCCGCCGGATCGGGGCGGCCGGTTACCGATGGCCCGGCGGTGACCACGCGTCGTCCTGACGGACGGCGGTTCGGGGCTCAGCCGGCGGCGACCGCTTCCTCGAGCCGGGCCAGCATCGCGTCCTGGATGCGGGCCAGGCCCTTGGGGGCGAAGGTGCGCTCGAAGAACCCGCCGATGCCGGTGGCACCGGTCCACGTGGTGCGGGCCCGGACCGTGCTGACCCCCGCGTCGGCGGCGGAGACGGTCCAGGTGGTCACCATGCTGGAGTTGGTGTCGGTCTCCACGAGCGCCCCGTCGGAGGTCTCGGTGACGACGACGTCCTGCTCGCGCACCCGCTTGGAGGTGGCCTGCAGGCGCCAGTGGACCTTCGTGCCGGCGCCCTGGCCGCCGGCGTCCACGCGGTACTCGCTGTACTGCTCGGGGAGCACCGCGGGACGGGTGACGGCGTAGTCGGCGAGCGCGGCGCGGACGACGTCCGCCGGTGCGCGCAGGACACGTTCGGTGGTGGCGACGACCTGACCCATGCACCCATCCTGCCCGCCGGCCGACCGGCTACGCCTGCCCCTCCTCGGTGTTGAGGTAGGAGCAGCGGAAGCGGGCGCCGGCCATCGCCTCGGTGAAGCGTGCCTCCCACATCGGGTCGTCCGCCGGGAAGCTGTCGAACACCCGCTCCTCGAGCACCTCCGGGTGTCCGTCGGGACCCGGACAGCTGCGGCGCAGCAGCACCCGCGTCATCCCGTCCACCTCGTCGTGGGCGGCGTGCCAGTGCGCTGCGGCGACCGCCCGCGCCCGCCACTCCCGTTCGCGCCCGGGCAGCAGCCGGCCGGCGGCCGGCCACGGCTGAGGCGTCGAGACGATCCAGACGACGATCCCGGCCAGCAGCAGAAGCAGCAGTGCAGCCGCCAGGACGCCGACCATGCCCAGCACGGTAACCCCGCGAGCGGCCGCCCGGCCGGTTCCGCTGAGCCGCTCCGGCTCAGCCGGCGACGGCCTGCGGCAGCGCCACGGCCGCGGACCGTTCCTCGGTCGCCGGAGATCGCACCGGGGGACCCAACGCCGACTCCGGCCGCTCGCCGCCCCGGCCTCGGGGCCCACCGGGTCAGATCTCGACGGGAGCGGCGGTCAGGTCGTGCGCCCCGCAGGTGCAGCCGTTGCGGGCGGAGAGCACCAGCGAGACGGCGTGCGCCCGGTCGCGGGCGCCGAGCTTGCGCAGGATCGCCTTCACGTGCGACTTCACCGTGTCCTCGGAGATGAACAGGTTCTCGCCGATCGTGCGGTTGGACTGGCCCAGGACGAGCTCGTCGAGGACGTCGGACTCCCGGCGGGTCAGCGGCACCGCGGGGGTGAGCTCGCGGGCGACCGGCGCGGCCGCGCCCGGCTCCACCCGACGGATCTGCGGGTCGACGACGGTGCGACCGGCGCGGGCGGCCAGCACGGCCCAGCCGAGCAGCGTGGCGGAGGTGTTCATCAGCAGGTAGCCGCGGATGCCGGCGGCCAGTGCCTCGTTGACCACGGCCGGGTCCTCGGACGTCGCCACGGCGACGATCGCCGTCCGCGGGAAGCGGCGGCGCAGGTCGCGGCAGGCGGTCAGCGTGGCGCTGCGCCCGGAACCGAGCTCCACGACCACCGCGTCCGGGCGGGCGGACTCGGCCAGCACCAGGGCGCGGCGGGGCTCCCCCGGCGCACCGACGACCTGCATGCCGGCGGTCTCGTCGATCATGCCGACGAGACCTCGGCGCAGGACGGGTGCGTCGGCGAGGACGAGAACCCGGGTGACGCCGGCACTGGGGATGGACACGCTGGTTGCTCCGCTCACGTTCGGTGACGACCTGACGTGACCTCCATCGACCGGGTGAACGCACTGCTTGAGCACCACACCGTCTGCCGGCACGGGCCTGGGCCGGCAGACGCCACCGAGCGGCTGCGCCCCCGGTCCCGTGCAGAGCCGACCGATGCGGTGGTCGCCCGTCGCGGCGCGGTGCCATCGTGCCGCCGGCCGTCCCGGATCCCGCGGACTGCGGGAGTCCCGGATCCCGCGGACTGCGGGAACAGGGACGCCGCAGCCGCGGGCCCAGGGCGCGGGTGGCGCGCCGTCAGTCCGTGACCACCAGCTCCGTCGTGTTGGTGGCGCGGTCCCAGGTGATGTAGCCGTTCTGGAAGTCGCTGCGCCGACCGCCGGGCACGTCGTACTCCCCGCTGACCGGGTAGCCCAGCGGCCCCATCTCCCAGCCCGAGCGCTCCCAGCGGTCCCGGATCTCCCCGTACACCTCATGCGCCCCCGTGCTCGGCGACCAGTAGATCGAGCCGCCGCCGTAGCCCCCGGCGAAGTGGTTGTACCGGCCCTCACCGTCCGCGGTCCCGAGCTCCCCGGTGATCGGGTAGCCCAGCACGCCCTGCTCCCAGCCCAGCTCCTCCCAGCGGTCCCGGATCTCCCCGTACGTCTCGTGCGCACCGGTGCTCGGCGACCAGTGGATCGAGCCACCGCCGTAACCCCCGGCGAAGGCGTTGTACCGGCCCA